>JBIKJE010000055.1:0-19748 GCA_044361165.1 Crocinitomicaceae bacterium | reverse complement strand
AAAAGGTTGTAAAAGCGACGATGTAATTTGGAAAGTAAATGTAATCAATCCAATTTGCGAGAATGTCAAATCATATTTCTGCTGCATCAAAGGATACATAGAAGGAATAACAGACTGAAGTAAATCATTGATTAGATGCGCAAAACAAATCGCAAAAAGAATTGGATAAACAGTTTGTTGTCCGATTGATTTTTCACCCAAGCTAGTTTGTTGTTCCAAAGATTCGCTCATTTCTTTAATTTTTGATTCTTATTTTGGGGTGAAGAATTTTGCGTATTTCGCTTGTTAAATCTGTAGATTGAAATTGAAGCAAAGATTGCTCCGATAATAAATCCAACCAACAAATTAAACTCCAGAAATAAATTTTCTAGCGCAAATGTATATTTAATTGGAAATGGAGTTTTGACTTTCAGCATGTCTTCGTACTGCTGGTTCAAACTGCTAATTTGTATAATCCAAAAAATAATTCCAGAGATAAAAATCGAAGTAATCAAAAATAATTTCTGTGTAAAAACCTTTAATTTTAGTAATTTCTGACTTGCAAAAACCATCAAGGGAACCAAAACGAAAGCAGCGATATAGAGCATTTTTAATTTGAATTCAGTTCCTATTTGTACGGTGGTAATTTCAATCTTGTTGAGTAGGGAAAATGAAAAAGACTGAAAAAAAGGATAAGATACAAGACCGACTAAACCTAAACCAATTGTAAAAAGCGATACTTGCAAATACAATTTCCAAGGGGAATCTTCGAATACATTGTTTGATTGTTTCAGTTCATTTTTCTTGGAAATTTGCTTTTTTTGCTTTGCCATCTTGCCTGCAAAATTACATTCAATTAAAAAAAGAAAGCTCAAAAAACAGTTAAATTTTATTATAACGAAGAAAATCAACTTTTATATTGGTCTTGTTATTAATTTCGATCGATGAAAAAATTACTTTCAATATTTTTGTTTTCTATCCTCTTTTTGGCGGTTTCATGCAGTTGGAGTGAGAAAAATGAAAATAATCTCTCTGCAAAAGATTTATCGTTCATCCGCAGTTTGGGCATTCTTGATACCAATGAAAAAATATTGCTATTCGAATCGAATGGTGGAATTTCAGGCTTGAAACAAAGTGGAAATTTTGTCACCGACAAACGAGTTGCAAGCTATTGGATTGAAAATAATCTAACAGAAAAGAATTTTGCCTTTTATTCACAAATTGATTCGATGAAATTAAATAATAAAACAACTGCGGTAACCCTGGCTTCTTCCATCTCCATTTATAAACACGATAATACAACATTTGAAATTTACGTCGATGCTGACAGCTCACGATTGAACCAATTTTACAATCAAACAGTTCAGCTTTGGGAGAAAAATAAATAATTAATTATTCAATTTTATAATTGTTAGATCATTAATTGAAAAAAAACAATATTTTTAGCCTAACAATGAAACTATTATGCGATTCCAGTATATGCCTTTTTTGTGGTTTTTCTTTTCGATGGCGCTGGGCATTGTAGTCGCTGATATATTTCCTTTTGATTTTTACATTTCATTTTTTGCGCTGATAATCATTCTGTTGATTTTTGCTGGAATTCAAGCCTTGAAGTTTAAAATTGATTCAACTGTTTTAAAGCTTCAATTCATTTTTCCTTTGTTGATTTTCTTTCAATTAGGACAAACTTTGTACTTATTTGAAAATCCAGACAATGACATTTACCATGTTGAAAATCAATATTTGGTTGGCGACAAAGTGATGGTTGAAATTGAAGCTATTTCCAAAACGGCTGGCGCTTACAAAAAATGCGAAGTAGAAGCAAAATATATCATTCGCTACAAAGATACTGTACCCACGAGAGGGAAAATTTTGATGTTTTTGGAAGATTCTACCTCAAAATTGCAGCGAAAACAAATTTGTATTGTCAACGCAGAACTGACGAAAATTGGAAACAATCAGAATCCAGGTGAATTTGATAGCCAAAAATTTTGGAAACATAAATCGATTCAAAACAGCGCTTTTGTAGCAGAAGATCAGTTTATTGTGGTTGGAAAATCCGATTGGGAAATCATGGACTTATTCATCGGTCTACGGGAAAAATTTGCATCCATTTTAGACACATTCTTGAAAGGTGATGAAAATGCGGTTGCTAAAGGATTGATTTTAGGAGACAGAAGTTCCATCGACAGCGAAATTACCCGCAAATTTGGAAACACTGGCGCAATGCATGTATTGGCAGTTTCAGGACTTCATGTAGCCATTTTAGTTCAAATTCTCACTTTGATTTTTGGACTTTTCTCCAAATGGATTTCCAAAAATCAAGCGCTAATTTTGGCATTGATTATCGTTTGGATTTATTCTGCCTTGACAGGATTGTCTTCGTCAGTAGTTCGCTCAGCCTTGATGTTTACCGTTTTGGCTGGCAGCACTTTGTCAGACAGAAAATACAATGGATTCAATTCATTGGCACTTTCCGCAGTAATCATTTTGGTATGGAATCCACACTTTCTTTTTGACATCGGATTTCAACTTTCATACTTGGCAATGGTTGGAATTTTCTTGTTTAACAAACATTTAAGCGTGCTTTTTTATACCAAAATCAAATGGATTCAATTGGCTTGGGAGGGTACGATGGTTGGCATTGCTGCGCAAATCATGACTGTACCTTTGACTTTGTATTATTTTCATCAATTCCCAAATTATTTCATTTTAACCAATTTAGGCTTGATGATTTTTTCCTTTTTGGTTTTAGCGCTTGGCATTGGTTTATTTACAGTTGCTTGGTGGAATCCACTCGCTAAAGCCGTAGCTTTTTTGCTTTTTTGGACGATGTTTGCCATGTTGTGGATCATCGATTTTGTGGATTCACTTCCGGGTGCAGTTTCGAATGGATTTGTGTTACAATTTTGGGAAGTAGCTTTCCTCTTCGCTGTGATAATTGTATTTTACTGGAGTTTAATCAATCAAAAAATCAAAGTTTTACAACCAGTTTTGGTCATTTGCATTTTGTGGATTGGTCTTTTAGTTTCGGACCGTTTTCAGAGAATGAACCACAAGCAGATTTGTTTTTTTCAAGCAAATTAACCCACCTTTGTAGTTCAATATGGTGGTCATAATTTCTGCTTTTACGCCAACAGAAATAAAAATCCAAAAAAAGCGAAATACATTGCTGAAGCGTTTCAAAAAAACTATCCAGGGAATTTGCATTACTTTGAAATCTCGTCAAGCAAGAACACTGAAATTAAATTGAACGGTGCATTTATTAAAATAGCACATCTTAAAGGTGGATATCAAATAGAATTGAAAAGTAAATCCTATTTCTTGGCCACAAGTGACTATCATGCAGATACCAAATCAGAAATTATCTATTCTCCATGGTTAGCAAATAAAAAACTAGAAAATCAATTGGCTTTTGGCTCAATTCAATTTGATTTCTAGTTAAAATATTACATTTTTTCCTTAGAAATCAACATCAAATATGGATCAAATTTGAGCACATATCGTCTCAATTCAGTTTTAATATCGCTCACTCTTTCTACAAATTGATAGTCAACCAAGTAGTAATCAACTTCATTTTTGGCAGTTGAAAATTGATCTAATCTATTAAAAACAGCACTCTCATAATTAGTATTCAAACCATGAACTTCAGTTTTGGTCAACTCCCTTAAAAACAATTGTTTTTCTAAAGATCTATTTGTTCTTGCCAATTTCATCAATTTCAATGTGTTGACGATGAACTGTTCTTTTTGAAATCCCAATAAGGTACCAGCTTTATTTTTATAATACCTGTAGAAATCTTCCTCTTCACTAGCAGGCTGTTCAGAAAAATACATAAATGACTCATTCAAAACATAATAGCCATAAAACGCTACTAAATTGGAAGGAATCGTGTAAGCTGTGGTAAATTCAACTTGTCGGATTTCGTTTTTAATATTTAGTGCGAAATTCCCCGACAAAACCTCTGCGCTTGTGTCAGTTTCTAAACTAAAAACATGTTCTTCCATGTACAAAATTTCGTTTGTATCAGTTTGACAAACCAAACGCTGTATACCAATTTTTTCGTCCAGATTTCTATCTCTTCGTCCAGATTGTTCCAATTGATATTTTTGCTCAAAAAGCGAATCTAATTTAATAAAGCTTAAAGGTTTAATGGTTGTCGTTTTCCCAAATGCAATAGAACGATAGGTCTTTTTTTGTGGTTCAAATTCTGACTTTATTTTTGATTCTATAACTCTTTGACGCTGTAATTGTCGATCTTCAGGAGGCGTTTGAGGAATATATTCCAATCCACAACCACCAAGAATAGCCGTCAAAGTAAACAACAAAATAATAATTTTAGCCATCCCAAACTTTTATTTAAATCAAGTCACAAAATGTGATTCACTCAAAGGTAATAAAAAAACTAAATCTCAACAATCATCACACAAATATCATCGACTTGTTCTTCAATGCCTTTCCAGCTAAAATGCGCTTTTCTTATCTCATCCATCATTTCATGAATCGATAAATTGGCGTGTTGTTGAATCAACTGAATGAAATTGTTCCGTTTGAATTTTTTATTTTGTTCACCACCAAATTGATCTACATAACCATCTGAAAATAAAAACAGTGAATCTTTGGCATAAACTTCAATTTTATGGCTTTCAAATGGTGTTTTGATATCCGTTTTTCCTACTGGTCGCTTGGTAGCTGGGAATTGAATAATTTCTTCATTTCTCAATATCCACAAGGGATTATTTGCTCCTGCCCAATACAATTGTTTAGTTTCAAAATGGATGCAAGCTAAAGAAATATCCATTCCATCAGCCAAATCTTGGTTTTCGTTTTGTAGGTTTTTGTTCAAATAAAAAGCTGCTTTTTCTAGTAATAGTCCAGGATTTGGTTCCATGAGTTCTTTCAATCCTGATTCCAAAGCGTTGAAGCACAAAACGCTCATCATCGCTCCTGGAACACCATGACCAGTGCAATCGCCAACTGCGAAAAATGACCATTTTTGATTGTTGATTTCGATTTGTTGCACCCAATAAAAATCACCAG
The DNA here is from genome assembly GCA_044361165.1 of Crocinitomicaceae bacterium. GTDB lineage: Bacteria > Bacteroidota > Bacteroidia > Flavobacteriales_D > Crocinitomicaceae > JAQVCM01. The sequence goes on along the minus strand of JBIKJE010000055.1, from coordinate 14,729 downwards.
CAACAATGTCTTTCGGCGCATACCAAAGCGAAGAATTTGGTAAGGCATTGAGAAAAGTACTTTTGGATGGAAGCAATGAATCTTGAATGCGTTTTGCGTAGGTGATACTGCTTAAAATTTCTCCGTTTTTAAACTCCAACATGGATTTTTGACTTTCCACTTCTTGGGTTCGTTCTGTTACTTTTTGCTCTAGAATTACATTTGCTTGTTCTGTCAGGTCATTTATATCTTTCAAACTTTTCAAGGCCGTTTCTCGCGTCGTTTTATACTTCAAGACGATACCAATACTCAATAAAACAGCTTCTAATGATGAGCCAATTTGCATTCCAAAATCGGTAATAAAGTTAGATGGAGCCAAACCGAAGTTTTTCAAAATGAAACCAAAAACGGTGATCGCAAGCACGGTGAAAGCAATCAAAAACAATTTCGCTTCTTGAATTTTTTCGCGGATGGCAACGTAAGCGATTGGAATAATTAAAATGTTTAAGATCAAAGTGACACCATTGATTCCGACTACGGAGATTTGATAAAATAATTCGCCAGGAATTAATGAACAAATTGAAAACACATACGCGAAAAACAGGAAAAATCTGAATAATTTGTGTGTTTTGGGAAGATTGATTTTGGTTTTCAAATAGCCCATGCAGAAATAGAGTAAAAAGAGCAAACTAGTAGATGCAAAAAATGGATTTGTTCGGTCAACCATATAATTTCCGCCCCAAAAATAATAGGAACCGATACCGAGTAAGGAAATATTCAACATTCCAAAAGAGAAAACATACGACGCGTACCAAAGTGCGTTTTTGTCTTTCAATGCGAAATAAGAGAAAAGGTTAAAAATGATTATGAAAGCAATGATTCCGAAGTAAATTCCGAAGTAAAGTTGTGTATCGGCATCGTCTTCCAAAAAAAATTGGTTAGTAACCAAAGCCGGCATAAAGTGAAATTGTTCGCCACCGTTGTTTGTTCTCAGTAAAAATGTATCTGTTGCGTGAGGCAGCAAATCGATTGGCATGATAAAATTTCGGTTGGCGATTTTTTTGTTTTCATAAGGTCGATTGTCACCCAATTGCGCGATATTTTTCCACTTTGCAACTGTTGAATTTTGATACAAGTCGATTTCATCCATATTTGGATTGCTGATACTGAGCATTGTTTGTATCGTATCGTTAGATTGATTTGTGAGCACAAAACGGAACCAAACATCATATTTTACAAAACCAAAATTGGGATAAAGATTAGGTAGATTTTGAAATTTTGAATGCGCATTAAGTGCAGCTTTCAGATCATTTTCTTTGGATGAGTTCGTTTCCCAAAACCAAAAATTATTATCGGTGAGTTCAATTTTATTGGGGTTTTGCAATTCAAGTTTTACTGCTTTCTGGGCAAAAGTTGTTGACGCTGAAAGCCAGCAAATTGTGAGAACAAGCAGATTGGATAAATTTTTAAAAACCCTAAATTGTATATTATTGATCCAGAAGTTCATCGTCTTTTTGCGTTGAGTTATTTTTAGCAAAAGGATTGTAGAAAAATGAAAGTCCGACAATAAAAATCCCTGCAATTAGGACAAATTCATTGTAGATTAAATGATTCATTTTCAATATTAATCCAACAAAAATACCCACGCTTCCAATCCAGTAAACGGGATTATTTTCGGAAGATTTATCAAATCTAAAAGAAATCAAATTCATGAGTAACGCGATTCCACCGAAGATAATCATTCCAATTTTGGCGATTTCTCGAGGAATCATTTTGGCGCCATAACTTGTGAAAACGACAATTGCCAATAAAAAGGCGATAGCGAAACAAACTGAACCTAAGCGTTTAAAAATCATAATCTTTCTTTTAAATAGAAAATGAGCAAACTACTTACGATTCTGAATGACAAAAAGATTTCAGTGAATCGAAAAATTAATCTTCTCTTTTTCTGAATGGTTTTCTTTCTTCTGAACTTGCGCTTGCAGGTCTATCACTGTTGTAAGCAGGTTTTGAGCCTGCTGGATAAGGTCTCTTTTCAAAAGGTCTTTTTTCGAATGGTTTTTTCTCAAAAGGTTTCTTTTCAAAAACTTTTTTCTCAGGACGATTTCCTTTTGGCGAAGCAATTTTTACGTCTAATTTACGACCATTGATGTCCATTCCGTTCAACGCTTCAATCGCAGCAATTGCGCCATCGGTCGTTTCCATTTCAACATAACCAAAACCTTTCGATTTTTTGGTCACTTTGTCAAAAACAACGTGCGCATAAGTAACCACACCAAAAGAAGAAAAGGTTGCTGTTAAGTCGTCGGAAGTAATTTCCCAATCTAAGTTTGCAATAAAAATATTCGTCATCTAAAAATAAAAAAAGTAATCACCTGAATGATTAGTACCTAAAAAAGGCAAATATAAGCAATAGTGTTCTGAATGTACAAATTTATTATTTGCGGGAGTTTATTTTATTTCGGCTTCGAGTGGCAAATATTTATTTCGAATCACAAATACAGACTTCGAGAGCCAAACGCAGACTTCGAGAGCCAAACGCAGACTTCGAGTGCCTCAGTCTGTATTTGTGGTAACATTGAGTTTATAGCGGCTCTCGGGTTGACTTTGATTTCCAAGCGCAGACTTCGAGTGCCTCAGTCTGCATTTGTGGTAACATTGAGTTTACTGAGTTTCTCGATTTGGCTGAGGTTTTCGAAGTCAACATCTCTATACGCCATTGCCAATTCTGGCAATTTCGCATATTCACCTCTTATCAAAGCTTCTTTTTTCTTTCTACTCCAACCCTGAACTTGTTTTTCACGGTAAAACGCTGTAGCAATTCTTTGATATTCTTCAGAATAAACAAGTTTGACCGGTAGTCTTTTTTTTGTGTGATTTGCACCTACTCCTGCTTGGTGCTGATTCAATCTTCTTTGCAGGTCAATTGTGCTTCCCGTATAATAACTTCCATCACAACATTCTAAAATATACATCCAACCTTCTCTCATTTTGGTTTAGTTTTGACTTAGTTATCTAAATATACAAAAAAAGTTGGTTTCGAGTGCCTCAACCTACTTTTTTAAGTGCAAATTTGTTTTGTTTTGAAATCCGCTAATTTTTCTGATTATGCGATAAATAATTTAGTACACATACGAAATCTCCTAGCATAAATACTAAAAAATACTTCGGCGACAAGGTGCATGACATTTGAATAGCCTGGGATTGAATAATATTATTTTTCTTTTAAAACTAGCTATTCATCCATTTAGTAAATTAGGTTGATGATAGCGTTTCAATTCGATTTTGAAACGCTTACGCAGCAATAGTAAGTCAAATCTTTTATTAAACGAAATTGAATCAGATTTATGAGGTCATTTTTTACCTTTGATTACTTTTGAAAGTCCATTTTTTAGTGCTAAAATTTTTAAACGTTAATTTTACATCATTAAAATCAATTCTTTTGAAATAAAAAAACATGAATGTGTATTTTTATCGCATACTAGTGATTATTTTTGCAAATATTAAAATTAGTTTATGCTTAAAATAAATGAACCCAACATCGTTCATGAAACCATCGATAACGAAACCATTCTAATGGATTTTAAATCTGGTGTTTATTATAGTTTTGATGGATTAGGGCCCTTAATTTGGGAATTTATTCAAAAGACAGGAAGTGTTGATCAAGTAATTATGATATTACAACAAGCAAACCCCGACAAGCTTGAAGAAATAACACAAATGGTAAATGATTTCGTTGAAAAGCTAATCGATGAAAAACTTATAATTGAAGACACAAATTCTCCTATATTTCAAGATGTTACAGAATTGAGTCGTCAATTGTCGGCAGCAGCCAACCCGTATGTTTTTCCTAATATTCGAAAACATATTGATATGCAGGATTTATTACTTTTGGATCCTATTCATGATGTTGGTGAACAAGGTTGGCCAGAAGCAAAAATTGACTAATTTGACTTCGTCACATAAATATGAACTTTTACTTAAAGCAGTTCTATTAGACAAGGAAAATTATTTAGTTGCTTTTTCTAAATGGAAACAAAATATTGATTTTGAACACGATATAGATAGCGACTCTATCAAGTTATTGCCGCTATTGTACCAAAAACTGTGTGATCAAAAAGTGGACGATGATTTAATTCCACGATTAAAAGGGATTTATAGAAAAAGCTGGATAAATAACCAATTAATTTGTGAACAACTAACATCGTTAATTGGAGATTTATCAGCACAAAAAATAACTCCATTAATATTGCCAGAAGCAGCTTCAGCATTTATAATTTATAATAGTTTGGCTCTTAGGTATATTGGGAAATTTAATTTTGCTGTAAAACAGAGCCAATTACAAGATGTAATTAGATACCTTTATTTTTCAGGTTGGAAAGTGGGGAAAAATAAATTCGATCTGAATTTCATTTTTAAGTATGGTACAAACATTTCTTTTCGTAAAAAAAATGTTTGTGAAATTACACTTCATTGGTATCCCGATTTTGATTCCAATAATAACAAGTTAGAAACCGATTTATGGGAACGGTCTATCATGATTACTCAAGGAGGACAAGAATTAAATTTCTTTTCAATAACAGATTGTTTCATCTATTTGATTAAAAATCATTTGAGCGATCCTATTAATTTGACTGATATTTCTACAATGATTACTTTCCATTCTGATAAATTAAATTGGGATTTAATTATTGCAGAAACACAAAACATTAACTTTGCAGAAACACTAAATCAAGTGTTGCTATACTTGAAAAATACAGTTGAAGTGATTGTTCCTGATAGTGTTTATAAAGTTTTATCATCGAAAAAAAAACATTGGTTAGAAATAGCGATTGAAAATCGAATAAATATTTTAAATAAAAAAAGTAACCTTAAAACAAAAACGAAAAAAATAAATTATGTTTATTTGCAATATAACGCTATGACTTACCAAGCAAATTGGTATTTAAAACAAATAGGTCTGTTAAAATACATATACAGAAATAAAAAAAGGAAGTTAGAATTGAAACAATGATTGCTCTTGTTTTAATAAAACACATAAGTATATGAGGGAAAAAAAATCGATTCATGAAATGAAAAAAATACATTTCAATCGGGCGGCATGGGAGTATTACTATCAATTTTTCACACCATATAATTCTAAACTTATTAAAATTAGCATCGGATTTATTGCAATTTCATTTTTGATATTTCCATCAATGTGGTTAAGTAAATACATCGTCGATGTCGTTATCCCTCAAAAAGAAATCAGTTTGTTTGTTATTGCAGGATTTGCTGTTTTGGCTTTTCGTTTATTAAATGGAGGATTAAATGCATTATTTACAAAACAAAACAACATCATATTTGCAAACATTTCTGTTGATATGCGGAAAAATTTGATGGATAAATTCTTTTTGTTTTCAACATCTTACTACACTCGAAAAGACATTGGTATACTCCATTCTCAAATTATTCAAAATACCGAGCGTGTTTCTCGAATGGGAGCTAGTATTGTTTCCAAATTAATACCTTCTATTTTTATAAGTATAGCGCTGCTAAGTACGCTTGCATTTTTAAATATCTACTTGTTTTTACTGATTATACTTTACTTGCCAATTATGTATCTATGCAATAAATACATTGGTAAAAAACTTCAGAAATATGTTTTAGAACACCAAAATGTATTTGATTTATTCAGCAAAGAAACCTTGTATTTGTTTAAATTCATGGATTTGATAAAAATTCAATCCACAGAAGCCGATGAGCGCAAAAAGCACACTGAAATATTAGAAGAATTAAAAGATAAAACGATTAGTAAAACCCATTTTGAAACAATTAGTTCGCGCGTTCAAAACGTTCTAGTTGCACTTATTGGCGTATTTGTTTTGGTAATTGGAGCTATTTCTTACCTTAAAAACATGATGACTTTAGGGGAATTAATGGTTTTTTACATTGCTGTTAGTAGATTGCAAAATGTATTAGCAGTCATTAATAATTCTTATTTAAGCTTATTGGTTGGAAACGAATCAATTGCTACAATTTTCGAAGTGTCAAATCAACAAAATGTTGACCCTTATATTGGTTCTACAATTTTTGATTTTGATGGTAATATCAAGTTTGAAAACGTTTCATTTAGCTACGAAGAAAAATTAATACTTAACGATATTAGTTTTGAAATTAGAGCTGGAGAAAGAATCGGTTTTGTTGGGGAAAATGGTTCAGGAAAATCAACAATCATTCAGTTAATCCTTGGTTTTTACAAGCCGAACCAAGGAAATTGTTATAGTCAAAACATATCGTTTCATGACATTGATTTTAAAGCTTTTAGAAAGCAAATAGGTGTAGTTTCACAGCATGTTAAATTTATTGATGGAACAATAGCCGAAAATATCATTTATGGTTCAGATGAAGTGAGTGATGAAACATTAAAGGAAGTCTTGGAATTGACAAAAATAAATGATTTAATATCTAAATTGAACAAAGGAATTGATACAAATATTGGTGAAAACGGCATTTTACTTTCAGGTGGTGAACGCCAAAAAATCGCCATTGCACGTGCATTAATTCGAAAACCAAAACTATTAATACTGGATGAGCCTACTAATCATTTAGACCATCAAACTGTATTTGAAATCATTAATAGTTTAAAAAAACTACACTACAATCCTGCAATGCTAATAATAAGTCACGATTCAAAGGTAATTGAAGTATGTGATGACGTTTTTGAACTAAAACAAGGGGACTTAACCAAGTTGAAAAGTTCAAACTCAATTCAAACTACTCATAATTAATACAATAAAAAAGAAGCCATGGATAAACCTCAAAAATTAGAGTCGGAACAAATATCTTTTTTTGAAAATTTTCTAGCTAAATTTAATCAGGCGGCACAGAAAACAGGCGAGATAAAGTTATTTTTCCAAATAGCGGAAACAACACTCTGCCTAAATTTTGCTGGTTCTGAACTGGTCAATCCATTAACAAATGCACTTGCACATCTTAGTGTTCCATACACTTCCAATCCCGACATAACAATTAATGTTTTCGACTCTGAATCTACTGGTGTAATTGCTCCTGCACCGCCATGTGATTGGTCTTGTTTTACAGATCGAGGGGATATTTGGGGGTTCAATAGCAAACGAATAAAGACTGCATTTCATTGGAGTGAATATTCAGTAAATCTGCTTGACTTAGAAACCAATACGGGTGTGTATTGGGTAAAGAGTTCAAAATCCTTCCCATATTGGGTATATTCTTCGCCATTTCGAACCCTTATTCACTGGTGGATGGAAAAAAACAATTGTCAACTAATACATGCTGCTGCTGTTGGTGTAGACAACAAAGCTATATTAATCACAGGAAAGGGTGGTTCTGGAAAGTCAACCACTTCATTAACGTGTTTAAATCGTGGCTTAAAATTCCTTGGAGACGATTATGTCATCGTTAAAAAAGACCCTGTTCCGTTCGTGTACAGCTTATATTGTAGTGCAAAAATTAACGTAGATGATATTGTAAATTTTCCAGAGTTAGTTGAATTATCTAGTCCTAAAGTCGCTGAAGACCAAGAAAAAGAAGTTCTATTTATTTTCCCCAAACTAAAAGAGCTAGTCGAAATTAAAATGCCATTGGTTGCAATTTTAACTCCAGTTATTCAACCAACAGAAATTACTGAAATAACGCCGACTAATTTTTGGCCGATACAACGTGCAATTTCATTTACCACTATGACCCAGTTACCTGGCGTAGGGAAACATACTCAAATCTATATTAATGAGTTTATCACCAAATTGCCATGTTTCACACTTAAGCTTGGATTTAACCTAAAATTAGTGCCAGAAGTGATCTATCAATTTGTTGATTCAGAAACTTATACGATTTTAAATGATGATAGCGATACTGATTGTGAAAACCCATTAATTAGCGTTATAGTTCCGATTTATAATGGTGCACAGTTTATATCTGATGCCATCCAGCATATATTGGATCAAAAATACCAACCATTAGAAATTATTATTGTTGATGATGGTAGTACTGACGATACCAAGAAAATAATCGACAAATTAAGTATAGATATACGTTATTTTCATCAACCAAATAGTGGTCCAGCAGCTGCGCGTAACCGAGGAATTCGAAATGCTTCGGGAGATTTTATAACCTTTTTGGATGTTGATGATTTTTGGCCAGAAAATATGCTGAAGACGTTGATGAATGAACTAAAGGATGATTCTGAACTGGAAGTTGTGCGTGGTTATGCTCAGCTTTTTAGAAAAGATGAATTGGACAACATTGAGTATTTGGGAAATGCTAAAGAATCTTTTCCAAGTTATATAGGAGCTGGCTTATATCGCAAATCAATCTTTGATAAAGTTGGCTTATATGACCAAGAATTGCGTTTTGGAGAAGATGGTGATTGGTTTAATCGCGCTGAAGAGAAAAACATCGCAATGAAAAGAATTGAAGATATTACATTGTATGTTCAAAGACACGAATCAAACATGACCAAGGGAAAGAACTTGGTAGAACTTAATATTTTAAAGGTTTTCAAAAAGAAAAAAGACCGAATTGATAGTGGAGAAAGTACCAAACCACCCTTAGCAAAAAGTATTTCAGTAAATCATAAAAATGAATTAATTAGCGTAATTATCGTTGTACATAATGGCGCCGCTTTCATTGCGGATGCAATTGAAAATGTAATGCAGCAACAGTACTCCAATTTAGAAATAATTGTCATCGATGATGGAAGTTCTGATCAAACTGCAGAAATAGTTAAGATGACGGGGTTAAATATTGTGTACGTCTATCAAAATCAGCAAGGTGTGGCTTCTGCCCGAAATTTAGGGATAGAGCATGCAAAAGGAAAATATGTTGCCTTTTTAGATGCAGATGATTTATGGAGTGAAGACAAATTAAACACACAAATTTCGATTTTAAACGATAATCCAACGATTGGTGGAACTTTAGGCTTTACGCATAAAACACCAATGTCTAAATCACTTGAACAAATTAAGCAGAATGCCCAAAATGATAACTATTTTGCATTAAATTTAGGCGCTGCATTATTTAAGTTGACTGTAATTAAACAAGTTGGGTTATTTGATACCGAATTTAATTCTGGCGAAGATATAGATTGGTTTTTTAGAGCGAGAGAAAAAAACATCCAATTAATTATACACAAGCAAATAGTTCACTATTTTAGAATTCATGGTAAGAACATTAGCAATGATCAAAAAATGGTAAATTCAGAGCTATTAAAAGTGCATAAAAAATCTTTAGATAGACGTTCTAAAACAGATAATTCGACTTTTTCACTACCTCGATTAAATCAGTTAGAAGATATCTTAACATTCTGGCAAGGAAAAGAAATATAAAAGTTAAAACAAAAATTATGACAAATGAGTCAGCCGTTTACATAAGTGTAATTTTACCGCTTTATAACGCAGAAGAATACATTGGAGAAGCTTTGAATAGTATTTTGAGTCAAACTTTGAAACCGTTTGAAATTATTGTAATAAACGACGGCAGCACTGATAAGAGTTTATCTAAAATTGAATTATTTGGAAAAAAGATTAAAATTATTAATCAACAAAATAAAGGTGCAGGTGCTGCGCGTAATGAAGGTATAAAAATAGCGAAAGGCGAGTATCTTGCGTTTTTAGATGCCGACGACATTTGGTTAGATAATAAATTAGAAGAACAATTCAATTATTTAAATAATCATCCTGAAACGGAAATTGTATCGGGTTTTGTGGAACAATTTATTAGTCCAGAATTATCTGTTGAAGACACCAACAAATTAAATCCGATGTTGCAAAATATGCCTGGGTATTTACCAGGTGCTATTTTAATTAAAAAATCAGATTTCTTAAAGGTGGGTTTTTTTAACGAACAACTTCATTTAGGAGAGTTTATAGATTGGTATAGTCGCGCTAAAGATATAGGTTTTCGCGACGAAATATTGCCTTATACATTACTAAGGAGACGGATTCATAATAACAACATGGGTATTTATAAGAAAGAACATGTTAAGGACTATTTAAAAGTGCTTAGAGAGTCTTTACATCGCAAGAGACAAAACCCAAGTGATTAAGGTTTGGGCTGTTTTTCGTAAACTCAATTCATAAATGGTTCATTTGACTAATAAATTCATTAAAAAAATATAAGACAATTATAATTTCCTTTAATATGATTTTAAAAACAAAAAAGCACAATTTTATCATGATTGGACAAGGTCGATCTGGTTCTACTCTTCTAAAACAATTATTAGATTCACATCCTTATATTTGCTGTGAAGGGGAATTGTACAATGTTAAAGAAAATTATATTACCAATAAATTGATAAGAAAAATTGCATACACATTTCCAATTTACACTTTTTACTATCGGAATTATCTTGCAAAAACAAAAGTCTATGGATTTACACTTTTGTTTTCAGATCACAAAAGAAAACATTACATTCTCAAACAACTAACTAATAGAAATTGGAAAATTATCCATTTTTATAGAAACGATATTATCGAACAAGTTTTTTCTCATTTAGTAGCAGTAGAATCTGGATTATGGCACAGGAACATGAATAATCAGAGTGAATTAGCAAATAAAATTACGATAAACAAAGATGATTTTTTTAAACGAATTAAAAATTTAGTAAATCAAAAAACCAATGAATTAGAGTTATTAAAAAACTTTGATCATCACACTGTTATTTATGAAACAGATTTATTAGATAACAATGAATGGCAAAAAACATGCGACGACCTTTTCCGTTTTTTAGGAATTGAAAGCGCTTTAGTAAAAGCCTCATTGTCAAAAACATATAGTAAAAAATATTCTGAAATTGTTCAAAATCATGATGCTCTGATGGAAGACCTTGCAAAAAGTGATTATTCTTTTTTGTTAAGTGATCAAAACCATCGATTAATGCTAAATCACTTATAATTCCTCAAGTAAAATTCAGTTTTCAATTTTGTTCAGCTGGTTTTTTAATATGAATCTAAAATACTTTTTCAGCCGAAAAGATTCAAAAATATCAGCATTTTTTGTCTTGTAAAGTCATGGGCTTCAAAATTTAATGGAATTTCAATCACCAGTTGATTTTTTTCAAATCAAATTCTTTAAAACACCTTAACTTTGTCGAATATTTGTTAGTTCATTGACTAGCATTTTAAAAACTCATTTATTAAAATTTCAAGTTGTAAACTAGGTGGCATATCAAACTCAAAACAAAAGGATGAAATTTAAGTTACAATCTGAAGAACAAACGCTTCTTTTTGCTGCAAATCCCCATTTAAGTGAATCAGAACTGATAAAATTAAATGAATTACTTCTAGAAATTAACGATTGGGAAGTTTTTGCGAAGCAAATCGATGAATTGGGTTTATCATCTTTGGTTTATAAAAATTTTATTCATTTATCTGACAGAAGTATCATCCCTGAAGGAATAATGGTGCATCTTAAAAAAAGGTACATCAATCTTTATCTTAGTAATGTTCAAAAGCACAAAGATTTAGAAAACGTAATAAAGCATTGTAATCAGAATAATATACCAATTATTCCTTTAAAAGGAATTCCACTTATTCATTTTATTTACAAGGACTATGGACTTCGAAGCATGTCGGATATCGACTTACTTGTTAATGATGAAGATGTTGAAAAATTTAAGCACTTACTTTTAGAAAATGGATGGGAAATTGATAATTCCAAAGAAATCTCTGAATTTGTCACTCAAATTAATGATTCGCAACATCCATATACATTTGTAAAAGGTTTAACCAAAATCGAACTTCACAACAAGCTACATTCAGGTTTAACTAGTTATCAAGTCGATCTCAAAAAGTATTGGTCAAATGCGTCTGAAATAGATTTGCTACAAGGAAAGGTTTACGATTTATCTCCAACTGATTTCTTACAGTATCTTTGCTTTCATCTTCACAAGCATTTGATTGATGAACGAGATGTTTCAATGAAACATTTTATTGATATTAAGTCTTTTATAAAAAATAATGAATCAGAAATTGAGTGGAAAAAACTTGTTTCATCAAGTTGCCAGTACAATTGTCAAGTTGAAATAAGGGATGTTTTAGAACTTTGTCGTGATTATTTTGAAACAACAATTCCCGATGAGGTTTTTCATTTACTCAAAGGACAGTCTAAATATGATCCTCATTTTTTGTTTATCCATTATTTAAGGAATGATAACAAAGCAATTGAAGAGTTTGTATTGACTCGGCATGATAATTACAAAATGACTTTTTCAAAAATAAATGGAACTAAACGTAAATTGAAATATCTTTTTGACCTTTTTATTCCACCTAAAAAATTTATGATTAAACGATATGCAATAAAGAATAAGAACTTGATTTTTTACTTTTATATAAAACGCATTTTTGTTGGCATAACTAAAGGAATTAGTAAAAAAAATAGTTAATAATGCTCCTTTTCGTCTCTAAAAAGCTTATTGTTGAGCACAGGGTCTATTTTAAAAATTAGAAAAAACAACTTATTAAATGCTTTATCGTTGGGATTGAATAGCAGCATCGTTACAATATTGACATTATTTTACTTTGAATTGAAAAGGGGAGTGCCTGTAAGAGCAATTGCCCTTTTTTTTGGTCGGGATATTGGCATTGCCTCTCCAAATCTTAAATAATGACTAGTCCTAAATAAGCGATACAGATTATTAAAGACTAAATTAATAAATTATATCCCAGTAAACACGTGTTTACTGGGATATTTGTTTTTATAGGTTTTTATTTTTATTTTATTTTGGTTGTGCATTTGACGAGGGGTCTTGTAAAAGCAGGAAAAATGTGGTCTTTTTTCATTATAAGTCTTAATACTGCTTTCAATTAACTTTTCCATTGTCTGTAATGAGCATTTGTTTTTGTAACCAATAAATTCTCCTTTTAAAATTCCATTTACTCTTTCAGCAACTGCGTTTGCATATGGATCATATGACTCCGTCATGCTACAATTTAATTTTGCACCGTTGAGTGCATCTTGGTATTCGTTGCTGCAATATTGGAGCCCTCTATCTGAATGATGTGTAAGAACGTTATTCTTGTATTTTCGTTTTTTTAATGCCATTTTCAATGCTCTAAGTGAACCTGATACATCCAAGGAACTGGATACATCATAGCCCATTATTTGTTTGGAATATGCATCTGTAATCAATGCTAAGTACATCGGGTTTTGTCTATTACCAACGTAGGTAATATCCGATACCCATATCTGCTCTGGTTTCTCTGGGACAACATTTTCAATCAAGTTTTTATGTTTTCTAAAACGATGGTGAGAGTTTGTTGTTATATGATATCTGCGTTTTGGAATAATCAACATATGATTTGCTTTCATAATTCTAAAAAGCATATCTCTTCCTACATTCAAGCGTTTTAATTCTTCCTGAAGAAGAAAGTATAACTTTCGTACACCAATTTTAGGCATCTGAAAACGAATAGCTCCAACTAGTTCTATAACTTGAGAAGCCCTGGATTTTCTTCGTCTTACAGATTGCTTTCTTCGGTAGTAAACCTGTCTGTCTACCCCGAACAATTCACAGGTAGCAACTAGGCTTTCTTGATGTTCTTCTTTGTAGAAGTCGATTGTTCGGGTGAGGAGTTTTTTCGGATAGAGATGTTATACTCTTTCTCGGCGATGTCTATCATCATATCAAAGATGATTGCTTTTTTATCAGCACGCTCAACCTGGTGCTCAAGCATTGCTTTCTGTTTCTCAAGCAATTTAACTTTTGCTTCCAGCTCCATCAAACGTTGTTCTTGTGTCATTGGCATATTGGATGGTGTTTGATTTTCCCAATCAAAAGTACCATATTTTCTTAACCAATTGACAACAGTAGCACGTCCTTGAATTCCATATTTTCGTTTGGCTGCAGTTACTGAAATAATGCCTGATTCAACTTCACTAACAACACCTAATTTGAAAGACATTGAATAATCCTTTTGACTGCGCTTTTCATAAGCGACTTTTTCTCCTTTTTCCATAACGATAAAATTGTGTATCGCTATTTCAGGACTAGACATAATTTTTCTGAAAAAAGGTCTTGCAGTTTTGCAGGACTTTTTTTTTAGGTTTTTTTACTTAAAATTCTGATTTTCAAACAGTTGTTTGTGTCACTCTAATCTTTATTGCATTTGAGATTAATAAGAACTATTGTAGTTCTTAAAGATCATCAAATCAGTTAAAATTTTTATTTTTTTATAAAGAGTTGTTAAACAAGTATATAAAGATATTTAGTTAAAGTTTTTATTTAAGTATAAGGTTTTAAAAAATTTCTTCTAACTAAATAACTCAAGTGCATAAAATTTCGCCTATTTGACTGTAGAATTACTTTTGTTGGTAAATAGGCTATTTATTCTACGAATGTACCGAATCCATAAAGCCTTTTTAGCCAGTAATCAGTTTTTTCAATTTCGGTAATGGTAATCCCTTTAGTAGAACTGGCATGAATCATAACCAATGGCTCACCTTTTCCGGATACAATTATGCCTACATGATTTATTCCAGATCCACTATCAAAAAAAACAAGGTCACCTTGTTGTACATTTTTTTGCTTAATTTTTTTACATGCCTCATATTGTTCAATTGCTCTTCTAGGAATTATTTTGTTGTTTTTTTTCATTACATAGCTTGTAAATCCACTACAATCGAATCCTGTTGGTTCATTTCCTGCCCAAAGATAGGGTACACCTAATTGATTTTTTGCCAAATTTATAATAACTTCCCTCTGTAATCGTAACTCCTTACTTTCTGTTAGATCT
>JBIKJE010000140.1:0-5451 GCA_044361165.1 Crocinitomicaceae bacterium | reverse complement strand
TGGCATACCTAACAATTATTATTTAGAAAGAAGCTCTAATTACAGAAGTTCATATTATTTAGCCGTTGAAAATTGGCGAAATGGTATGTTGGATTATTAGATATTGGACTAATTGAAGTAATATTGGACTTCTTGAAAATCTATTTATAATCCCTTCGGAAGTTGATAGTAATTTTAAACTAAAATTTAGGATTGAATTATATAGACCGATTATTGTAATAGTCGATAATGCAAAATCAAATATTTTAATTTTCACTGTATATCAACCCAATTTCAAAACAACACCAAAGGTTGAATTGAAAATCCATTTTCTTACAGTTTGTGGAGGTTTGGAATCAAAATTATTGCTGAATTCGCATTTAAAATCAAGGTTTTTCTTTAGCTTAAATAAAAAAGTATATTGTCCAGATATCCGGTAATCCTTGAAATTTTGAATATTTACTTGGTAATAAGTTACTGCCGTAAAGGCAAAAGTTGGTTTATTGATAAACCATGAAAAATAATTACTCCAACGAACATCATGATTAAATTCAGTAAATGGCTGAATTTCCTCGTATTCAAAAAAGAAAGAGCTTCCAGAGAAAAGTCGAACTGCTTTACTGTCATAGATTTTCCATCTCAATCCTGATCCAATCAAAGAGCGATTTCTTTGCAACAACAATTGATTGTATTGGACTTGAAGATAACTTTCCCATTTCCAAGGTCCATTTTTAATTCGATATGCATATCGTAAATGTGACATACCTCGATTTGCATAAACCACATCGCCTTTGGAGTAACCAAAATCATTCAATAACAATAAAAAATGTTTTCGGGTTTTATACTGAACCAAAGTTCTAAAATTTAAGCTAAACAACAAATCTCTTGTTTGCTGTGCCGAAAATGAAGCGTCGACGGTGCCACTCCATCCTAAAGTATCATCATAAATTCTTTTATTCTCAATATTTACTACTTGGGCAGCGATTTGAAAATTCAAGTACAAAAAAATAAAGCCTAAAATAAATCTCATAAATTAACAAAACTCATTACTTAGGGGCAATTTTGTATAGATATAGTCCCACGAATCCAAAAAGAAAATTGGGAAGCCAAACAGCAAGCATCGCAGGAAAACCAACGTTGATAGCAGCTACAGTAGTAACTTTCATCGCAAAAATATAGATAAAAACAAAACCTAATCCAATAGCGATATTTACTCCAATTCCACCTCTTGACTTTCTGCTTGAAACTGCCACTCCAATTAATGTCAAAACATAGGTAGCAAAGGGATAAGATGTCCTCCGATACAATTCAATTTCATAAGTGGGAATATTTCCTGTACCTTTCGCTCTTTCTTTTTCAATAAATTCTTTTAATTCCCGGTAGCTCATCGTTTCAGCGAAATTATCTCGAATTGCAATATCCTCTATTTGAAAATTAAAGACCGTATCCAATTTTAATCCTGCCTTCAAATCATCTTTTACAACCTTTTCGCTCAAGAGCTCATCATTCGGATTAATTTTTCTGACGTAATAGTTGTTTAATACCCATTTTTTCGATTTAGGCACGTTGGTTGCCGATTTTGCAAATAGATAAGATTTTAATTTTCTGTCTTCCGTCCATTTTTCAATTTTCAAACCATATACTATTCCATCATCACTCGCGTAATTATCAAAATAAACAGATACATTCCCTGGAAATTCGGCATGATAATTTGTCACAACGATTCTATCTCTGTAGTACTTTTCCTCAAAATCAAGTCTTTTTTGATTTGAAATTGGCACAACAAAATGATTGAGCCACAAGGATAGTAACATCAAAATCGTAGCTGCGATCATGTAAGGCCGCATAATTCTTGTAAAAGGCCTACCGCTAAACATCATCGGAATAATCTCAGAATCCTGAGCCATTTTTGCTGTGAACCAAATCACTGAAACAAAAATAATCATGGATGAAAAAGTATTGCCGTAGAAAATTAGAAAATTGACATAGTATCCCCCAAAAATCTCCAAAATAGGCGCTTTATTATCAATCAACTCGCTCAATTTTTCAGATATATCAAAAACGATGGCAAGCAACATGATTACTCCCAACATGAAAAAGAAAGTAGTTAAAAACTTTCGAATGATATATATGTCAAACTTTTTAAGCATCTATTTACAAGCGTATTCCTAACTTTTTCACTTGAATATCTTTCCATTCACTGAAAGTTCCATCCAAAATTCTACGACGCGCTTCTTTCATTAACGACAAATAGAAACCTAAATTATGAATGGTTGCGATTTGAATACCTAAATTCTCTTTAGATTTAATCAAATGGCGCAAATAGGCTTTTGAATATACTTTATCGACAAATGTTGTTCCATTTGGATCTAACATGGAAAAATCATTTGTCCACTTTTCATTTTTGATATTGATTGTTCCTTCAGATGTAAAAAGCATTCCATGACGTGCATTCCTAGATGGCATTACACAATCAAACATATCAACACCTAAAGCGATACACTCTAATAAATTCACTGGAGTTCCAACACCCATCAAATAGCGAGGTTTCTCTTTTGGTAAAATATTGCAAACTAAATCTGTCATTTCATACAAATCTTCATCTGGCTCACCCACAGAAAGTCCTCCAATTGCATTCCCTAAACTTGGATACGCAGCAATCGTTTCAGCCGACTCCGTCCGTAAATCTTTATACGTACTTCCTTGTACAATGGGGAAAAGTGCTTGTTCATGACCATACAGAGGTTCGGTTTTTTCCATTTGATCAAAACAACGTTTTAACCAACGATGAGTCATATGCATGGAGCGTTTTGCATATCCATAATCACAAGGAAATGGGGTACATTCATCAAAAGCCATGATGATATCTCCTCCAATCACACGTTGAATATCAATTGCTCTTTCAGGGGAAAAAAAATGATAACTTCCATCGTGGAAAGATTGAAATTTTACACCTTCCTCAGAAATTTTACGCGCACCAGATAGAGAATATACTTGATATCCGCCACTGTCCGTTAAAATTGGTCCTTCCCATCCGTTGAATTTATGCAATCCTCCTGCACCTTGAAGTACTTCCAAACCAGGTTTCAGATACAAGTGATAAGTATTACCCAAAATAATTTGAGCTTCTATTTCGTTTTTCAGTTCATGCTGATGAACACCTTTCACAGAACCAGCTGTGCCTACTGGCATAAATATCGGAGTTTCAATCACGCCGTGGTCTGTATGCAAGCTACCTGCTCTTGCTTTTGTCTTTGTATCTGTATAATGTAAATCGAAGTGCATATCTTTGTTGAAAAATAAACCGTGCAAAGATAGTTGTATTTAGCTAAGTGTCCCATCTTTGCACAAAAGGATATTGTAAATGGAGTTTTTACCTGATTTTAACGTTAGCATTGTATTGTATTTATTTGTTGCTTTCGCATGTTTAGCGTTTCTCCAATTGCTATACGTTTTGTTTGTTCATGCACGTTTTGCTTTTTACAAAAACAGTAAGAGTTTTAAGAATGATGCGCAACCTGCTGTAAGTGTAATTATTGCGGCAAGAAATGAGTCGGATAACTTATATCTAAATTTACCTCTAATCCTTCAGCAAAAATATCCTGATTTTGAAGTTATTGTAGTAAATCATCAGTCAATTGATGAATCATATCATATATTAAATGCTTATAAAATGCAATTCCCTAATTTGAGAGTTGTTGAAGTTGAACCTAGCCGTCATTTAGGAAATGGGAAGAAATTACCATTGACTTTGGGAATAAAAGCAGCTAAAAATGAACATTTAATTTTCACGGATGCCGATTGTCAGCCTGCAAGTAATCTGTGGCTTCAAGGAATGATGTCAAAGTTTTCTGATGAGAAACAAATTGTGATTGGATATGGACCTTATCAAGTAGAAAAAGGGTTTTTAAACAAGGTCATTCGCCTAGATACTGCCTTTATTGCAATGAATTATTTTTCTTTTGCATTGACTAAGATGCCATATATGGCAGTTGGTCGAAATTTAGCTTACACCAAGAAAACGTTCGAGTCTGTTCATGGATTTAAATCACATTACTCCATTCATTCAGGTGATGACGATCTATTTATTCAAGAAGCTGCTAAAAATAGGAATTTTAATATTCAAATAGAAAAAGAGACCTTCTGTTATTCGAAAGCAAAAACGACTTGGAAAACTTGGTCCCAACAAAAATCGCGACATTACAGCACTGCAGGGCATTACAACGTTATTAAGAAAACGTTGTTAGGAATCTATCCGCTGACCTTGTTGATGTTGTGGATTTCCTTTGTTATTTTGATGTTTGATTCAGAATATAGATGGATCACGTTAGCATGTTTTGGTTTTATTATTGGAATTAAATGGTGGATTCAAGGAATGTGTTTTGCTAAGTTAAAAGCCACGAGCTTTATAGCATTTTTTCCTTTCTTAGATTTATTTTATGCGATTCTTGTACCAAGCATGTTTTATACTGCAGAAAAATCGACAACATCGACATGGAAATAGGTGAACATTTATCAGAAAAAGCGAAACACGATTTGATGCTTGTGGAAGCAGCAAAAAATGGGAGTCAAGCAGCTTTTGGCGAGCTAATGGAGCGCTATAGAGAGTCTGTTTACTTTACCATGTTTAAAATGGTTAAAAATACGGATGATGCTGATGATTTAACCATTGAAGCGTTTGGAAAAGCATTTAATAGATTAGATCAATATTCGCCGAGTTTTGCATTTAGTACTTGGCTATTTAAGATTGCATCAAACAATTGTATCGATTTTATCCGTAAAAAAAGGATTAAAGTTACCTCGATGGATACTGGATTTACGCGCGATAGCGGAGAAATCATTTATTTTGACGCCAAATCCTCCACTCAAAACCCTGAAGAAGCGATTATTCAGAGTCAAAAAGTAAAAATGATGCGAAATTTGGTTTCAAAACTAAAACCTCGCTATAGAGAATTGGTTGAATTGCGTTATTTCGAAGAATTAAGTTACGAGGAAATCGCTGAAACTTTAAATTTACCTTTAGGAACTGTAAAAGCACAATTATTTAGAGCAAGAGATTTTTTAGCAAATATGATTGAAAACACGAAAGATTCAATTTAGACTTTCAATAAATGACGTTATTGTCGAAGCTTCAAATTACGATTTGAAGCTTTTTTTTTGCCAGTATACTTCATATTTAATTTTCAATTTCAATTAATCTATGGATACAAAATTCAAACCATAATGAATCCAAAACAAGTTCTTGACTAAGTCTTAAGACAAAAAAATCACAATTAATAAGTCTATGTAAGTGAATAAATTTGATTTTTTAAAAATTGGAATTTCTTACAATTTGAATTCAAAAATTATTGCTATTTACGGCAATTAAAATCTCAAAAACAGACAAAATTTAAGACAAAATAAAAACGTTATAAATAATATTTAAGAATAAAAAAAATCGCTTTTAAAAGTTATAATTTAAATAATATTTAA
>JBIKJE010000139.1:0-5464 GCA_044361165.1 Crocinitomicaceae bacterium | reverse complement strand
TCAAGTGGCGCTTGCAAAAGAACGTTTCCCCAAAAACCTGCGCATCTCCACCGTGGACAGCTTTCAAGGACAAGAATGCGAAATTGTCTTCATTTCCCTGGTGCGCTCCAACGACGAATGCAATTTAGGATTCCTGAAAGATTACCGCCGAATGAACGTAGCCATGACCCGCGCCAAAACGCAATTGATTGTGGTGGGCGACAGTGTCACTTTTGGCAATGATCCGTTTTTTGGAGCGTTTTTGTTGCACAGTGAAAGTGCGGGGAGTTATGGGAGTGCTTGGGAGTTTATGGGGTAGGTTTGGATCGGGTTTTTGAGGGGGTTATTTTTTGTAAATAATTGGTATATTTGGGGATAGGAACTTAAAATATTGGATATATGCAACTATATTTTATTATATGGAGATTATTAAAATTGACAAATAATTAAATTGGTGGTCAATCTAAGATATACAGTACACAATTTAGCGAGTATGATTAATAGCAAAAAGATAGAGTTTTTAAAACGTTTGATTGAGAAGTCTAGCGAAATAGTAATCAAAAGTTCTTCAGACCCTACTTTTAAAGTTTGGAAGAATAATGTGGAAAGAACCTTGATGAAAGTATTTGGAACAGAGTCTCATGAAGTAAATGAATTCAAAAAATTAAATTTTTTCTATAACCCAATGATGTACACATTGGGTTCGGATTTTACAAATGAACATTTCAGGTGTTTTAATAGGGATTTTGATATGACAATCAAGCAAATAAATTCCTATATCGAAGAACTAGAAGAAGAATTACTTAGTGAACCTGAGGACAAACAGCAGGATAAAATTATTGCCGAGAATTTGAACAAGGTATTTATAAGTCATTCAACAAAAGACTCAATAATAGTTGAAGAAATGATAGAAATACTTGAGACTGTTGGATTAAAAACTGAACAGATATTTTGCAGTTCTTTTGAAGGATATGGCATCGATTTGGGTGAAGATTTTCTTGAGAGGTTGAAAACAGAATTAGATTCAAATGTATTAGTGATTTTTATACTTTCGGAGAACTTCTATTCTAGTCCTGTTTCTCTCTGTGAAATGGGTGCAACATGGATAAAAACTAATGTACATATACCAGTGTTGATTCCGCCATTTGACTTTAAGGATATTAAGGGCGTGATTCCGATGACGCAAGGATTTAAAATTAATGAAGCGCTGAAACTTAATTTGTTCAAATTGAAAATCGAAGAGCTTTTTTGTTTAAGTCCAATTGATTTTTCAACGTGGGAAAGAAAGAGGGATAGGATAATAAGTCGTATTGAAAAAGATATCAAATAAAAAAAGTCCGCTAACCAATAAATATTTGAGTATTATACGAAGACATTGTAGCCCGATTCCACTATTAACATACTTTGATAGAATATTGCACAAAATTCTTTAATAGCTGTATTGAAAAGCCTGTATCTAATTAAAAATAAAGTAATTAGTATGAAAGAAAGAGTAATTGAAATTGAAAATCTTCTAGACAAAATTGTTCAAGAATTATCCGTTTACAAAGAGTCATTTCAATCAGTTTATTCAGTTTTATTATTTGGTGCCGAAACAATTGACTTTAAAGGAAATACAGACACGGCTATGGATTATATCAGCCGTTTGTCTTTTATTTATCCAATAATCAAAAAGAATTCTAAAAATTCCGAGTGTGAAAACTCAACACAAGCCATTATTAAAACGTGTAGTCAGGAGTATTTGGAAGATATAAATTTTCTAAATGCTTATTCACATTTCTCTATGCTTATGCCTCAATTACATAGAGGCACTTTGAAGGTTGTTTCGATAGACGATAAAAGGATAAAGCTTGATTATCCTGACGATTTAATCAAAAATGCAGAACTAGTCGATAAGCTATACAGTATAATCGCATTACCGATTACTTTTTCTTCTAATCAATTAAAACTAAAAGAACAAACAGATTCAAAAGCAAAAAATAGAGAATACGATTTAAACTATAAAGATTTGAAATTAATACAGGAAGTTTCGGACTTTCACTTAAAAACCTCTATTTATGTAGAAGTTCTAACTGATGCATTAATTGAAGATGTCTTAGGCTTTACTAATCTCGAATATAAAAAATTTATATCTACTTTAAAAGCATTTTCAGACTATTTTATCTTGTTAGCAAGAAGCTACAAAGAGGAAATAAATGAGAAAAATTCTCCTGAAGATAATGACAATTTAATGTCTGAACATATGGAATGGTCTGTTTGCTTTTTAAAGTATACAACCTTCGAATGGTTTATTTCAATTTCAGGATTATCTCAAATCAAATTTGATTTAATCCTATCATATTTCATTGACATTTATTCCAATAATTCTGGTTTGGAATTTGTATCAAAGTCTAATGTTGGCGAAGGTTTTTTACCTCCTATTACATTCATTGATAAATCTATTTTATTCAGCCCTCATGCATTACGGTATTTATTAAGTTTCAATAATATTCTTTATTCGATAAATCAAAAAGATAAAAAAATCTTTGATAATAAGGTTTCCCATCAACTAGAGCCTGTTTTGATAGGTCAATTAAAATATCTTTTTTTACGATTTCCAGGATTAGAATTAAAAGAAAATGTTCATTTTAGAGGCAGTGAAATGGATTTATTTGTTTTGAATAAAAGTGAACATGTTTGTCTTGCTATTCAGGTAAAAACAACAATTGCTCCCGATAGTGCAAGAAGTGTTGCCAGAGTCGAAAGTCGAATTTCTGAAGCTCTGATTCAAATTAAGAAATTTGAAAATCTCCCCCAAAATGATGCATTAAAATTGATTAATGATACTTTTGATTCAAATTTGGATAAAGTTAAAATTATCAATCTAATTATTGTTCGGTCTTCAGCTGGTTCAATAAAGGGATGGGAAATAAATGAGCAGTATAGAATCTTAAATTATTCAATGCTTGCGATGCTTCTTTATGATAAATTAGAATCAAACAATAATGAATTTTTAAATTTTGACAATGAGATTCTAGACAAACAAAAGGAATTAATAATAGATTCAAATTGGAAAGTTGATTGGGAAACTCTACAAATCGGTGAATTTGAAATTGAATTTCCGAATATACATTTTGAAAGTGAAGGTATCTTATCAAAATATATTAGGTCACTCAAATACTTCCCAAATATTGAAAAAGCCAACTTACCACAAAATGTATAATGAATATTCTCGGTACAGGCGAAAGTCAATAAAAATTAGATATCTATAAAGTACAAACCAACATTAAAAAATTAAAATTATGGGATTATTTGACTTTTTAAAGAAAAAAGAATTTGAAGAAATTGTTAAACTAAAATCAGAAGTTGATTTGCTATCAAAAAAACTATTTGAAGAATCAAATAGATTCACGTCTGAACTTGAAAGATTTAAATCAATATTAGATATTGAAGCTGAAATTGAAAATCAAAAAAAGATTTTAGAGCAAATTATCAGTTCAAAAAATACTGAAATAAAAAACATTGAGACAGAGTTCAATACCTTAAACTCAAATTATCAAAATGCCTTAGAAACCTATAAAAATCTGCGTAAAGAAGTAAGCATTTTTGAAAGTAAATTAGACCTAATTGAGTTTGGAATTTATGAACAAGTATATGATTTTGAAAAATCGGACGACTACCGCGAAGAACAAAACAAAATCATTCAAATTCAAAAGGAAATGATAACCGCTGACACTGCAGCAATTTGCAATACCAATTGGACAGTAGAAGGCAGCGAAGCAAAAGGTCGAGCAGTCGTAAAAGTCTATAAAAAACTAATGCTTCGAGCATTTAACGGTGAATGTGATGTTTTAATTTCCAAAGTGAAGTGGAACAATGTCAACCAAATGAAAGAACGAATGCAAAAACTTTTTGATGCCATAAACAAGTTGGGTCAAGGATTTCAAGTATATCTTAACAATCAATATTTAGACTTAAAACAAAAAGAACTTATTCTTGAATATGAATACCAATCAAAAAGACAGCAAGAAAAAGAAGAAATGAGAGCAATTCAAGAGGAATTGAGAGAAGAAGAAAAAGCTAAAAGAGAATTTGAACAAGCCCAAAAAGAAGCTGAAAAGGAAGAAGCCAATTACCAAAAAGCGTTAGATAAGGCAAGAAAAGAATATGAATCTTCGACAGGCGAAATACATGACAAACTTCAAGCACAAATTGAAAAATTAGAACAAGAACTTAAAGAAGCACAAGAGAAAAAAGAAAGAGCGTTATCAATGGCTCAACAGACAAAACGAGGACACGTTTATATTATTTCAAATATTGGTTCTTTCGGCGAAAATGTCTATAAAATTGGAATGACAAGACGATTAGAACCAACTGATAGAGTAAAGGAATTGGGAGATGCTTCTGTTCCTTTTCAATTTGACATTCACGCTATGATTTACTCAGACGAAGCACCGACACTTGAAAACGAATTACACAAAGCTTTTACAAACAAGAAAGTGAATATGTTAAATTACCGTAAAGAGTTTTTCAAAGTAACACTTGACGAAATAGAAAATAAGGTAAAAGAGATTGGACTCGATGCCGAATTTTCAAGACTACCAGAAGCAATGGAATATCGAGAAACATTAGCTATTATTGAAAAACTTAACTCACAAGTATCGCCAAAAACCGTTGATGAACTAATTGCTGAGGAATTCCCAAAT
Source organism: Crocinitomicaceae bacterium (assembly GCA_044361165.1). Taxonomy (GTDB): domain Bacteria; phylum Bacteroidota; class Bacteroidia; order Flavobacteriales_D; family Crocinitomicaceae; genus JAQVCM01. The sequence goes on along the minus strand of JBIKJE010000139.1, from coordinate 800 downwards.
AGCTTAACGTAGAACGAGAAACAAAGTGTACAAAGACATTTACATCACCGAAAAAATCATGAACCCGTCTCAAAATCCACCTACACAAAAAAGAAAAAATGATGTCCAAGCCTATTTCATTTTCCATGAAAACTATTTTCCTAGTGTTGCTTGGGATGATGTAAAAGATTACATGCTTGGCTTGAATGAAGCAGATTTTGATACATTTCAACTCATTCCTTTCAAGAACCCTTCCACCCTATTTTGGACCGCATTTCCACTGGGTATTTTTGGCGTTGATCGCTTTGTATTGGGTGAAGTTGGTTTAGGCGTTGTCAAGATGCTCACTTTCGGTCAGTTTTTCATTGGTTTCGTGCTGGATAGTTTTACCATTTTCGATAGAACGAGGAATTATAATTATGAATGGTTTTTGCAAATTAAATTGCGGAATCAAGCTTATATTTAAAAATTGCTTTTTGTTCCTGTAAAAATAATGAGTCAAATTGTTGGCGGTAATTTAAACTCTGCGGTGCGTAAATTAATAGTTTTAGACAATCGGCCTTGGAAGAAAGGGTTTTAAAGGTGCACTGAAAAAGTAGACTTTTGGAGGAAGCTACGCAACGCTAGTGGAGTAGATCACCGACAAAATCACGTTTTCAGAAGCTTTTAAAATAAAGCGCATCAGTTAAAAATTTTATTTCGTTCGAAAATTTGCGCTTTAACTTGATGACTCAGCCTTGATTTTTGGGTTCGTTTTGATCAAGCAAAAGGAACAAAAGATTTTAAACGAATGATAATGATTTGCATTATTTCTTCTATTT
>JBIKJE010000138.1:0-5494 GCA_044361165.1 Crocinitomicaceae bacterium | reverse complement strand
CAAATCCAAGAACGATACAAGAATAATTGAAAATGTTACCAATATTGTCGTAAAACATGCCTAAAAATGATTGCAAACCATCTCCAATTGACCACCACATTTCTCTTGAATTCATAATTTCTAGTTTTAAACTTAGGACAAAGTAAAACATTTTTTAAGTAATTATCAACATTCTTTCTTAAAAAAGTGCATAACAATTTTAGAATGGAATTTTTCTAAATAGTAAGCAGTCAAAAACGTTGAAAATTGCCACAAATTATTGATTTTTTGTTGTAAATACACCGACCAAATAAATCGAATTTCTATAGCTTGACAGATTTCATTAACTTTGGCGTCCATGATTAGAATTTTTTTAGGAAATCAATTGTTGGTATTGTTCTTATTGCCTTTGGTAATTGGAGGATACATCATGCTCAACAGTGGAATGTTGAGTTCAGAAACGATTTTCTTTGAAATTTCTCGAGAAGTGGATTTGGGACTTTGGGGAAGTTTTACACTTCCAAATTCCATTGACTTGGGATTTGATTGGGTGCAATTTATTCCAGGCGTTTTTGTTCTATTGAATGCGTTGTTGCTCAACTTTTTATTCAACATCAACACTTTCTACGACAAAAACACCTATGTCGTTTCGCTTCTTTACACCGTTTTAATGAGTTTTTATCACTCATTTTATCAAATCGACGGTGTTCTCGTTGCGCACACATTTTTGATTCTTTCTCTATTTCAATTATTTGAATTGGAAAACAATTTAGACGGTAGAAAAATTGCTTTCAATGCGGGCTTCTTGTATGGCTGTGCTGCAAGTTTTCATCCTCCTCTGATATTCGGATTTCCCATGTTATGGTTCATGCTTACGCGAATCAGGCCATTCGTTTTTAGGGAAACATTTCTTTCAACTATCGGCTTTATTACACCCTTGATTTATGGGTTTTTGATGGTATTATGGAGTAAAAATCAAATCAATTGGAATTTTATCGAAACCTCTGTCAATTATACGCAAAAACAATTGCTATTCTTAATTTCAATGGGACTTTTTGCATTTTCTGCATTACTGAGCTTGTGGGGAATTAGAATCAAAAACACCAAAAGTTCGATCAGATTTAGAAAATTAACGGCCATTATTTTTCTATTCATGTTCATCGGAATCGGTCTAGGCACAGTAGAAATATTGTTTTTAAAACAATACGAATGGTTCAGTTTTGGAATGATTGCATTGGTGCTATTTCTACCGTTTTCTTTTTTCCACAAAAGAACACAGATGTTTGCTACCATTCTTTTCTATGCTACTTTTTTGTTCTCAATTGGTAAGTTTTTTATCAAATAGCGCGATTTTCTTTAACAAAACAAACACCTTTTTTCTGATTTTATAGTTGAACTTTCGTTCAAAAAAAAGTCAAATTTTTCATTCTAAATGGCTTTGAAATGACTACTTTTGTGTCAATTTTCAAGAAGTAATTCTTGCAGTTCAAAATATAAAATTGATACACATGAAATTTGGTGTTGTTACATTCCCTGGTTCAAATTGCGATGAAGACATGGTTTACGTGTTGGAAACATTGATGGGGCAAAAAGTAGAAAAACTTTGGCACAAAGAAGCCGATTTGAAAGGCGTTGATTTTGTGGTGCTTCCAGGTGGATTTTCCTACGGAGACTACTTACGTTCGGGTGCAATTGCCAAACTTTCTCCAATCATGGGAGAAGTTATCAATCACGCAAACAAAGGTGGATATGTTTTAGGAGTTTGCAACGGCTTTCAAATTTTAACAGAATCAGGTTTGCTAGACGGAGCATTGTTGCACAACGACAACCAGAAATTCATTTGTAAAAATGTGTATCTAAAACCAGCTTCAAACGACTCTGCAATCACCAAAGATTTAGACCTAAATCGTGCATACCAAATTCCAATCGCACATGGAGAAGGAAGATTCTATGCGGGAGAAGATGCATTAAAAAAAATATACGACAATAACCAAGTTATTTTTCAATATTGCTCAGAGAATGGTGAAATTGCTCCAGAATTTAATCCAAACGGTGCGGTTAACAACATTGCTGGAATTCGAAATGTCGGAAAAAATGTATTCGGTATGATGCCGCATCCAGAGAGGGCAGCTGATCAAGCGTTGAACAATGAAGACGGAAAATTATTGTTCGAATCCTTATTGAAAAATTGCTAATCCATAATAGATTCACCCAAATCAATTTCCAAACAAATATGAGAGTTTTATTATTAGGATCAGGAGGAAGAGAACATGCATTGGCATGGAAAATGGCGAAAAGTTCGCAATTGGATCAACTATTTATCGCTCCAGGGAATGCAGGAACACGCAATCATGGAACGAATGTAGCTTTGAAACCTACTGATTTTGAAGGGATAAAAAAGTTTGTGCTGGAAAACAATGTCAACATGGTTGTTGTTGGTCCTGAAGACCCTTTGGTGGCTGGAATTTATGATTTCTTTGTGGCTGATGCTGAATTGATGAATGTTCCAGTAATTGGTCCTTCCAAAGCGGCGGCACAATTAGAAGGAAGCAAAGATTTTGCGAAACAATTCATGATGCGTCACAACATTCCAACTGCAAAATATGCCACTTTTACCAAAGATACCTTAGAAAAAGGTTATAAGTTTTTGGAATCAATGAAAGCACCTTATGTGTTGAAAGCAGACGGTTTAGCTGCTGGAAAAGGAGTTTTGATTCTAGAAACCTTGGACGAAGCCAAAAAAGAACTAAAATCCATGTTGGCTGATGCAAAATTTGGTGATGCAAGTTCTCGTGTGGTCATCGAACAATTCTTGAAAGGAATCGAAATGTCTGCATTTGTTATTACAGATGGAGATTCGTACAAAACTTTGCCCGAAGCAAAGGACTACAAACGCATTGGCGAAAACGATAAAGGTTTGAATACTGGCGGAATGGGTGCAGTGTCGCCAGTTCCTTTTGCAGATGCAACTTTCAAAGATAAAATCGAAAATCAAATTATCATTCCAACTGTCAAAGGCTTGAAAGCAGAAGGATTGGTTTACAAAGGTTTCATCTTTTTTGGAATTATAAACGTGAAAGGTGAACCTTATGTGATTGAATACAATTGCCGCATGGGTGATCCTGAAACTGAAGTGGTAATTCCACGCCTAAAATCTGATTTATTGGATTTATTTGAAGGTGTTGCTTCTAATACACTTTCAGAAAGAGACATTCAATTCGACGAAAGATCTGCTACCACTGTAATGATGGTTTCTGGTGGTTATCCTGAAGAATACGAAACTGGAAAAGTAATTTACGGTTTGAATAGCGTTACAGATAGTTTGGTTTTCCACGCTGGTACAAGTGCCGATGGACCTGCAATCATGTCAGCAGGTGGACGTGTTTTAGCAGTAACTTCCTACGGGAAAAACATCGAAAATGCACTTCTTAGATCTTATGGAACGATTGAAAACATTGAATTCGAAAAGGCTTACTTTAGAAAAGACATCGGTTTTGATGTAGTTTGATAAAAATATTGGAGTACTTACTTTCTATTTCTTAAAAGTAAATACTCCGCTGATTATTGCTTTTTTGCCTATTTTTCAACATTTATCTCTGCATAAAAAACACTCAATTCATCAACAATAGTTTGCTGTTGCTTCAGTTTCTTGCGCGCTTGATCTGCATACAATGGATCTTTATTTGTTTCATAAGCTTTGATTTCCGCTTTTGTTTTTTCCATTTGATCTGATACCATCTTGATCATGTAATCGACATTTTGTGGTAAAAACATCATCACATAAATTCCTCCATTTGCCAATTCTTTTTTGTACAATCCCAAAGCTTTGGATTGAAGTTCAACAGATTGACGTGTCATATAAATAGTCATAGAGTTCATCGCAAAAAGTGCATCTAACCCATTCAATTTATTATCATTGATCACTTTTTCAAAAAATGCCATTTCTTTTTCAGTTCCTTGTGTGGCATACAACTGCGCAATTCCAGAAAGCATTTTAGAAGAATTTTCAGTTTCCAATTTCTTCGCTTCTGTCATTGCTAAGTCAGGATTTGAACTACTCAAAGCGCCCAAAGCTGCACTTAAAACAGAATAAGATTGGTCTTTACCGATGATTGAAAGCGCTAATTTTTCCAATTCATCCGCTTTGATTTTTTCTTGTAAAAATGTGATCGCTGTTGCTCTAACTGCCGATTTCGGATCAGTCAACGCGATGTTTTTGATAATTTCACTTGCTTGTGTTATTGATTCAGGAGACAACAAATTAGCCCTTTCAATCGCTAAATTTCGAATCGCCCAAAAAGGATCTTTCAACGCATCTAGGACCATTTTTTCAGCCAGTGGCGGCAATGGCTCTTCTTCAGCAATACCAAACAATAAAGCATCTCTTCTGTCCGCGTATCTTTTACCTACATAAAATTGGTTCACAAATTGTTGCGTCGGTTTGTCATCGGTCACATTCGCTAAAAGCATGTGCTGATTGTCAAAAATGATGGTTTTAACCACGCCGGTGACAGGAAAGATAAAACTTTTACTCTGCTGTTCAAATACAATTTGGTGAATTGTAATTCCTGCTTCATCGTGAATAGCGATTTCAATAGGCATTTTGAAAATGGTTCCGTTCTGCGTTTCTTGGTGAATAAATAATTCAACTTGGCTCGTTTCTTCATTCAATGATTGACTTACGCTGATCACTGGATGTCCTTCATCCAAATACCATTGATTGAAAAACCAGTTTAAATCTTGACCCGAAACTTCTTCAAACGCCAAACGCAATTGCGTAAACTCAGCAGCCTTGAATTTATTGGCGTTCAGGTAGTTTTTCAAACCTAAGAAAAATGCCTCATCACCCAAATGATTGCGCAACATGTGCAAAATTCTTCCGCCTTTGTTGTATGAATGCGCATCGAACATTTGTTCTTGATTTTCATATTCAAACCAAACCAAATCATGCGTTGTTCCATTGTCGGCACTTTGAAAATATCCGTCCGCTTCTTTTTCAGCGTTGTAATCTGCTTCATCAATTCCATATCTGAATTCGTCCCACAAGTATTGAGAATAGTTTGCGAAAGATTCATTCAATGTCAAATTTGACCAAGATTCAGCAGTAACTAAATCTCCAAACCAATGATGAAAAAGTTCATGCGCAATTGTTGAATTGTCGTCATCGTCTAATAATTCTCTTGCGTTTTTATAGGCGTAATCTCCAAAAATAACGGCGCCTGTATTTTCCATCGCACCTGAAACGTATTCTCTCACAACGATTTGACTGTATTTATCCCACGGATATTCTACACCAGTCAGTTTAGAGAAAAATTCAATCATTTTCGGTGTTTCGCCAAAAATCGCTTTGGCTGATTGTTCCCAAGCTGGCTCAACGTAGTAATTTACCTCCATTTTCGTTCCGTTTGGACGCGTATAGAAATCTTTCACCATTTTAAATTCACCAATTCCCATCATGAAAAGATATGGTGCGTGTGGCAAATCTTGTTTCCAATAATCTGTTCTTGTTCCGTCC
>JBIKJE010000137.1:0-5571 GCA_044361165.1 Crocinitomicaceae bacterium | reverse complement strand
AAAGTCTTTGAAGATGCTGCAGAAGCACCTTTGATGACGATTTACACAGGTGGCGTAGTTCAAAACAGAACCGCAACATTGGCTTTGAGTATGGAAGGCGGCGGTGGATTTGAAATCTGGCAATATAAATCGAGAAATACTGAAAAAGCAAAATTCGACATCCAATTTGGAGATTTTGGATTGTATGCTTGTAGAATAAAATCCAAAGATATTCAAGCATCATATGCTTATTTCAAAAAGGAAGGCGCCAAATTGTTGAGTGAATTATTGCCAACTCCGGAAGGAAAATCTCATTTTTTGGTAGAAGATCCAAATGGAAACATTTTCGACATTGTTGAAGGTTCAGGTTGGTTTATGGAAACCAATTTCGCTGGAAAAACAGGTGGCGTTGCTGGAGCGATGGTTTGTGTGAGCAATATCGAAAATTCTTTGAAACTGTATCAAGATGTTTTACAGTATTCTGAAATTGTCTATGATGTGACAGAATCAGTTGAAGCTTTCAAAAACTTGCCTTCTGGCGAGAAAAAAGTGCGCCGCGTTTTATTACGTCATCCTCAACCGAGAAAAGGACCTTTTGCAGAATTATTGGGACCAACAGAAATCGAATTAATTCAAGCAATAGAAAGAACCGATTGTAGAAACATGTTTGAAAACAGATTTTGGGGTGACTGGGGATTTATTCACCTCTGTTTCGATATTCAAGGAATGGATGAATTGAGAACCAATTGCGAAAAAGCAGGTTTTCCATTTACTGTAGATTCTGGTCAAACTTTTGACATGGGCGAAGCAGGTGGAAGATTCAGTTACATCGAAGATCCCGATGGAACTTGGATAGAATTTGTTGAAACACATAAAGTTCCAATTTTAAAAAAATTAGGTTGGTACATCAAACTGAAAAACCGAGATCCAAGAAAGCACTTGCCAAAATGGATGTTGAAAACAATGCGTTTTAACCGCGTGAAAAACTAAGCGTTGATTTAAAGGTGTGAAATCTTGATTGAAGTGCAAATCCTTTGTGAAAGAAATTTGTATCTTTGAACTCTATTATATTAAAAATATGAACTTAAAACAAGGAATTCTCTTCTCTTTCATGGCTTTAACATTTACAATGTTAGTTTCCTCATGCAAAGAAGACATTGATTTGACCGGAGATGCACAAGAAACTGCAGTAGTTTACGGATTGTTAAACCAAGCAGATAGTGTGCATTTCGTAAAAATCAACAGAGCATTTATTAGCAATGACAATTCCTTAGTTACTGCACAAATCCCCGATTCAAATTATTTCCAAAATGTGGATGCAACAATTAAAGAAATTGTGAACGGAAATGTTGTTAGAACCTGGATTTTGAAAGATACAATGATTGACAACAAAGAGCCAGGTGCATTCTATGCTCCAGAACAAAAACTGTATTATTTTAAAACCACAGCTACTCAACCTTTAATTGCCAATGCTAATACACAGTATAAGTTGGATGTTAACATCAATGAAGGAGAATTTACAGTTTCTGGAAATACGAAATTAATTGCTGGAATGTCTATCACACAACCTCAAAGTTATTTCACATTTGCAACTAGCGATGTAGCAACAAAAGGTTACGCAACTTCAGCTATCGGTTTCAATAAGGGAGATGCTTTTGTAGCAAATGTTAAAATTGAAATTACAATCAAAGAATTTATTGGAAGCAATTTTACTACCAAAACATTAGATTGGAACGTTGGTGATTTGAACTCATCAAGTTTATCAACTTCAACCAATTTGGTAAATGCCAATGGAAAGACTTTCTATACGGTGATTAGAGATGGAGTGACCAATGATCCAAACATTACTAAACGAATGTTGAAATCAATCAAAATCGTTCTTACAGGTGGTTCCGAAGATTTAGAAAAATACATGAAATTAGTAGCGCCATCGTCTTCATTGGCGCAAACAAAACCAACATTTACAAATTTAACTGCAACCAATGACCGAAAAGTAGTAGGAATATTCTCAGCTAGATCGACAACGACATTGAGCAAAGAGGATTGGATTCTATTTGGTGTTTCAACTTATAAAGTTGCTATTGATAAAAATTCAATGAAAGAATTAGGAATTGGTTCGTTAACTGGTTCATTGCTTTTCTGTACTGACAATCCTCAATACAATGTAGGGACGCCAGAACAGTATTTCTGTAATTAATATTCAAAAGATTTCGATTTAATATTGAATCCTTGAAAAATCCACCGGAATTGATTTTCGGTGGATTTTTTATTTCAAAAAACTTTGAACATCATTTCAGTCTAATTACCTTTATCCCATGTCTGAAAGAAAAACGCTTTTTGCGGATATAATAATTCCCATTGCGGTAAAAAATGAATTTACTTACCGCGTTCCTTTTGAAATGAATGACTTGATTCAAGCTGGAATGCGCGTTGTAATTCCTTTTGGAAAGGGAAAGTTATATACAGGAATCGTTTCTAAGGTACATGAAGAAATTCCGACCAAATATCAAGCGAAGTTTATAGAATATTTGTTGGACGAAAATCCAATCATTACTGGCAAACAATATCAACTTTGGAAATGGATTGCCAACTACTACCTCTCGCCTATCGGTGACGTAATGAACGCAGCACTTCCTGCCAACTTCAAATTGGCATCTGAAACCAAAATTTCCTTGCACCCAGATTTTGATGGTAAAACGGATCAATTGAGCGACAGACAATTTCAAATCGTCGAAGCGCTCGAGGTACAAGAAGTTCTTGACTTGAAAGAAATTTCAGAAATTGTTGGTATCAAAACCATTCAGCCGATTATCAAACAATTGATTGATTGGCGAGTTGTGATTTCATTAGAAGAATTAAATTATAAATACGTCCCAAAAACAGCTATTTTCTATTTCTTTACAGCAGAATTTCAGTCGGAAGAAACTTTGAATGAATTGTTTCAAAGCATGGAAAATCAAAAAAGCAAAGAAAAACAATTGCACGCTTTGATGTCCATGTTGAGCTTAGGTGATTATAGAAATTCTTACGATGCTCCAGTCTCTAAAAAGGACTTGGAAGAAAAAAATGTTTCAGTTTCTGCGCTTCAAACCTTGGAAAAAAATGGCATTGTCAAATCAGAACGTTTGCAAATTGACCGAATTGGAAAAAATGACAATGAACTCCGAGCTAAAAAAGCGCTTTCAGATGTTCAACAAACTGCACTCCGTGAGGTAAAAGAAAATCTGTTAGAAAAAGATGTTTGCTTGTTGCACGGAGTTACTGGATCTGGTAAAACTGAAATCTATGTTGAACTGATTGAAGAACAATTAAAACTCGGCAAACAAGTTTTGTTTCTCTTGCCCGAAATCGCTTTAACAACGCAATTAATCACCAGATTATCCGCTTATTTCGGAGACAAAATTGGCGTTTACCATTCAAAGTTCAATCAAAATGAACGCGTGGAAATTTGGAATCACGTGTTACATGACCATCCTGAAAGATACCGAATTGTTTTAGGTGCTAGGTCATCAATCTTTTTGCCTTTCAGGAATTTAGGTTTGGTGATTGTCGACGAAGAGCATGAATCGTCATTCAAACAATATGATCCTTCACCCAGATACAATGCGCGTGATGCTTCCATCGTGTTGGCGAAATCTTTTGGTGCGAAAGTACTTTTGGGTTCTGCAACTCCCTCCATAGAAACGTATTTCAACGCCAAAGAAGGAAAATTTGGCCTAGTCACGTTAATGGAAAGACATGGAGGTTTGGCATTGCCTGAAATTTTCTGCGCTGATATCAAAAAAGAAAGAAAAGATAAAACGATGCATTCCCACATTTCATCGTTTTTGATGCGAAACATTGAAACGGTTTTGGAAAAAGGTGAACAAATCATTTTGTTTCAAAACAGGCGCGGCTACACTCCTATCTGGACTTGCGAATTGTGTAATTGGTCACCAAAATGCAAAAATTGCGATGTTTCTCTGACTTATCACAAGCACACAAACACGCTCAAATGTCACTACTGTGGCTATGCAAGTGCACCAATCGGAACATGTGGAAATTGCGGCAGTAATCGCCTGAAAATGTTGGGTTTTGGAACTGAAAAAATTGAAGATGAATTGGCAATCATGTTTCCCGGAAAAAATGTGGCGCGTTTGGATCTAGATACAACACGAAGCAAAAACGCTTATCAAGTCATCATTTCTGAATTCGAAAATCGCAAAATCGACATTTTGATTGGTACACAAATGGTGACCAAAGGCTTGGATTTTGACCATGTGAGTTTAGTCGGAATTTTGGATGCAGACATGTTACTCAATCGTCCGGATTTCAGAGCGTTTGAACGAAGCTATCAATTGATGTCACAAGTTGCAGGTCGCGCAGGACGAAAATCAAAACGAGGTACGGTGATTATCCAAACTGGTCAGCCAGAACATTGGATCATTCAAAAAGTGATGCAACACGATTATTTATCGTTCTATACCAATGAAATCGTTGAAAGGCGAAATTTCTTTTATCCGCCATTTTATAAATTGATTCAAATTACTTTAAAACACCGCGACAAAGATGTCCTTGATTCAGCTTCTAAAGCTTTGGGAGTTGCATTGTTTGACGTTTTCAAAGAAAGGGTTTTGGGTCCTGAATATCCGTCAATCAATCGAATCAACAACTTATTCTTGAAGCAAATCGTCCTCAAAATCGAGCGCGACGCCTCACAAAATAAAGTAAAAGCCAAAATCGAAGAAATCATCGACGCGTTTTATGCTGTTCCTGTGCAGAAATCTGTTAGGATTGTGATTGATGTGGATCCTAGTTAGGATATTGGATTATTGGATGGTTAGATAATTGGATTTTTAGACAGGTTGATTCTCGGGAATCAAGATATTTTTTTAGCCAAAGTAACACGAACTACTCAGATTGAAAAAATCAAAAGAAACTCCAGTCTATTATCTTGGTTCTAATGTCTCCAGTCTTAAAATCCTAATATCTTAAAATCCTAATATCTCCTATCACCCCAAGTACGACTTCAACATTCGGCTTCTCGAAGTATGTTTCAATCTACGAATCGCTTTTTCTTTGATTTGGCGCACTCTTTCTCTTGTTAAATCGAATTGTTCTCCAATTTCTTCTAACGTTAAAGGATAACGACCATTTAAACCGTAGTACAAACGAACGACTTCTCCTTCACGGATGGTGAGTGTAGAAAGTGAGCGTTCGATGTCTTTTCTCAAAGAATCAGTAACCAATTCTTTTTCAGGGCTATTCATATAAGTGTTAGGCAACACATCATACATGCTTGAAGAAGACTCATCGTTTTCCGAAAGTGGTGCATCCATCGAAAGATGTCGACCAGAATTGGACAAGGATTGACGCACTTCGTCGGCAGAAACTTCTAAAAATTCGCCCAACTCTTCAGCTGATGGCGGACGTTCAAACTTTTGTTCTAATTCAGAATATGCTTTGTTGATTTTATTTATTGTTCCAATTTTATTCAAAGGCAAACGCACAATCCTCGCTTGTTCAGCCAAGGCTTGTAAAATCGATTGGCGAATCCACCAAACAGCGTAGGAAATGAATTTAAATCCACGGGTTTCGTCAAATCTTTCGGCA
>JBIKJE010000136.1:0-5595 GCA_044361165.1 Crocinitomicaceae bacterium | reverse complement strand
CAAATCAGCCTGAGTAGAAGCAATATTTTTAGTATTTAAAAACCCTTTAAGATAAGCTGTCGCTGGATACGGCGTATTCAATTGAGTGAAAGGTGGCGTAATTAATAACAATTTATTTTCCAATTGAATTTGCATTTGATTCAGACAAAAATAAGCGCTTTTTTTTGTTTTAAATTATTCGACTTGATTATTCTGCAGTCAATAGTTTTTGCAACTGCAACATCGCAGCTTGATTTCCTTTACTTTTCCAAGCTCTTGCGATTTTCAATTTTTCTTGACTTGTTAAATGCCAAGAGAGTGAAATTCTATCTTTTTTGGCTTCTCTCAGATTAAAAGCCACCAAATCAATCGCAAAAGGAAATCCTTTGAAACCTATTTTCATCATTTCGTCCTGATCGAAATCTTGTGTTCGAGTAAAATTAGCATACATATTTCCAAACGGAAGCGTCAATTTATCAAAAAGTGAAACATGATTTAATTCATCTCCTGTCAAAATCTTTTTGGTGTCTCTAATTTGCAGAACTACTACTCCGCTTGTATTTTCTTTGATCCAATCTTGCATTTCAAACAAGTACTCCAACATGATTTTTCCTCCATAATTATCCCTGATTCCCGCATCCATCAATTGCATTTCTGGATAAGTGGGCATAGAAACCATCGGCAAAACAAATGGAAAAGTTGCACTCATTCTCATTACAGTGCTAAAACGCAAAGAGTCAGTAGAGTTATTATTAAAAAATGTTTGGAAATCGATATTTTCATATGACTTTGTCAAGTTACTCGGACCAGATGGATGACTTAAAAATGCCAAAGATTGCGCTGATATTAATAATCTTCGTCCATTGTTAACAATTGTAGGACTAAAAATCATCGTTGGAATAATTCCTTGTCGCTCAAATTTTTCAAAATAAGACAAGGGTTTGTCCATGATAAAATCTGTATTTTGATGCAGTTGCTGTTCAAAGGCGTATCCTCGATCCTTGGTATAAACATTCTCTCCAACTTTAAAAGTCTGAAATCGAACAAATAAGTCATTGGAATATGCTGAAACAGAGAGCTTATTAAGTAAATCTTTGGCAATATTAGCTGCATACTTTTTATCTGTCAATTTAATTTTTTGACCTAAATTTTGCTTCAAAAGTAAACTTCGGAAATACGAAGCGCCAACCATACCTCCAGACGCCCCAGTAATCATTTGAATGTTGTGCGCCAGTTTTCCATCTAATTTTTCGTTAGCGTTACTCAACACAGCATAAGTCCACAATGCGCTGCGTGATCCACCACCAGAAGTCATCACTATCACTAGTTTGGGCTTTAACTCTCCTGTTTTTCCTTTCCAAGAGTTTAACATTTGAATAAAATTTTTCTTGGAATCAATGTTGAACTGAGAATTATCAGCTTTCTTTTGGATTTCTCTAAATGAAAAATCAATCATTTTGTTTGGCTTATATGACAAACCATAGGCATAATTTTCATATTGAAAAAAGGAACTTTTCTCACTCAATAAATTCATTATCATTATTAATACAAGCAAAATTGGATAAGTCCAGTATTTAAACCATGATTTTAAGATAGAAAATAACATAAGGATAATTGACAAAAGCAAAACAATACTCATCCCCGCTGGCAATTCAAAAAATGGGAATTCCCTAAACATTCCCATGATAAGAAAAGAAACAACAGTTACAATTTCAAAAAAAGTCGCATTAATTCGGTTATGAGCAAACACTTTTTCTAAAACAGCTTTGTCGTAATGTTTGATAGACCGACTTTTTCTCCATTTGCTAAATCCAGATATATAGACATACGAACGATCTTTCTCATATTTAAAAAGTAAATTCCAATCTACTTTTTGATGAAAAAAGGAACCAATCGGCTCTTCTTTAGACAGTTCATGGTATTTTTTTCCAGTCAGTTTAAAAAAATCTTTATTCATTGGAAAAAAATAAAGATTTGAAATCAGTACAAAGAGCGAAAAACCAAACAAATACGCTAGAATATAAAAAGTTATAATTCCATTCGTTGCAAATTCCTCTTCAATTTGAAATTGACTGAACCGGATAATGTAATAAATACTGAACGCTAACGGAATCAGTGCATTATTCCAACAAAATTTGATAAAAGGTCGTGAAAGCGTGGCCAAAAATGGATATTTTGTTCCCAACTTCATGTAGCTATAAATATTGAAAGCCATTGTGAATCCACCAATTGAAAATCCCATTAAAAGAAATGAAAACCAACTTATTTGACCATGATATTCAGGTGAATAAAACAAGTAGGGTAATCCAAACTTGGAACCAAAACTGTCAGAAACAATTAGAAAAAGGATTAACCAATAACTCAGTGCTAACAAATTATACTTCAAATGACCAAAAATCAATTGCAATGGATAAAATGCCCTTAAAAAGTGGATTATTTTGCTGAATTTGTAGTTTAAAGCCATCTGTTGATATTTTTCCAATTGTCAAAAATGAATGACTTTTAAATTTAACTACAAAAAAGCAAAAAAGTGATTAAAAGTGAATATTTTTTTTAAATCTAGCTAGCTGATTGATTGGCTTTGATAAAATCTGTAACCAAATAAGCCAAAGTTTTGCCAACTATTGCTTCTTCTTTTTCATTTTTAGGAGCTGCCTCTGGCAAATGTAAATATTGTACCTTTCTGGATTTAGCCATTTGTAAAACGTAACTTCTTGCCTCTTCTACAGACATACCGCTGGGTGAAAAAGCACTGCTTGGCATGTATGCAATCGAATCTAAGTCCAATTCTATTCCAAATTCTCCTAAATTAATGTGCTCATAAAAAGTGATTAAATCTTGTTCAAAATTTGCTTTTTTAGACAAATAATCATCGAAAAATGAAAAAAGGAAATCATTTTTAGTCAATTGATCTAAAATGTACTTTGAATTGTAAGACTGATGAAGACCGAGAATGGCATATTTATCAAGGAAACGTTGATCATAAGCATAAGAAAATGGGTTTCCACTGTGACGACCTTCCAAAGGTCTAAAATCTGCATGTGGATCCAAATTGATGACTGAAATCGCTTTGTCTATTGATTTACTTATTGATTTAATAATAGGAAATGCATTGTTATGTCCACCACCGATGACTATTGGCAACAAACCTTTTTTTATCCATGGCGAAATGATTGATTCGACGAAAAGATCGAGTTCTTCAACTTTTTTCCTCCCATTTTCAACGGTATCAAAAAGTTCCATTGAACAAATTTCCCCTAAAATTAAAGTATTCTTCCCAGTCAAAAATTGATTCGATTGTATATTGACAAATCTCTTCAAAAATGCATTGAAAGCCTTTGTTGAACCAGCAAAACCGCCATTAGATTGCGGACCAATATCTTCTGAAATTCCGACAATAAAATATTTTGCTTTAGAATAATCGGCATCAGGTGTTAGTAATTTTTCACCAAGTTTAACTTCTCCGTTTCGGATTGAAGTCAAATCGAAAAGTGCCTTTGGGGAAAATAGGTTGAACTCAAACTTAGCCTTCATGAGATTCATGTTTTTTCATTAATGAAACAAAATTAGCTGGTGGTTGTGTTGGTCTCATATTTATTTTCGATACAAAAACCAAGGTTGTGGAAGCTTTGGAAATACATTTCCCTTTTGCATTTAAAATTTCATATTCAAAATAGATTCTAGCTCCTTGCAATGATAAAATTTTTGTGATGATTGTAAGTTCATCATCATAAAAAGCTGGACTTAAGTATTTCACTTGAAATTCCGAAACTGGTAACATGATTCCTTTAAGCTCCATTTCTTTATAACTGAAACCAAAATCTCGAAGCGCTTCTACTCTTCCAACTTCAAAATATTGTGCATAGTTACCGTAATAGCAATAACCCATTTGATCGGTTTCACCGTATCGAACCCTTATTTTGCTGGTGTTTTGAAAATTAATTTTCATTTGGTTTTATTAATCTTAAACAAATGTAATGAAACCTTGAATAAAGAGTAATAATTAACTTGCTTTGTTAAAAATAATATATAATTTAGTAAAAATTATCGAATTATTCCCAATTCTATTATTACTAGTCGATTAACTCTTATTCTGTTTTCAACTAATACTATAGTAGAAAAAATTATTTTTGGTACAAGTAAAAATTATTAGAAAGTCAACCCCTTTTTGATTTTTTTTTTAACTATTTTATCTAAATATTTGTACCACGATAAAAAGGAGAAACTAATCTTGTTGTTTTTAGCATTTTAAACAGAAAGAAAAGTTTTGAACATGATAAAGTAATAACTATTCAAAGGAAAATTAAATGAGTAATAACCACGAAGGCATTTGGAATGCATGTTTAAAAGTAATCAAGGATAATATTCCGTTGCAAGCGTATAAAACATGGTTTGAACCGATTATACCAATCAAATTAGAAAACAATATTTTGATGATTCAGGTTCCGTCTCATTTTTTCTATGAGTGGTTAGAAGAACATTACATTACTTTATTGAAAAAAGTAATCAAGAAAGAATTAGGAAATGAAGGTCGTTTAGAATACAGCATCGTCATGGAAAATAGCGCAAAAAATTCAACACCATACACAGTAAAACTGCCTACTTCTGACCGCAAGGTTTTGAAAAACGCACCTGTGAACATGCCATTAAATGTTAGCGAAAATCAAATCAGAAATCCTTTCATTATTCCTGGTCTAAAAAAAGTAAACGTCGATTCAAATTTGAATCCTTCCTACTCTTTTGAAAACTTTGTGGAAGGTGATTGCAATAGATTGGCGCGCTCTGCAGGTTTTGCTGTGGCAAACAAACCTGGAGGAACTGCTTTTAATCCATTATTGATTTATGGAGGTGTTGGTTTAGGAAAAACGCATTTGGCGCACGCTATTGGAATTGGAATCAAAAATCAATTTCCTAACAAAACTGTTCTTTATGTAGGTTCTGAGAAATTTGCACATCAATTTATTGACGCAATCAAAAATCAATCAACCAATGATTTCATTCATTTCTATCAAATGATTGACGTTTTGATCATCGACGATGTACAATTCTTTTCAGGTAAAGAAAAAACACAAGATGTATTCTTCCACGTTTTCAATCATTTACACCAAAATGGAAAACAAATCATTTTAACTTCTGATAAACCACCAGTTGAAATGCAAGGAATGGAACAACGCTTACTTTCTCGTTTCAAATGGGGACTTTCAGCAGATTTAGCTGCCCCTGACTTGGAAACGAGAATCGCAATTTTAGAAAAGAAAATGTACGGAAATGGTATCGAGCTTCCTCGTGAAGTTGTTGAATACCTCGCGTACAGCATCAACACCAATATTCGTGAAATGGAAGGTGCTTGGACCTCTTTGTTGGCACAAGCTTCATTAAACAAAAAAGCAATCACTTTAGAACTTGCAAAACAAATGATTGACAAATTTGTCAAAAATACTGCTCGTGAAGTGTCTATCGATTATATCCAAAAAGTTGTTTGTGATTATTTTGATTTACCAATCGAAATTTTGAAATCAAAAACAAGAAAAAGAGAAGTTGTACAAGCAAGACAAATTTCCATGTATTTCTCCAAGAAAATGACCAAATCTTCTTTGGCAAGTATTGGAGCGCACT
>JBIKJE010000053.1:0-21097 GCA_044361165.1 Crocinitomicaceae bacterium | reverse complement strand
ATACTTTTCAAGCAGTGAATACGATAGGCTGGCCTGAATCTAGAATTATTTTGTCGCAATGTGCGATTTACTTGGCAACTTCACCCAAAGGAAATGCGGCATACATGGCCATAAATCAAGCACAACGAGTCGTAAAAGACACGGGAAATTTACCTGTACCTCTGCCCCTACGTAACGCGCCAACCAAATTGATGAACGAATTGGGTTACGGCGATGGATATTTGTATTCACATGATTTTCCTGGAAACTTTGTTCAACAAGAATTTCTACCTGAAGCCATTAAAACAACCAATTTCTTCAACGCTGGAAGTAGCAAAAAAGAGCAAGAAATTGCAGAAATCATTCAAAAATTATGGACCAATAAATACAAATAATGTTGGCAAAAATCGCATATTATATTTTGGTTTATCCAATTTCTTTGCTTCCCTTGCAAATCATTTATTTATTTACTGATTTTTTCTTTTTGCTAATAATTACGATTGTTCCCTATAGAAAAAAAGTCATTGAAGGAAATTTAAAACGCTCTTTTCCAGAAAAATCTGATCGTGAAATCAAGAAAATCAGAAATCAATTTTACAGACATTTTACGGATTTATTGGCTGAAGGTGTTAAAAACTTAAGTATTTCTGAAAATGAATTACGCCGAAGGTTGACTGTGCAAAATCCTGAATTGATGACCGAACTTTTCGAGAAAAATCAAAGTGTTTTACTCGTTTCTGGTCATTACAACAATTGGGAATGGTTGATTACAGGTCAAAATTTATTATTTAAACACCAAGCTGTAGGAATTGGAATGCCGATGACAAGTGCATTTTGGGACAAAAAAATCAACGAACAAAGAAGTCGGTATGGAATGAAAATTTTGAATTCAAAAAATGTGCGAACAGCTTTTGAGGAAATGAAAAATGACGTTTTTGCGACTTTGATTTTATCTGATCAATCACCGGGAGACGCACGAAAAGCTTATTGGATGGAGTTTTTGAATCAACAAACAGCTATTTTGTTTGGTTGTGAGCAAATGGCGCATCAATACGAACAAGCTGTTGTGTTTTTCGTTTTGCACAAAGTAAAACGCGGACATTATTCGATGGAATTAAAGTTGATAACAGACAATCCATCCTCCAAAAATTGGGGTGAAATCACTGAAATACATACCAAATTATTGGAAAAAGAAATCATTCGAAATCCACAATTTTGGCTTTGGTCCCACAAAAGATGGAAACGCGAAATACCAAGTGATTTAGAAAGCCTTAAATTGGAACAAAAATCTAAATTTGAAGCGAAATTCACACAATCAAAATATGAAGAGTAAACTTAACTATATCGCTATTTGTTTTGGAATTTTGATTCTTCAATCATGTTGTCGTTACCGACCTATACCTTGGGAAAATCCGAACTTCAAATATGCTTCCGATTCAACCTATTCACGCGCAATTACGAGTGATTCGAAAAACCTATACATAGGGAATTCTGATGGTTTCATTTACAAAGTGAAACTTAAAAATTTCAAATCAAAACAAATTTCGAAGAAACCGATTGCTGAAATTAGAGACATTGCCTTAACGGGAAAGAAAACGTTGGTTGCGATGCAATCGAATGATTCTAGTGTTGTGTTGAATCTAAAAAATCGAAAAGAACTAACACAATCTATTTCAAATAAAGCAATATTTTTGGATGGAATGGATATTTTGCCATCTGGTATTGGTTTTTTGATGGGAGACCCAGTAGACGGATTTTTTACGTTATACAAAACCGTTGACTTTGGTTTACATTGGACTGAAATTTCGCCTAAATTGCCAGCAGAAAGCGGAGAAGCAGGTTTTGCAGCGAGCGGATCGACGGTTCATTGCTTAAACGATTCTACTTTTGCTTTTGTGAGCGGTGGAATGACAAGTAGGTTTTTTAAAACAACAAACGCAGGAAAAACTTGGCAAATTACTGATTTAAACTACCAAAAATCCAGTGGGAGCGGACCTTTTTCTTTGTGTTTTATAAATGAAAAGGAAGCGGTGATTGTTGGTGGAGATTATACACAACCAAAAAATTCAGAAAATACGAGTTTCTATACATACGATGGCGGTTTGAGCTGGCTTCCTTCAGAAAAACCAACGTTGGGTTATCGTTCATGTGTCTTATATTACGAAGGAAAGTTATATGCCTGTGGTACAACAGGAATAGATATTTCGTTAGACCACGGAAAAAATTGGGAGACTTTGACACTTACGGAAGGAAAAAATTACTTTGCAATACATCAGCGAAATGGTGTTATTTACGCCACTGCGCCAAATGGTAAGATTGAAATAATTCAAATCAAGGCATCGAAGAAAAATTTCAAATAAATTGACTTATTTCTTGTCAGGAATCAAACTCATGGCACGTTCGGTAATTGCAGTAATCGACAAACTTGGATTTACACCAATATTCGCTGAAATCATACTTCCATCGCAAACAAGCATATTTTGGTATTTGAAAACGTGATTATTTGAATCAATCACTCCTTCATTTTCATCCTTTCCCATGCAAGCACCGCCTAAAATATGCGCGGTTGTGGGAATCCCAAAAAGTGTTTCACTGCTCATTACCATTGCTTTTCCATCAATGATTTTTTCCACTTTTTTCGCAATCGATTGGGCAATTGGATTAAAAGCTGTTGGTGCTGCTCCCGCTTCAATCTTGGTTTTCTTATAACCCAACTTTGTTCGTTTCATTTGCAAAGTGGAATCAATACTTTCCATATAAAGCAAAATGTGTGTTCTTTTGCTCCAATCATCCACAAAAAATGCTTTGAAATTATCCACTGGATGAGAAATCAAATCTTTCAACATCCTAAAAAAGCGAATTCCAACTGATTTTCCCTGTACCATTGGCGCCATAAAAATCCGCCAAAATCCTGAGCCATCTGAATATTTCACCGGTTCTACGTGGCGATTTTCGTCAATTTTAATAATCGATCCAATGGCGATTCCTTCTGAAAACGAGGTGTTTTTATCAAAAGTTGTAACACCGATTAAACTTTCAGAATTTGTTCTGATTCCTTTTCCTAATGTTTCTGAAAGATTCGGCAATGAAGTTTCTTTCAATTTCAAAAGTAAATCCATTGTACCCAAAACACCTCCAGCAAAAATCACTCCTCTAGCTGTAACGGAACCTTTTTTAGGGAAACTTTTAAGCGATTCTTTGAACTTAATTTGATACCCCTCGCTCCCATCTTCATTCATGGGAATTACATCATAAACAATTGTTTCTGCTTTGATTTCACAACCTAATTGTTGTGCAAGATGTAGATAGTTTTTATCCAAGGTATTTTTGGCATTGAAACGACAACCTAACATGCAACCGCCGCATAAATTACAACCAGTTCTGTCAGGACCTTTTCCCTCAAAATATGGATCTGAAACCGTTTCACCAGGTTTGCCAAAATAAACAGCAACTTCTGTTTTTTCAAAGTCATCTTTGTTGCCCATTTCTTCAGCTAAGGTTTGCATCACTTTGTCACTTTTACTCATATAAGGATGAATTTCGGCGCCCAACATTTTCTTTGAAATTGCATAAAATGGTTGCAAATCTTTTTCCCAATCTACCAAACCTTTCCACGAGCCTGAATTAAAAAACCCAGCTTTGGGAATCGGTAATGTGTTTGCATATACAAGTGAGCCACCACCAACTCCTGTTCCGCTTAACACAGCGACATGACGGAAAAATGTCAAATTAAAAATCCCTTGAAAACCCAATTTGGGCGCCCACATCCATTTCTTTAAATTCCAATTGGTTTTGGGGAAATCTTCAGGCTGATTGAACCATTTTCCCTGCTCGATAACCAACACTTTATAGCCTTTTTCAGAAAGTCGAAGCGCAGAAACAGAGCCACCAAAACCACTGCCGATAATCACATAATCATAATCAAATTGATTATTCATAATTTCCAATTGTTAGAATTTAAGCCAATGAATTTCCTTCCAAGGATTTTCTGTATTTTTCAATTCGGGGATTCATTACTTTGAACCATAAAGGTGGAAACAAAGATAAAATTAGCATTCCAGGATAACCAGTAGGCATTTGTGGACTTTCATTAAAATGCCTGAGGATTTGGTATTTTCGACTTGCAATATAATGATGATCAGAATGTCGCGAAAGTTCTAATAAAACCATTCGTCCCACAGGATGATTCGAATTCCACGAATGAATAGGAAGCGTGCGTTCATAGCCTTTTTCCTTCTTTTTTCTTCTCAATCCATAATGCTCAATGTAGTTCACTGTCTCTAACAGTAAAATTCCAATGGTTGCAGAAATCAGAAAAAAGAGCGTTGTTTCCATTCCGAAAAAGTAGAAAATCACTAAAATCAAAGAAGCTTGCAGAAATTGATAAACAATCATTTCGTTTTTGAAACTCCAAAATGAAAATTTCAATCTTTTCAATCTTTCGGATTCAAGTTTCCAAGCTGAAATGAAACTTCCATAAATCGACCGGAAATAGAAAAAGTAAACTATTTCTCCTAAGCGACTTGAAGCTGGATCTTCATCTGTTGAAACATTTTTGTGATGTCCACGATTGTGCTCAATGAAAAAGTGCATGTAAAGTGTTGTCAACAAAAGCATTTTGCTCATCAATTGTTCATACCATGTGACCCGGTGTCCAAGTTCGTGCGCGGCATTTATTCCCAAAATTCCACAAGACATTCCGAAAGAAATAGCAATACCAAATTTCTCGTAAAATAAAAGATTTCCTTCAGAGACCCTGAATAAAAATATCACCAACGTAGCATATTGAATAGGAACCAGACTATAAAGTAGAAAATCATACATTTTATCTTTCAAAGCCATTTCCTCTTCCGCGGCAGACAAATTCTTTTCTGAACCATTTGCGAAAAGTTCCAAAATTGGAATTAAAATAAACATCACAATAACAGAATAATAAGTAAACCAACCATCAGCCAAAATTGATCTGACGACTGCCAATGGAGTTAGGTAAACCAATAAGTACTTTAATATTCTGAAATTCATATCTATGTTACTGAATCAATTTAAATTAAAACAATTCTGCAAATGAAAATGAATCTTTCAATCTTACCCCTTTTTCAGTATTTTGTAAGGTGCAACATTCATTTACACTATCGTGTTCCAAGAATAAAACGAATTCTTTATTTGCTGCTTCGTTTAGAAAAATCTCTTTTTCAGCCATTGTAATTAAAGGTCGAGTATCATAACCCATCACATAAGGCAGCGGAATATGTCCAGTACTTGGCAGTAAATCAGCCATAAAAACAACGGTTTTGTCTTGGTAGTGAATATGAGGTATCATCATGCTTTCTGTATGACCATCGACAAACAACACATCAAAATTGGAAAATACATTTTGCGTATAATTTCCAGTTCGTTCAACAAATTTCAATTGGCCGCTTTCTTGAATCGGCAAAATATTTTCAGAAAGGAAAGAGGCTTTTTCGCGGGGATTTGGTTCTGTTGCCCATTTCCAATGATTTTCAGTACTCCAATATGTTGCATTTTTAAAAACTGGCTCAAAAGCAGTGTGATCTTTGTTCCACTGAATCGCTCCACCACAATGGTCAAAATGTAAGTGCGTTAGGAAAACATCTGTAATGTCGTCTTTAGAAAATCCAAGTTTCGCTAAATTTCCCGAAAGTGAATCGTTGCCATTCATGTAATAATGACTAAAAAACTTTTCAGATTGCTTGTCACCTATTCCTGCATCAATTAATATCAATTTATTTCCATCTTGAATCAACATGCTTCTCATTGACCAATTGCACATGTTGTTTTCATCAGCTGGATTTGTTTTAGACCACAATGTTTTAGGAACAACGCCAAACATTGCGCCACCATCTAATTTAAAATTCCCCGTATTTAAAGGATAAATTGTCATATTTTTAATTTTAAACGAAGATAGTTTTTTAAATTAATTTTTTCAAAAATCTTTATCAGATTTAAAATTAAAATAACGTTAAAGAATTAACAATTAATATCTAATTGGTAAAACAATTCTAAACTAGGCTTTTTCAACATTATAATTATGATAAAAGGCAACCTTGTGAAGTGTTACTCGTCAAAAGAATAATTATATTTGTTTAATATTATATTAAAGATTATGCGAATCAAAAAATTACTATTGCTACTAATTGTAAGTTTAAGTGCTTTTACTCTAAAAGCCCAAACTAATTTCACTTTTCCCTTGAGTGGAACTTTTTCTGTTGTACAACTTGAAGGACAACCAATTAACAAATACAATAAGTTAATTATCGAAGGTAATAATTTTCAAATTCTGAAAGACGATTTGGTTTTGAAATATTTTAAAATCACAGAACTTACAGAAAGTGGTTATAAAGTAGAACAATATTTCCCTGATAATGACGACCCAAAAAGGGATAGAGAGCGATTTTTCGTCAAAATTATTTCTAACAATCAAACAGAGAGTTTCATAAGTGTTATAAAACCTTTAAGAACTGAACTGGTTAAAATTGTTCAAGTGCCCTAAGATTTTTAATAATATAAGCTATACATGAAAAATTTACTACTCATTCTTGCTTTCGTTTCCCTCAATCTTACTCTTCTTGCGAGTACAGGTGGAGGAATAGGTACACCTACTTCTCCAGCACCTAACTGTGTAGGAAATGCTGCACCTGGAAACACATGTGCTCAGGCAACACCAATTTGTGATTTAAATGGTTTTTGCGGAACTACCTCATCTAGTTACACGGCTGATTACTGGAGTCAATTGAACAGCACATTTTGTGGTTCGATAGAAAACAATTCATTTCTTTCATTTACTGCTGCTTCAAGTACTATTTCATTTGATGTTTGGTTAACAAGTTCAGCAGATGGAATTGGTATTCAAATTATGATTTTCTCATCTTCTCAACCATGCGCTGGTTCAGTTACTAGCTATACATGTTGGAATGACGGTACAGCAACTGCAGGTCCAATTAATGTTTCTGCATCTGGTTTAACACCTGGTCAAACATATTACATGATGATTGATGGAAATGCAGGAGATGTTTGTGATTATATCATTGGAGCAAACTCAGGCGTTTCTACCCCTGTTTCAGTAAGTTCATCGACGGCTAGTATTTGTCCTGGTGAAAGTGTAACACTTACGGCATCTGGTGGTGACGGAACATATACTTGGGCAGCTTCACCTTATTTATCAGGTTCAGGTTCAACAGTTACAGTAACACCTCCGTCGCCAGGAACTTATACTTTTTCCGCAACATCTACCTTGCCTTCTACTTCATCACTCTGCCCGGGATCACCATCAACTGTTTCATCAACTATCACTGTAAATTCTTGTGGTTGTTCGATTACTGCAGGTAACAATGGGCCGACTTGTGTAGGTGGTACAGTAAATTTAACTGCTACGACAGTGACAGGCGCCACAGCATATTCATGGACAGGGCCTAATGGCTACACCTCAAATTTGCAAAATCCAACTGGATTTATCGTTAATACGCCAGGAAGTTATGACTACACGGTGTCAACCACTTTAAACGGTGTGACTTGTACTTCAACTACCACTGTTGTAGTAAATTCAGCAACTGTAAATGCAGGTCCTGATCAGACTATTTGCATAGGGCAATCAGTAATTTTCAACCCCACCAATGCAGCATCATACACATGGAGTGATGCAACAATCACCAATGGAGTTCCTTTTACTCCAGCAGCAACAACCACATACACAGTGACAGGAACTACAGGTTCATGTACTTCAACAGATCAGATTACTGTAACTGTTAACCCTGGAGCTATTATCAATGCTGGTCCAGATCAAACTATTTGTTCAGGTGCGACTGCTGTATGTGTAGCAAGTGGAGGTCAAACATATGTTTGGGATAACGGAGTTACAAATGGTGTAGCTTTTGCACCTGCTGCTACAGGAACGTATACCGTTGTTGGGACAGATGCATCAGGTTGCACTGGAACGGATCAAATGACAATAACCGTAGTTCCAACGCCAATTGTGAACTT
This sequence comes from Crocinitomicaceae bacterium, assembly GCA_044361165.1. Classification (GTDB taxonomy): domain Bacteria; phylum Bacteroidota; class Bacteroidia; order Flavobacteriales_D; family Crocinitomicaceae; genus JAQVCM01. The sequence continues at coordinate 13,120 of JBIKJE010000053.1, read as the reverse complement.
TTCAGCAAATGTAACAAGTGGATGTCTTCCTTTGCCAGTGATATTTAACAATACCAATCCAACAACCAATACATACCAATGGATTTTAGGAAATGGTACAACTTCAAGTAATCCGAATTCAGCAGCAACAACATATACATCAGCAGGATGCTATGATGTAACTTTAATTTCAACCACTCCTGAGGGTTGCGTTGGACAATCTACAATCCCAGCAATGATTTGTGCTTTTGCAAATCCCGTGGCAGACTTTACAGCAAATCCTCCAGTATTATCCATCTTGGAAACAACAACAAATATGGTAAATGCTTCAACTGGAGCAAATACTTACTTGTGGAATTTCGGTGATGGTTCTGGAACGTCAGTGCTTGCAAATCCTGAGCATACCTTTCCTGCGGAGTTTGCAGCTAATTATCAAATCACACTCATTGTTTATTCTGCCGATGGTTGCAGTGATACGGCAAAGGTAAATATTGAAGTACAAGATGAATTAATTTACTACATTCCGAACACCTTTACACCTGACCAAGATGAGCACAATCCAGTTTTTAAACCTATTTTCACCTCTGGTTTTGATCCAAATGATTACAAAATGGTAATTTATAACCGTTGGGGAGAAATTATTTTTGAATCAAATGATGTCAATTATGGTTGGGATGGAACCTATAACGGTACACATGGAATTGTGAAAGACGATACTTACACTTGGAAAATTGAATTTAAAACAATCGCTTCCGACGAACGAAAATTATTGATGGGAAGTGTGAATCTATTAAGATAAAACGATTTATTGCAAAAGTAAAGGCTGTTCAAACGAACAGCCTTTTTTGTTTATTTAGAAATTTCTTCTAAAATAAAATCTTCACTTTTTGGTACTTGCTGAAAAAGTCCTGCATATTCTTCAGGAAGGGAAGTTAATTTTCTGTCTACCATATTTAACCAAGCGCCATCAACATTGATAATAGCAGATTTGATTCCATCTTCTCTGAAAACTTCATGTCGTATTGACCACCTTGAACCATCTGTTCTAGTTTTAGTCATCACCGTTTTTATCTCGATGTTTTGGGAACCTGTTATTTCTCTCAAATAGACCAATTCCTCTCTAAACAAAATTGGACCTAATTTTAGTTTGGCAAAGGTTTCCATATTTAAATTGATTGCTTCCAATAATTCAATTCGTGCCTGGGCAGCTAAATCTGCGTAGGCAGAATGTCTTAAATGTCTGTTGGCATCCATTTGGGCCCAAATCACTTTGCTTTTGAAAATATTGTCCATTGTAATTGTATGTATTAAAATCCAAAAATAATGAATTAAGTCTGCAAGAAGCTAGAATTATGAAAACATCACAAGATACTGTGTTATTCAATAGTCAACTTGAGATTATATTCTAAGTCATTTGATTTTACTTCTAAAAAGTATAAACCAGCTGGAAATTGATACGTTGAAACGGTAATTTCTTGTTTAAAATCCTGCTCAGCAATCAATTTTCCACTTAAATCATACAAACAAAACTGTGCTACATTTTGAGTGTCTTCCAATTTGATTTGAAAGTAGTGAGCGCTTGGATTCGGAAATACTTTGCAGTTGCTTTTTTTCTGAGTTTGATTTTCACTCACTGTTAAATCTAAATTTTTCTTTGGCATAAAACTATATGCAAACCACTGAATTCCTTCTAAATCAATGTAATTTTTCCAGGAACCAGTTTCCACTTGTAAACTACTACTCAACGTCGAGAAAGGTTCAAAAAATGGATTTGAACTTACCCAAGATTGCATAAAAACGGGTTCAGCACTATAAATCGGTAGCACTTTGATTGGAATTAGAGAAGTTGCCAAGTTTTGAAGTCTTGACTTGACATAATTGTATTGATAACTTGCTGAATAATTAGAAGTTGGCAAGTAAATACTCAACAAAACTCGATCAACTCCAGTTTGTACAATTTGATTTCCTTGCCCAGCATTGAAAAAGCCAAAATAAGCTTCAGAAAGCTGGCCATTTGCATTCGCTAGAGAATCGATTTGATGTAAATTTTTCTTGTAAAATTGAAATGCGCCAGCTGTATCGCATGAAAACGAATTTGGTTGAAGGTACGTCGAACAATAATATGCACCTGCCTCAACAGACGTTGGAATCCAAAATTCAAATTCAAAATTATACACATCCACTTTCTCGGTTAGCGCTGTATGTAGTTGATTGTAAACTGCAATTACGTTACTAAAAAACCAATAATTTTCAGCAGCGACACCGATTTGAATGATTCCAAATTGCGTTTTTGCCTTAGAAATAAAATTGGCAAAAGTTTGCGCCGAACTCACATTTGTCAATGGATTTGCATTGTGTACCAAATGTACTTCATACAAAGTAAGATAATTAAAACCATTGTTTTCAGCAAATCGCAACAAACTATCTTCCTTCAATTGATTTCCCAAAATCGAGTTAAATCCATTTACATAGAGACCTTTGACGTTTTGAGCATGAGCATAAATCGTAAAAAACAAGAACAACAAATTAATAACTAAACTTCTCATTGATTTTCAATAGTTAATGATAAATATGTAAAAATCCTTGCTTCACTTTTTTAGGATTGTTAATTGGATCTTGGTAGAAAACATACCAATAAACTCCTTCACTAAATTGTGATCCTTCAAAAGTGTTTTGATAACCTTCTTGTTCAAAAATAACATTTCCCCAACGGTTATATAAATATAGGTGATTATTGGGAAAAATAGGCGCTTCATCAATTACGAAGTAATCATTTGTACCATCACCATTTGAAGTAATTACATTTGGTAATGCATCGTCGCAATCAACTGACATAACATAAATTGTATCAACAAATACACATCCAGCAGGTGAAGTTGCAGTTAAAATTAATTCTTGATTACCAATGACGGGAATATCGTTTACTGAACCAAATAATGACCAAGAGTAATCAATTGTATCTGATGGAAATAAATAAGTATAAATATCATTCAAACATAACAAGGTATCAGAATTCAAAGTAAATGCTGGTAAAGGATTAAAGTCAATTACAATAGAGCTGTCATAGTGGCAAAAATTTGTATCCCAAATAGTTAAATTATAAATACCTGAAAAAGTTTGATTTGAAATTATTGAAATAAATGATGTATCGACAATACCAAATGGAGTATGCCAAATTAGACTATCTGAATCCGTTAATACCTCCACAAAACCTGGGTTTCCTTCACACAAATTTCCTGAATTTACCTGAAATGTATAATCTAAATTAGAATTCACAAGTAGCAAATCAATCGTGTTTGTTACACAACCATTCAAATCGATTCCTGTGCAGCTGATTAATCCGCCACCTAAATCAGGAGTCAAAACCAAAAAGAGGCTATCAAGATTACCAAATGATCCTGACCAAGTTAAGTTTAAAACGTCCTCCACAGTTGTATAAGGAATCTCGTCATAATTACAAAGAATAACTGTATCACTTTCAAAACTTATTGTATCTGGCAACACGGTGTAGATAGTATCAAATAAAAACCTAGAAAAGCATTGATTGAAAACGGAAACTATTATTGACGTTGTATCTGCTAAATTGCTTTGATTGAGTGAAATTTGGTTTGAATTCCCCATGAAAATATTTGATACTAACCAAGAAATACTGTCAGCAGAATTGATGGTCAAAATGGTGGATTCATTTGGACATAAAATACTATCTCCCATAATTTCAAGATCAGGAATTGAATCAATCACATGGATATTAAATGTCTGAAAAGTCAAATCGCAAACCTGTGATGCTTGGGAGTATATAAAACTTGTATCGTCTGTTAATCCTAGAATATCAAATTGATTTGAAGTTGCAATTAACAAAGTATCTGTAGTATACCAATTAATTAGATGAAATGATGTATCCTGAACTGAGACATTACTTCCTGAGCAGATTATTGTATCTCGAACAAAGGGAATAGCAGTTAGAGGGTCATAGCTGATTGAAATTGTATCTGATTGATCTATACATCCATAGGCATTTGTAACCGTGGCAAAATAAATTCCAGGTGCTGTAACTTCTAAAGTATCAGTATTGACTGATAAGGAATTCCAAATGACATTTATAGAGTTTGCGGGCTCAACAACAATCGTTATTACTTCACCGTTACATATTAATGTATCATTTGCAAGCAGAATAGTTTCTGTATTAGCATCATAAATTTCAATGCTATCTACTATTTGAAAACCACATTCTTGAATTGAAATTGTATATACTCCAGGCTGATTTACCGCAGCGTAATCATTATTTGATATACCGTTAAACCACTGAAAATTGGTTGTCGGAGCATGTTGAAAATGCATAGTAACAATTTCACCTAGACACATCATTGTATCTGAAATTAGACTATAGTTCGATATCGAATCTATCACATCTATTAAAATATTTTTGAAGGTGGGAGCACAAAATTGCACCGCATAGGCAATTAAAAACGAGGTATCACTTTCGATATTAGAGAGCAAAAGATTGGAAGTAGTTTGCAAGAAATTGGTATCCAAATCATACCAGTTCAATGTATAAGGACTATAATCTACTAAATTTACATCCGAACCAGCGCAAATTATAACACTATCCATAGGTGGTGGAAAAGAGCCTGCAACTTGCGTAATTACAATAGTATTCGTTTGTGCTACACAGCCAAATTCATTTGTCACAGTTGCGTTATAACTACCTGCTTGATTTACTGTTAACGCTCCGCTTGAATATTCCCCATTAATCCATTCATAGGTTGCATTGTTAGGTGTTCCTAAAATACTAATTTCATCTCCAAAGCACAAAACACTAGAACTAGTGCTGATAACAGGAGTAAAAGAAGCGTCGATTATAGTAACACTTTCTGTAGTAGTAATACCACACTGCTGAATGGAAACACTATAATTACCTGGTTGACTGATTATAAGTTCATTTGTATTAGATGAGATTGGCGACCATTGAAAAACAGGTGTACCAGTATAATTCACAGATATAGTGATTTGTTCATTGGCACATAAAAAGTCTTGCGGAAAAACAGAAATACTTGGTGTAGTAAATTCTTTCAATTCAAAAGGTGGTGTGGTCAGAAAACAACCTTGATTATCTAATACATGACAGTAATAAAAGCCTTGAATGGAACCTTCACAGGTGTTCAAATCTGAAATTGTATCTCCATTAGGGCCAACCCATTGATAAGTTTGATAAACATTGGGAAGAGAAAGATATGCTGTATCATTTGGACAAATAATTCCATCTGTTGGATTTGATACTATATTAGGTGCAGTTTTTAAAGTAATTGTTTTACTGAAAGATACAGCTTTTTGACAACCTGAAATAGGATCTACTATTGTTCCTGAGTAGGTATATTGTCCTGGTAAATTGATTTCAATACTATCTTCGTCAGAACTTTGCCAAGAAATACCCGGACCGGACCAATTTAAGCTAGGATTTGTATTTGAAAGCACCAGAAAAATTGAGCCATTTTGACAAATTACATTGTCACCAGAAATGGTGGTACTAAAATTTGGAAGTGGCAAAATTTCGATATAATAAAGTTTCTCAACGTGATAATGAGTTGTATCAAGGCCACATAAATTACTATATCCTACAATTAAATCATATTCCACAAGATAATTTCCAGTGCTACTTGGATTAAAAATTGCAACGTTGCTATTAGAGGCAAATTGTCCATTTATAGTAAAAGTTGAAGATAAAATAGGCTGCTGCAATGGTCCATAAACAGCATTTGGATTGGTTATAATATCGTAACCGAAAAAATTCACATAATAATTATCACAAATTCTAAGTGTATCATTTATAAATGAATTTGTACTTGAAATTCCTAATTCTATAGGCGTTTGATTAACTACATAATCTAAATTAATATGAAAATCCGCAGTATTTTGGCACATTCCATTATCAACCATAACGCTATAAGTTCCTTCAAGTGAATGATTATTGGGCCCTGTACCTGGAATTACATTTCCGTTTGGTTCAGTTGTTTGCATTGTGGTTCCTGCAGCAAGATTTGTATAATTAATAGCAATGGTTTCAGGAAAGCAAAAATTATAATTTCCATAATGTCCTGATGGTTCTGAAGTTTGGTTGGTATATATTATTACATCATCAGATAAAAGTGGAAGTTCAGGAATTGGATCAGAAATCATATGAATACTATCCAAATCTGAGGCACATCCGTCTGTCCTAGTAACCAATACACTATAGTCTCCTGTTGAAGTGACAATTATCGAGGAAGCAATAGAACCAGTATTCCATATATAGTTATATGAAGGTCCATAAAAACTATAAGTCAATGGATTATAACCAATAGTTTCTCCACTGCAAAAGTGAATTGTATCTTGTCCTTGTGCAATTTCTCCCACTAAACTATCTGCTGTTTGTTGTTGATAGTATCTATACTTCTGATAATTTCCATCAAGATATTTAAGGATAAATGAATTTCGAGTACTATCACCAGTAAAGTAATATTGACCTACTTCTGAGCCGAACGAACGCAATTGATAATTATTAGTTCCAGATAATACAGCTGAATTTGTTGGTGTTACATTCATTGGGAGCGTATATGAGCCACATAGAATTGGTTTATCTGGCGATTGAATTGCAATTCCAAGTCCTTCATCATCTAACTTTCCACCCATCTGTTTGGCATAAACAAAAGTTCCACTATCAGAAACTTTCAAAACATAGGGATCCTTAAAACCTACAGAGTTCCAAAAAGCTGGAATAGTATCATGCAATTGATTCAACGCACAACTAAAAAATCCAGTTACAAAAATACTATTGGCTAAATCAACTGATATTGACGCAGCTGAAATATCACTTTCGGAACCTAAAGTATAATTCCATTGATATGAACCATCATTTTCAATTTTCAAAACGAATATCTTTTTAGAATATGGACTCTGAATTGAATATGGGACATTATTGTGGTAATAATTCATATTTCCTAAAAAATCACCCGTAATCACCACTTTATCAGAAGAATTAACTTCCACATCATAAGGTAAAACGAATCCTGCCCTCAAATTATTGAAAAACTGCACCTGACCAGAAGGCGAAATTTTTGTAACGAATCCAACATTGTACCCATTATTATTATAGATGTTTCCAGCAAATATTAAAGTATCAGAATATTGACCTGTCACAAAAATATTGTCTTGACTATCAACAGCAACTGCCAAACCACGATCCTCCTTTTCTGCTGCACCAACTCTCACCCAAATTGAATTACCTGATGGATTGTACTTAGAAACAAATAAATCAAACGATGGTAAATTTGTAATAGGATCAATAACACTTGTGAAATTTGAGCCAGCAATGGTTGCATTTCCTTGAAATTGTCCCGTTAAAATAACATTATTTTGATGGTCAACTGTTACGCCATAGGCATTTTCCGCCATGCTTCCACCCTCCTTCAATGCCCAAATCACATCTCCATTTGGATCTAATTTGAGAAGAAAAATATCTTTGGAGTCTAAAGCCGATTGCAAAGTTGTCGAACCAAATGTGATACTGCCAAAAAACTGACCTGTTACCACAATATTTTGATCAGGTCCAATCGCTAAATCATAAGCACGATCCGAATAATTCCCTCCAAATTTTTTATACCAAACTAAAGTTCCAACAGGATTATATTTCGCCACATAAATATCTCCATTACCTGCAGCATTTTGAATTACATTGTTGGTATTGAAAGCTGTTTCACCAGTAACATAACCTGTAATGTAAGAATTTCCAGCATTATCAATTTCAACATCTAAGGCTTCATTGGTAAATTGACTAAATGTATTAGCTCCCCATTTTTGGGCATTTAAACCAAAAAAAAATAAATTGAAAAATAAAATAGTAGATAGGATTTTCATAATTCACGTTTTTACTAGGACGTATACAGTAGATTAATGGTTGAAAATAGGCATTTTAAAAATATCCTGCAAATAAATAGCTACTTTTTCACCAAAGGATAAATCAACTTTTCCAATCCGTTAATTTTTATTTCTAGCATTTGTTCCATTTGTCTTCCTAATTTTCCATCAGGAAATCCTTTGCCCTTGTACCAAACATAATATTCTTCTGGAATTTGAATGAGCAATTTTCCTTTGTATTTACCATAATACATTTTGGTATTTGCCAAATCAATCAATTCTTTTCTAGCTTCTTCTGTATTAAACATGTGCGCAAGTTATTGATTCTTTCTACAAAAAAATCGCGAATTAGCAATTGGAAATAACCCGCGATTCAAGTCTACAATCTTCTATTATTTAATTGATTCTAATGCTTCTAACAAATAGCCCCAGAATTTTTGAACAGATGAAATTTGCACTTTTTCATCTGGAGAATGTGCAGCACGGATATTTGGTCCGAAAGAAATCATGTCCATATTTGGGAAATGTTTACCTAAAATTCCGCATTCCAAACCAGCGTGACAAGCTTTGATTTGTGGCTCTTCATTGTATCTTTTTCGATATAAAGCTGCCATCAAATTCAAAATCGCTGAATTAGGATTCGGTTTCCATCCTGGATAATCTCCATTTTGAACAACAGCACAACCCATATTTTCAAAAGCTGCTCTTACTGCATTCGCTACATCCGATTTTGTACTTTCAACACTTGAACGTTGCAAAGATTGCGTGATGAATTTTCCATCATTCAAAATGATTCGCGCCAAACTTGAAGAAGTCTCAACCAATCCTTCCATGTCTGGACTCATTCTAAAAACACCGTTTGGAACTGCATAAATGGTATTCAAAACCTTAATTGTGTCTTCAGGTTTCATCACTTTTGCTGGCGTTGCAACTGATTTCCATTCAATAGTCAACGCAGTTTCAACTGTACTTAATTCCACTTTCAATTCCTCAGAAAATGAAGCTAAAAATGCTTCAAAAGCTTTGGCATCATCTTTTAAAACTGTCACAACAGCTGTTGATTCTCTTGGAATTGCATTGCGCAAACTTCCGCCATCGATAGATGCTACTTGCAAATGCATCAAAGAAACTCCTTGATACAAAATGCGATTCAGTAATTTATTTGCATTTCCTCTTCCACGGTGAATGTCCATTCCTGAGTGTCCACCCAACAAACCACGAATAGTGATTTCGTAGCCTACATGATCTGCATCAGTGTTTTCTTCTTCGTAAGAATAAGTTGTATTCGTATCAATTCCTCCGGCACAACCAATTGACAATTCATCGTCATCTTCTGTATCTAAATTCAACAAAACAGTTCCTTTGAAATTGCTTGGATCAATTTTAATTGCGCCAGTCATTCCAGTTTCTTCATCAATCGTAAACATTGCTTCCAATGCTGGATGAGCAATAACAGTGGAAGCAAAAATCGCCATGATTGCTGCAACACCAATTCCATTGTCAGCACCTAAAGTGGTTCCATTCGCTTTCACCCAATCTCCATCTACCAACATTTCAATTCCTTGCGTGTCGAAATCAAAAACTGTATCGCTGTTTTTTTGATGAACCATGTCTAAATGCGACTGCAAAACCACCGTTGGTCTATTTTCCATTCCAGCAGTTGCTGGTTTTTTGATGATTACATTTCCGATGGCATCTTGAATGGTTTCAAGTCCCAAAGATTTACCAAAATTAACCATGAATTCAATCACGCGCTCTTCTTTTTTCGAAGGACGAGGAACAGCATTTAAATCTGCAAAATGATTCCACAATGCTTTCGGCTCTAAGTTTCTAATTGACATTTTCTTATTTTTTATTACCCGAATAAATCGAGTTGAAATGAATACAAATTAACTAGAAACAAAAATAGTGTTTAAACTTTGATTTTGACTTTTCAATCAGAAATTAATCTGCCATTTTACTTCGCGAATGAACCTTTCTGTGACACCAATGTATTAAACCACCAAACAACAAATATTATGAAAAAATCAATCTTATTTTTAAGTTTAATCGCTTCTTCCACAGGAATTTTTGGACAAGTTTCTGGCAATATCAATTATTTGCAACAAACCCATTTGAATGAAAGCAACATCGATGTTCGCATCAACACAAACGATATAATCATCAATATCAAAGGATTGACCAATGTGAAAGCAGAAAGTTATGTGGCCATTTTTAGTGTTACACAAACAGGTGAAAATTTAGAAGAAATTCAACGGTTGATGGACGAAAGAATCAACCAAATCAAAAAACCGTTTGAATTGAAGAAAGAAATTGAGTTTTATACAGATATGATTTCATTTGTTCCTTGTTACGAATTTGAAGAAACGAAAAAAGCATTCAACAAGAAAACGTACAATGAAGTTCCGAAAGGATTTGAAATGAAAATCAATGTTCACGTAAAATATAAAAATCCAAATTCATTGACGGAAATCGTTGCAGCTTGTTCAGGTTCTGAAGTGTATGATTTGATTCGTGTAGATTATTTCGCAAGTAACATGGAACAAGTACGTAAAGATTTGGCTACCAAAGCACAATTAATTTTGAAGGAAAAAATCAAAATGCGCCAAGATTTACTAGGAATGGATTTTACTACGATGAAAAAACAATTGGCCGATGGATACCGAGTAACCTACCCGATTGAAAGTTATAAATCTTATCAAGCTTACTCTAATTCTTCATTGAACTTGAAAAAATCTGCTGCAGTAACGCAAACTGAAAAATCTACGACACAATTTTATCAACCAATCTTTGACAAAGAATTTGATTTTGTGATCAATCCAGAAATCGTGGAACCTGTGATTCAAGTGATGTATGAAATAACTTTTCGAATCATCACTGAGGAAACTCCAAAGCCTGCGCCAGTAGTAGAAATAAAAACAACGAAGGAATATTTCATTGTGACGCATGACGGAGACGTAAAAGCGTTGAATGTTGGCAAATAGATTTGAAAACCTTAATTTTGCGCCGTTAACAAAATGAAATTCCTTTGAAAAAATTTTTTCGCAGTAAATGGATTAAGATTCCATTATACTTTTTTACAATTTGCTTTGCTTTAATCGGTGCATTTTTAACGATTGCTTATTTCGCTATTTATTTCAAATGGACCAATGAATCTGGCGCAGTAGACGGAAACAGCCGTGTTTTGCAAGTGATGAGCGACAAATACCAAGTAAAAACGAATAAAGACAGTTTGGCTGTAGTTGCTGAAAAATATGAGGCTTTGAATCGTATTTTGATTTTGAAAAAGTATTATCCAAAAAATGCGCAACATATTTTGGCTTCTCTAGAATCTAATCACGATTATACTGAAGCGCTTAGAATGGTTGAATCTGTGGACATGTTGGCAGACAAAACTTCGCCTTATTATTTGGAAGTTATCAAATATCGTGAAAACAAATACCAACCTGTTGAAGGAAAAACTTCCAAAAGCATCTATCATTGGATGAATACTTCTGAATGGGAAGATTTCAAAATTGCGGTCGAAAAAGACAAAAAAGTGATTGATTCCGTAGCAAAAATGACTGGTGTAGAATCACGATTGATTGTTTGCTGTTTGATTGGCGAACAAATGCGTTTATTCAATTCAGATCGTGAAGCTTACAAAAAATGGATTGGTCCTTTGAAAATATTATCTGTTGAATCTAAATTTTCTTTGGGTGTGACTGGAATCAAAGAATTGACTGCACAAACGATAGAAAAGTATCTAAAGGATTCGACTAGCGTTTATTATTTAGGTAAGAAATATGAAAAATTGTTAGATTTCAAAACGGATAATCCTGCACAAGAAAGAATTGATCGTTTGATTTCATTCCGAAATCACTATTATTCCTATATGTACGCAGCTGTTTTCTTGAAACAAGTGAAACACCAGTGGGAGCGCAGAGGATTTCCAATCGACAATCGTCCTGAAATTTTATCAACACTTTTCAATGTTGGATTTCCGCAATCAGTTCCGAAAAAAGACCCAAAAGTGGGTGGTTCAACGATTAAAATCAAAGAAAAACCGATTTCATTTGGGATGATTGGCTACCAGTTTTACTATTCAGGAGAATTGTGTGATTTGTTTCCTATTCACACCAAAAAATTTGATTGGAATGAAATCTAAACTGCGATACATTTTCATATTTTCAATTTTATTACCGCTTTCAGCTTGTTCACAACCAGCAGATTCGGCAAAAATTGAACCTGATACACTTCTTGGCAAATGGCAAAACTTAGCCAAAGGAGCGGATTACATGGAAATGGAAGCACCGAAAAAATCAGCAATTAACGATTCTCGCATTTGTATTTTAAAACTCAATCCAAAAGACTTTGAATTGGAAATGCACGGTGCAACTGCCGAAGAAGATAAAAAATCGAAATCAGCGAGCGAATGGGCTGAAAAATACAATTTAAATGTGGTGGTAAATGCTGGAATGTATGATTTGGCTAAAAAGATGTTGAGCAAAGGCTATCTAAAAGCTGGCGAACATGTCAACAATCCAAATTTGTATCCGAATTACAATGCCATGATTGCGTTTAATCCAAAGGACAGTTTGAAATGGAAATTTACTGTATTGGATTTAAAATGCGAAAATTGGGAAAATGTCAAAGATGATTACCATTGTTATGCACAAGGGTTGAGAATGATTGATTGCAATAGTCAACCTTTGAGTTGGAACAAGAAAAATCAATCTTGCAGTATGTTGGTTACCGCGATTGATGCACTTGGGAATATTTATTTCATCTTTTCACGTTCGCCTTATACGCACAACGAAATGATTGATTTTATGCTAGGTTTTCCTTTCAAGTTAAATAACGCTATTTACATGGAAGGTGGACCACAAACGAGTTTATACATTCATTTTGGAGATCGAAAAATTGAAAAAATCGGAAGTTATGTTTCAGAAACTTACCCGAACGACTTAAACGATCATTTTTGGGCTTTGCCGAATGTGATTGGTTTTAGAGTGAAAGAGTGAAAAACAAGGACTTAAAATCAGAAAGTACTGCCTAATTTTTAACTCTTAACTTTTAACTCTTAACTCTTAACTTTTAACTCTTAACTTCCATAATTATCTCACGATTCGCTCTAAATACAAATCTTCCACTTTTTTTCTTGCCCAAGGGGTTTTTCTCAAGAAAGTCAAACTTGATTTCACGCTTGGATCTTTCAAAAAACAGTTGATCGGAACTAGATAACCCATGTGATCCCAACCGATTTCTTTTT
>JBIKJE010000135.1:0-5818 GCA_044361165.1 Crocinitomicaceae bacterium | reverse complement strand
AGCTCTTCATGTATGATTTTAATTCATTCATTTGACTTTCAGAAAGCACTTTACCTTTAATTAGGTAATCATTTGCATCTACTTCAATAAATTGACCTTTGTATTTAATTTCGAAATAATCACCATACCTCCCATCTGTTACCATGATTGAATTTCTGAAGTTAGCTCCTTCATCGATTAATTCTCCATAGCCCTTAATTTGAAAAACGGCAAAACCGATTCCCGACAATAAGGTAGCAATCATGAATACTTTTATTTGACCAAGATTTCTTTTTTTAGCTGCTTTTACCGCCAAAATATAAAAAATACTGCTCAAAGCAATTGCCGATGTGCTCAGCCAAAATCCTAAAGGCAATGGATATTTTACCCAAAACACATCTCCCATAGAAACGATGTAGCCAGAAGTAAAACCGGCAAATAACATAACAATGCTGAAAATACTAACGTAAACGAGGTTTTTTTTCATTTTCTCTCTCACGGCTGGATCGAGTTCTTTACTGTAATCTGGTTTCATACTATTTGTTTTTTAATTGACATAAATTATCTCAAGGTATGATTCTATCAAATACGTATAAAAATTGAACTATCGGCAAAAAGAAAAAAGAGGCAAACATGACCTTTTTAGCATCTTTATCATCACAAGAGAGAAACAATTTGTAAGCGTATAGAAAAAATATTAACGAAGCTAAAGTTCCAACAATCAAGGTTGTGATTCCTGTCATTCCTAAAGCCCATGGCAATAGGGTAAAAGGAATCAACAAAAGGGAATATACACAAATTTGAAATGCAGAGTTTTTTGATTTACCAAATTTGGAAGGAAGTAAAGAATATCCTCCGGCTTTGTAATCATCAAAAGCTACCCAAGCGATTGCCCAAAAATGCGGAAATTGCCACACAAATTGAACAAAAAATAAAACTCCAGGAATCAATCCAAAATGATTTGTATGCGCTACCGCTCCTAATAAAGGAGGAATTGCACCAGGAAAAGCACCAATAAAAACAGCCCAAGGAGAAATTCTTTTCATGGGCGTATAAATAAACACGTAGGAAATGTATGCGAACAAACCTAAAATAGCTGATTTGTAATTGAGTTGATACAACATAAATGTACCCACCAGCAAGGTCAAAACGACCACAATGTAGGCCTCTGTCAAAGACATTTTTCCTGTTGGCAATGGACGAACTTGCGTTCTTTTCATCAATTTGTCAAACTCTCTTTCCCAAATTTGATTTGAACCATTTGATGCCGCAGTAACTAACAATCCGCCAACCAACAGATAGAAAATCGCCATTCCACTCTTTCCACCCACAAATAAATAACCTGATAAAGCAGAAAGAATTACCAAGGCTGATAAACGCAGTTTAGTAAACAAAACATATGCTTTGACTTTTTCACTAAACGTAATTTTTTCAATCATTGCGACTTCCACTGTATTCAAATTTGATACAAATGTACGGATTTTGATTTGAGAAAGTAATAAGTAAATACTTTTTTTAAAGCATAAAAATCAATTCAAAAACTGGAATTTCAGTAAGTGTAAATCAAAAAAATCAAAAATTTAATTCTACTGCTTTCATATTCAATTTTAACTGAATTGAAAAGGCAATTATTTAGAATTACAATGAATTAACATAATCATTTAAATTAACATCTTGTTCTAAATTCAACTTTTGTTTCAACCTGTATTTTCCTTTTTCAACAGCGGCGAGGGAAACCGCCATCAACGTTGCAATTTCCTTGTTAGATAGATTTAATTTTACAAAAGACATCATTTGTTTTTCATGATCAGTCAAAAAAACTTCCAATAAATCTAAAGCTGCATTAAAACTTGGATGTAACTTATTGAATAATTCCGTGAATTGCTCATAACCTTTGAGCATATTATTACTAATAGTCAACTCATTGATGTAGTTTCTCATCGTTCTGGCTTGACTATCACTCAGGTTTTCATGTAAAATAAAGTCCTTCAAATTTTCAATTAGGGAATGAAAAAACTCATTTTTTCCTGCTAAAAATTTCGCATAATCAACCGTTTCTTTCTTTTTGGACTCTAATTCCATTTCCAATTGCTTTTTCTCCAAAAGATAGATTGTTCTTTCTTTTTTGATTATTTCCTTTTGATGCTCCGCTTGTTGGATCACAGCAGTAATTCTAGCTTCCATTTCAATTGGTTCAATAGGTTTTCTTAAAAAATCTTTCGCTCCTAATTGCAAAGCTGAACGCAATGAGTTTGAATCAGTCATTATTCCAGTGTACATCATGACAGGAATTTCTTGTGTCAATTTATCTTCCTTGAGTTTTTCTAACACTTTAAGACCATCCATTTCAGGCATTTGCCAATCTAACAAAATCAAATCTGGTAATTCATTTTTAGCAATTTCCAAACCAGTTTCCCCGTTATTGGCAGTATAAAAAACATAGCCTTCGTTACTTTCTAAGTAATTTACGACCAAATTTCTTGTATCTGCCTCATCATCAATGATAAGAATAATGTGTTTTCTTTCCTCCTGCATCTCTATAATCTGAAAATTTTATTCAATTAATCTCATTAAAGCTAAAAAAGTATCTTTATCTCCCTGATGTACAGACCTTTCAACTTGTCTAATCCAAAGTCTTAACTGGGGATCATCCACATCCCCTAGAGATTTGAGAAACGACCTAATCTGAGAAGTTTGATAGAACTTAAATTCAAGTATAGGCTCTAATTTTTCTCTCCAAAAATCATTTGGTTCAAACGCTCTTGAAATGACATTCAATTCAGTATTTCGCTTTTTTTCCCTAAAAATAGGTAAAACAATTGAAACCTGCGCGCCTGAATGTTTACTATTATTAGAAATTTTCAATGTCCATCCACTCATTTTTGCAAGTACTTTACAGAGCGTCAATCCTAAACCATTATCAGAAGAATTTATTTCATTTTTTTCAATTTCAAAATTATTTAGCACTTCCTCAGGAAAGCCATTTCCAGAATCTGAAATAATCAATTCAATTTTTTCCTCCTGGGTAGAAAATATTTCAATTTCCACACAGCCACCGTTTGATAAAACACTGATAGCATTGCTTAAAAAATTGCGTAAAAGGGTTTGTAAAATATTGGGATCTACATAAACAAAATAGGTTTCGCTGTTATTGATAAAAGTAATATTTCTCAATTGCATTTCAGGTAAATAAAATGCAATTACTTTATTAATTGTATCACTTAGATTTAATTTAATAGGACTGTAAACATTTTGTTTGTTGTCCATTTTTGACCATTGTAATAGTCTTTCAAAAAGTCCAATCGTTTCTTTGAGTGTATTTTCCATGGGCTCTGTAATAGTGCCGCCAACAGTCTTTTTAACAATTGCTAATTCCACTAGCAACCTATTTAAAGGATTTCTCAAATCATGGGCAATGATTGAAAATAATTTATCTTTTATCTGATCCGATCTCTGAAGTTCGTTTGATTTTATTTTGATTTCGTTGTTTTGAAGCAAAGATTGAAAATGGAGCTGCTGCAGTTTAATTTTATTTTTTCTTAAATTTAAAATCAATAACAATAAGACGATAATCACTATAATACCGCAGCCAAAAATGAGCAAGAATACCTTCTTTTGCTTGGATTGTAAATCATTTTTTATTTTGGTAATCTCTAAATTCTTTTTAACAATTTGAAGTTTTGATTCACTATCTCTAACGGCTGTAATTGTGCGCAAAGTATTCAATTGAGAGGTCAAATTTGAATGATTGATTGTGTCATTCATTGCAATATAATTTTCAAACGCTTTTTCAGCAGACGGGATGTTTTTAACTTTTAAATAGCATTTTGACAAATCTTTGTAAGCATGAATAAGTTCATCAAAAGAATTTTCCATTTTCAACATGGGAATCAAGGTATTCAAGCATGTGATTGCTTGCTTAAATTTTCCTTGTTTCATGTAGTAATCTGACTCTTTAAAAAATGTTTTAAAATATTCCCGTTTGAAATTGGCATATTCAGCGATTTCTCTGGCCTTCATTAAATAGCTATTTGCCTTTTCATAATTCGACTTTTTAGCAAAATAATCTGCATAAGCCAAGGCTATAAAAAAAGGTGTTTCATTCAAAAAATCACTGTCTTCTCCTTTGTAGTAATAGTATTCCTCTGATAAATGAATATACTTTAAGGCTTTCTCTAACATATTCAATTTGAGATATAAATTGGCAATATTAACGTAGTTACTGGCTAGGAATTTTACGTTTCCAGCTTTCACACGTTCATAACAACTTATTCTATACTGCTTAATAGCCTCTTTATATTTTAGCTGCTGTTCAGCAACTAATCCATAATTTAAGTGAATCACAGAAAGCGCATAATAATCCTTTCTTTTTCTGGCTAAAGCTTCGGCTTTTTGGTAATAAATGAGCGCTTGTGACAAATCATTTTCGCGGAAAAAAATATTTCCAATATCAACCATGGTCCAGGTGAATTCCTCTGAATTTCTCGAGTCTTTTTGCAAATGATACACATTCAAAGCATACTCCAAGGATTTAGGTACATTTCCGTTAGAATTATAATATTGTCTTAAATAATTGTAAAAATCAAATAAATACTCTCTATGATTATTTTCTGATACAGCGGTCGCTCTATCAATTAGTTTAAAAATTTCTGTGGATTTATAGACCAAAAAATGGTTGTTGACATAAGACAGAGTATAACCTAAATCAGTTGTATCACGATTCCTGATATATCTTTTGATAATGGTTTCCGGAGATTCTAATTTTTGCCAATTTTTGACATCATTTGAAAACACAGAAAAAGAGACCAATAAAAATATCGACCACATTAAACTCTTTTTCCATTTTAATTGCTTCAAAAACATCAATTTTTAGTTTAAATTTCGTTTAAGCAGGTGCAAAGTAATATTTCCATTTGACGTAAAAAAATATTAGTAGTTAATTATCTAACATCAAAAGTAAATTTAAATATGCCTCCTCATTACCTTCATTGACAGCCTTGTCTAATAGTCTCAGCCATAACTTAACATCTTCATCATCAATCGAGTTAAATTTCCTTAGTAACATTCTGATTTGAGAAATCTGGTAAAATTTATGCATTCTAAAAGCCATTAATTGACTTTTATATTCTGCCTCAAATTTCAATTCTGAAATTGAAAACAAATGACTATCCTCTTGATTTTCTGCACTCGGGACTTCAATAGTTAAATATGCTCCTTGTCTCTGATCAAGATTTCCAATATCGATCTTCCAGCCACACAATTTTGATAAGAGCTTGCAAATAGACAATCCTAAACCACTTGATTTAGAAATGATATTTTCGTCTTGAATGTAAAATTCAGAAATCAAATCTTCTGAAAATTTTGGTCCCGAATTAGAAATATAAATTTGAACCATTTTTGGATTGATCTTCTTACATTCAATTTCAATGATTCTTTTTTCATCTGTTTTAGAAACAAATAAAATACCATTACTTACTAAATTTTTAAATAGTGTTTGGATGATATTTAAATCTGCAAAAACAAAATTTACTTGTAAATTAATTTTTACTTCGATTTTACTTTCTGCAATTTCAGGTTCATAATATTTTAGTGTTTTATTGATACAATCTTTCAAATTCATCTTTGCAGGCTGATAAATGTTCTTTTTACCATCCAATTTGGACCATTGCAATAGGCCTTCAAACAATTCTATTGTTTCCTTCAATGTCACTTCCATCTGCCGAATCTGTGGATCACCTTGTAAGCTCTTTTTCAAAATTGCCAATTCAACCAACATCCGATTCAATGGATTTCGCAAATCATGGGCAATGATGGAAAAAAGTTTGTCTTTCAAATAATT
>JBIKJE010000052.1:0-21794 GCA_044361165.1 Crocinitomicaceae bacterium | reverse complement strand
AGGCGTTGTACAAAAATATTTGAATAAAATCTCGGGTCCTTTGCTAGATCGAATCGACTTGCACGTTGAAGTTACGCCAATCAGTTACGATGAATTGGCTCATCATCAGCCAGATGAAGGAAGTATTGACATCAGAAATAGAGTGATTGAAGCACGTTTATTACAAGAAAAAAGATACATTGACGCAGATGGAATTCATTCTAACGCCCAAATGAGTTCGAAAGATTTAAGTGTTTATTGTAGAATCGACGAAGCTGGAAATGCGATTTTAAAACGCGCAATGGATAGTTTAGGATTGTCGGCGCGTGCGTATGACCGCATTTTGAAAGTAGCAAGAACGGTCGCTGATTTAGAAAAATCCGACACAATCACGGCAGGACATTTGGCAGAAGCGATTCAGTTTAGAAGTTTGGATAGAGATGGTTGGGCTGAGAAATAGTTTGATGAAATAACGATTTCACAAACTATGTCAATTTAGCAAAAACCTAACTTTCAAAAAAGCATGTAATTCACAAAGAAATTCTACCTTTGTCTTGTAAAAATTTAAACACGATGAGTACTTACGACGTTGCGATTATAGGTTCAGGACCTGGAGGATATGTGGCTGCTATTAGATGCGCACAACTTGGAATGAAAACTGCTTTGATTGAAAAATACGATACTTTAGGCGGAACTTGCTTAAATGTAGGTTGTATTCCTTCGAAAGCTTTGTTGGATTCTTCTGAACATTTTCACAATGCGAAGCACAATTTTACAGAGCATGGAATCAATATTACTGGCTTGGAAGCGGACATCAATCAAATGATTGCGCGCAAAGCGGAAGTTGTTTCACAAACTTGCAATGGGATCAAATTTTTAATGGATAAAAACAACGTAACTGTTTACAATGGTTGGGGTTCTTTTGCATCCAAAAATTCGATTTTAATCAAAGGAAAAGACAGCGAAGAAACGATTGAAGCGAAAAATATCATCATCGCAACGGGTTCTAAACCAAACTTTTTCCCAGGAATGGAACCAGATAAAGACCGCATCATTACTTCAACTGAAGCGTTGAAAATGAAAGAAATCCCTAAAAGATTATTGGTAATTGGCGGTGGTGTTATTGGTCTTGAATTAGGTTCTGTTTATGCTAGATTAGGTTCTGTAGTAGAAGTTGTTGAATTTGCAGATTCTATTATCCCGACGATGGACAAAACATTAGGGAAAGAATTGACTCGTGTTTTGAAAAAAGAAGGTTTCAAATTTCACATGGAACATAAAGTTCAAAGCGTTGTAAACACTGGAAAAGGTGTAAAATTGACTGCTTTGAATAAAAAAGACCAAGAAGTTGTTTTAGAAGCTGATTACTGTTTAGTTGCAGTTGGCCGTAAAGCTTACACCGCTGGTTTGAATCTTGAAAATGCTGGATTGACTGCAAACAATCGTGGTCAAGTGGAAGTAAATGATCACTTACAAACTTCGATTCCAAATATTTATGCAATTGGTGATGTTGTTCGTGGAGCAATGTTGGCGCATAAAGCGGAAGAAGAAGGCGTTTATGTTGCGGAATTAATCGCAGGACAAAAACCGCATATCAATTACAATTTGATTCCTGGCGTTGTTTACACATGGCCAGAAGTTGCTGCAGTTGGTAAAACTGAAGAGGAATTAAAAGCGGCTGGTGTTGAATATAAAGTTGGTTCTTTTCCTATCAAAGCATTAGGAAGAGCGCGCGCAAGTATGGATACACAAGGTTTAGTAAAAATCTTGGCTGATAAAAATACAGACGAAGTTTTAGGAGTCCATATGGTTGCTCCACGTGCAGCGGATTTAATTATGGAAGCCGTTGTTGCTATGGAATACAGAGCATCAGCTGAAGATATCGCGCGCATTTGTCACCCGCATCCAACCTATTCTGAAGCGATCAAAGAAGCTGCTTTAGATGCAACTGCTGCTAGAGCGTTACATGTATAAATAAAGTTTCAAAACTTTCTCGATATAATTTTGTTACAGTATCAGATTTCTTTTGGAGATCTGATACTTATTTTTAAAGAATGAAAAAAACAGGCGTTTTATTGATCCAGCTGGGAACTCCAGACAGTCCATCAACCTCAGATGTAAGAACTTACTTGAGCGAATTTTTAAATGACCCAAGAGTAATTGATTTACCTTGGTTAGCTAGAAAATTATTGGTCAACGGAATCATTGTTCCTTTTAGAGCGCCAAAATCTGCAAAGATTTATAAAAAATTGTGGGAACATGGAAATGGTGTTTCTCCATTGTTAACCTATACGCAATCTGTTCAAAAATTATTGTCAGAGCGTTTACAAAACGACAATATCACTGTAGAAATGGCGATGCGCTATCAAAATCCTTCGATGGATGTAGTGTTGGATCGCATGCACAAAGCCAATTACGAGCAAATCATTATCATTCCACTTTTTCCTCAATATGCGAGTGCATCTTCAGGTTCTGCAATCGAAAAAGCCATGAATTTGATTCGCAAATGGTGGGTAATTCCTGAAATCAAGATTGTTAGTCAGTTCTACGATCATCCTGCATATATCGATTCAATCGTTGAAAGAGCAAAAGCCTTTAATTTTGATGACTACGACCATATTTTGTTCTCTTATCATGGTTTGCCTGAGCGACAAGTTGATAAAGTTTACGATAATGGTTTGTGTGAAGATCAACCTTGTGAAACAACGATCAATGAGGAAAATAAATTTTGCTACAAAGCAACTTCATACGCTACAACACGCTTAATTGCTGCGAAATTAGGACTCAAAGAATCTGATTACACCGTTTGTTTTCAATCTCGTTTGGACAAAAAATGGTTGACGCCTTTTTCTGATGTGATTGTGGAAGAACAAGGCAAAAAAGGAGCTAAAAAATTATTGGCATTCAGTCCAGCTTTTGTGGCAGATTGTCTTGAAACCATCATTGAAATCGGTGATGAGTACCAAGAGATTTTCGAAGAACATGGAGGCGAAAAAGTGCAATTAGTACCAAGTTCTAACGACCATCCAAGATTTATTGATTGTTTGGAAGATTTAGTTCGAACAAGACTATAAAATTTGTCTTTTAATCCCAATTTTTCAATTTTTGAATTGAAAAATCACTTATTTCCTTGATTTTGCGTCCTGATTTCCCCTGAAATTCAGTCAAAAATTCTAACTTTGTTGTGAAATTTTAAATTATCTTTTTATTCAATTTATTTTATTGAATAATAACACTTTATATTCATGACACTTCACGAAATACGCCAACATTTTTTCCGCTTTTTTGAAGAAAAAGGACACAAAATCGTTCCTTCAGCTCCGATGGTTGTAAAAAACGACCCAACTTTGATGTTTACAAATGCTGGAATGAACCAGTTTAAAGACTATTTTTTAGGAAATAGTGTTCCAAGTATCAGACGAGTGGCAAATTCACAAAAATGCTTGCGCGTTTCGGGAAAACACAATGATTTAGAAGAAGTTGGCGTTGATACCTATCACCACACCATGTTCGAAATGTTGGGAAATTGGTCTTTTGGAGATTATTTCAAAGAAGAAGCAATTTCGTGGGCTTGGGAATTATTGACTGATGTATATAAAATTCCTGTAGATCAGTTGTATGTAACCGTTTTTGAAGGTGATGAAAAAGATGGCGTTCCACAAGACACGGAAAGTTTTGACATTTGGAAACGTTTCATCGCAGAAGATCGAATCATTTTGGCTTCTAAGAAAGATAATTTCTGGGAAATGGGTGAAACTGGACCTTGCGGACCTTGTACTGAAATTCACGTGGATATTCGTCCATTGGAAGATCGTCGAAAAGTAAATGGTTTGACGTTGGTCAACAACGATCATCCACAAGTAGTTGAAATTTGGAACAACGTTTTCATGCAATTCAATAGAAAAGCAGACGGAAGTCTAGAACCTTTGCCTGCAACACATGTGGATACTGGAATGGGATTGGAACGTTTGGCAATGGCTTTGCAAGGAAAGACTTCGAACTACGACACTGATTTATTTCAATCGTTGATTCGCCACATGGAGAAAATTTCCGGTTTCAAATACGGAGAAAAAGAAGAAACAGACATTGCGTTGCGCGTCATTGCAGATCACGTTCGTGCGATTGCTTTTTCAATCGCTGATGGACAATTGCCTTCAAATACTGGTGCTGGATATGTAATTCGTCGAATTTTGAGAAGAGCAGTTCGTTACGGCTACCAAACGTTGAATTTGAAAGAACCATTTTTATCAGGACTTTCTGTCGTTTTAGGCAAAGAAATGGGAGATCCTTTTCAAGAATTGTTGAAGCAAAAAGACATCATTGAAAAAGTGATTTTTGAAGAAGAATTAAGCTTTTTCAGAACCTTAGAGCAAGGAATCAAAAGAATGGATGCATTGATGGTGCATGCAAGAGAAACAAAAAATCCAGTTTTAAATGGAGCAGCTGTTTTTGAATTGTATGACACTTTCGGTTTTCCTGTAGATTTGACTTCCTTGATTGCTCGAGAAAATAATCTATCCATCGATGAAGTTGAATTTGAAGCGAAATTAGAAGAACAAAGAAATCGTTCAAGAATTGCAACTGCTATCGAAACCGATGATTGGGTAAATTTGAAAACGGATTCAGAAGAGAAATTTATTGGATACGACAACTTGGTTGCGAGAATTGAAATCGTGAAATATAGAAAAGTAAGCGAGAAGCAAAAATCTTTTTATCAATTGGTTTTCAATCAAACACCTTTCTACCCTGAAGGTGGTGGACAAGTTGGAGATACTGGATTTATCGAACACAATGGAAATAAAACATTCATTTTTGACACTAAAAAAGAGAACAATTTAATTATACATTTGACTGAAAAATTACCAGTCGATCCAACCACAGAATTTGATGCACATGTAAACATCGAAAAACGCGAGTTGGCAGCTTCAAATCACTCCGCGACACACTTATTACAACATGCATTGCGCACGGTGTTAGGAACACACGTTGAACAAAAAAGTTCTTTTGTTAGCGCTGATTATTTGCGTTTTGATTTTTCTCATTTCTCCAAAGTAACTGATGAAGAATTGGTTGAAATCGAAACACTTGTGAATAATGCAATTCGCGCAAATATTGAACTAGATGAACACAGAAATTTACCTATCGAAGAAGCAAAAAACATGGGTGCGATGGCACTTTTTGGTGAAAAATATGGTGACAATGTGCGCGTAATTCGATTCGGAAATTCAATCGAACTATGTGGTGGAACACACGTTCCTTCTACTGGAAAAATTGGCATGTTCAAATTGACAACTGAAACAGCTGTTGCGGCAGGAATACGAAGAATTGAGGCAATTACCAATAAAACAGCTGAAAATTTATTGCGTAAAAAAGCGGATTCATTGGATGAAATCAGTAGTATTTTGAAGAATCCAAAAAATTTGAAATCTGCCATTGAAGAATTGATTCAGAAAAACAGTCAACTTCAAAAACAAATTGAAGGATTCCAAAAAGAAAAAGCGATGTTGGTGAAAGCGGATTTAAAAGCCAAAATCACCTATAAAAACGGCGTAAACTTATTGGCTGAAAAAATAAATTTGGACGCTGGAAGCATCAAAGATATTGTATATCAATTGAAAGGTGAAGTTGATAACTTTGCTGCAGTTATTGGTGGAGTTGAAGGTGATAAATGTTCAATCACAATTATCTTCGCTGATCAAATTGTCACTGATAAGAATCTCGATGCTGGAAAAATCATCCGTGAAGTTTCTAAACACATCCAAGGTGGCGGAGGTGGTCAAGCCTTTTTCGCAACGGCTGGTGGAAAAAATCCTGCTGGATTAGACAAAGCCATTTCAGAAGTTGTTGGAATGATTTAATTCTAAACTTTCATGAAAGCACTCATCATTTCGTATTATTGGCCGCCTAGTGGCGGTTCTGGAGTTCAAAGATGGATGTATTTCGCGAAATATTTAGGTGATTTTGGGATTGAACCAACTGTCATTACTGTAAATGAAAAACAAGCTTCTTACAGCAGTGTAGATGAAAGTTTAATGCAAGAAATTGCACACATTCGTACTTTCAAAACAAGCACATTAGAACCAATTCGCTTGTATTCATTTTTGAAAAGTGGAAACGCAAAAAAAAGCATTCCACAAGGAAATGTTGGTGGAAAAAAACCTGGAATAATGGATAAAATGGCACGCTTCATTCGTGCAAATTATTTTATTCCTGATGCTCGAGTTGGATGGAATCCTTATGCTTTTAAAAAAGGAAAACAATTGCTTCAAACAGAAAAATTTGATTTCCTAATCACTACTGGTCCGCCACAATCAACACATTTAGTTGGGCTAAAACTAAAGAGATTGATGCCAAATATTTGTTGGATTGCGGATTTTCGTGATCCATGGACGGAAGTATATTACAACGATTTATTCAAACGTACCAAGTCCAACGAAGCGAAAGACAAACGAATGGAATTGGATGTTTTGCAAGAATCTAATTTGGTTTTAACCGTTGGTCCATCCATGCAAAAATTGTTGCAATCAAAAATTGAGCGCAATAAAGACAAAGTCAAATTTATTTTCAACGGATTTGATGAAACAAAAATTTCAAATGCAAAAGTGATTGAGAACAATATCTTTACAATCGCTTATGTAGGAACTTTGAGTTCAAATTATCCGTACAAATCTATCGTTTCAGCGTTAAAAAGAGTCAAAGAAACGGATGAAAACAGAAAGTTTCAAATAAATCTTGCAGGTAAAATTGAAGCTGATGTTTTGGCCGACTTTAAAGCATTGGAAAGTGAAAATGTTCTGATTCATTACCACGGAATCATTGCTCATTCAGATGCATTATCCTTAATGAAAAGCGCAAATTTACTCCTACTTTGTTTGCCTGTTTATGAAGGCTCTTCCATTTTTGTTTCAGGAAAATTATTGGAATATGCGGCTTGTAACAAACCAATTTTAGGCGTTTTTAATCCTGAAAGCGACGCTGGGTATTTAGTAAAAAACTACACGCAAGGAAAAGTTTTTTTACCTGAAAATCAACTGGAAATTTTCAATTTTATTCAAGATGCATTGAATGAAAATTTGACAGTCAAAACTAATTTGAAAAGTCCAAGTGAATTTGAAAGAAAAGCGACAACGCAACAATTAGCTGAATTGCTGAAAAGTATGTAATTACGCTTTCGGATTAGCAAACATTTTCACATCATCGCCACTAATTTCCTGTCCACAAAGTATCACTAAACGTTCGATGATATTGCGTAATTCGCGAATATTTCCAGACCAATCAGTCACTTTCAGTTGATTTAATGCTGAATCTGAAAACGATTTCCGACTCACGCCGTGTTCAGCGCAAACCATTGTTAAAAAATGTTCTGCCAACAAAGGTATATCGTCTCTGCGATCATTCAAAGAAGGAACATGAATCAAAATTACGGCCAAGCGGTGAAATAAATCTTCTCTAAATCTGCCTTCTTCAATTTCTTTACGCAAATCTTTGTTGGTAGCAGCAACAACGCGACAATCCACTTTAATATCTCTTTCACCTCCAACTCGTTGAATCACATTTTCTTGTAACGCACGCAACACTTTCGCCTGTGCAGAAGCACTCATGTCTCCAATTTCGTCTAAAAATAAAGTTCCACCACTTGCCAATTCAAACTTTCCTTTTTTATCTTTTACTGCGGATGTAAAGGCTCCTTTTTCATGACCAAACAATTCGCTTTCAATTAATTCAGATGGAATTGCAGCGCAGTTTACTTCAACAAATGCCATTTTTCTTCGATTTGAATTGTCATGTAAGGATCTAGCAACTAATTCTTTCCCCGTTCCATTTCCACCAGTGATCAAAACACGTGCATCAGATGGAGCGACTTTTTCAATCATCTCCTTGATTTTCACTATGCCTTCTGTTTCGCCGATAATTGATGAACCTTTGAACTTTTTAACAGTTGATTTCAATGATTTAGTTTCCTCAACCAAAAACAAACGGTCTTTGGCGTTTCGAATGGTAACCAAAATTCGATTCAAATCCAGTGGTTTTTCGATAAAGTCAAAAGCGCCTTTTTTAATCGCATCAACAGCTGTTTCGATATTTCCATGACCTGAAATCATAATAACTGGAACGTCGATTTTGGCTTTTTGAATTTCATCTAAGACTTCTATTCCATCCATTAAAGGCATTTTAATATCACAAAAAATAATGTCATAAGTGGTAGATTGAATTTTCTCCAATCCTTCTTTGCCATTTTCCGCCTCATGCACTTCAAAGTTTTCAAATTCTAATATTTCACGCAATGCGCGACGAATACTTCTTTCGTCATCGATGATTAAAATCTTGCTCATGGAATTTTATTTTGGGTTAAAGATAATCAAGTAAAATTTGAAATGTACCTTTTATTGTCAGGATAAAATGAAAAATAGTAACAAACCAGCGAGTAGGATACCTCCAATAATTTTTGCAGTTGCCAACGGTAACATTGAAAGAATCCAAACTACCAATAAAGCTACGACGATTATAATAGCCAGTGCAACCAAAGCTCCAACCAAGATTGAACCCAAAAGTCCCCACATGTCATTATCTGGTCTTAATTCAGATTTTTTAGACTTCAAGCTCAAATTCTTTTTCAAAAATTTACTTGCTGAAACTTTGTTTTTGAAAGTATTCAATTTTTCAATCTTTTGATCGTAGTTAGATTTCTTGATAAATTTGTCTACTTTTTCTTGAATTAAATTCGTCTCAGCTGACAGATATTCTTCCCTTAATACTTGCTTTACATCTGTAGAATTTATATTTTCTTCAGTAGATTTAATTGAATTCGTTTCAGGCGAAACTTCTGATATTTGCTCGTTTTCTGAGTGATTAACATGCTTTGAAGAATTCCATCTAATTGTATGTCCCGGAAAATGTAAACGTTTTTCAACCGTGCAACTTGAAATAGAAATAATCAATGTTAAAAGCAAAAAATATAGTGTGCGTGATTGAATGTTCATCTTTGTTTTTGCTGAGGATACCAATTTTTATTCCAAAAAAAATCAAGTACCCAACTGAATGAATACTTGATTTACAAATGTATTGTTTTTAATTATTTCACAATCATCAATTTCTTAGAAATGACAGAATTTCCATTGGAAATTTTAACGATGTATTCTCCATTGTATAATTTACTCGTATCAAAAAATGCTATTGTACTCCCTTGCAAAATAGATGAAGTTTGAATTTTTCGTCCAGTCAAGTCCAACAATTCTATTTGAATATCTGAATCAGTTAAACCAAGAAGTTGAATCGCCACTAAATCATTCGCTGGATTTGGAACAATATTAAATTGGTTGTTATTCAAAACTTCATTAATTCCAGATGCAGCACCAGTGTATTCTGTCACTTGCTCGGTGATAGTCGTAACTTTTGAAGCAGTCACATTTCCATAAAAAGTTGGTCCAACTGCATAAGGATAATATGAATTCCAATTCGCGTCAACCGTTGTGTAATAGCAATAGATTCCAGCTGGGTATTCTGGTGTTACACAGAATCTTCCATTGTGTTCATCCAAATAATCTTCTTGACCAGCATGCGTTACAAATTCATAATCTTCTCTAAAATAACCCAAAGGATAGGTTGTGCTTACAGCTGGTCCGTCTGCTACGTCTGTTCCATTTGCGTGAGTCGTTCTTGTAGTAATATTTCTCAATTGATATCCAGATTTAATTCTTACTAAACCACCAGTTCCATCAGCATTTTTATATCCGTAAGCGCCATAAATCGGAAAACCATCATATGAAAATCCAATTAATGGAGAATGTTGAGTGCTATCAATTGCATACAATCCTTCAGCAGCATATAAAGTACAAACTGTTGAAATCACATTCAAATCCAAGTTGTAAGCACTTGGGTTTTGATGATGGTGATAATTTCCCATCGCTGGGTGTCCTTTTGAACAATCAAATCCTGGCTTTTCTGCTAAAACTGCATCACGGTTCCATGCTTGAGTTGTCTGTGGTCCGCCTGGACAAGGAGGATTTCCTGGACCGCCACACAATGCATTGGTTGTTGTATTCCATGCAACACCATCACGGTAATCAAATAAAGCAACCCCGTTGATAAAAAGACCAATATTTCCGCCAGTAGTTGCTGTAGGTGTTCCAGTATTTTGCGCCGGAGTTAACGGAAGTTTAAAAATGGCATTCTGAGTCGTCGCTAACGATGGATTTTCATCCTGAAAAGGTCCTGTTACATAAGATGGAATTCCATTTGTCTTAATGTAAACGCTTGTTGTTGAATATAAAACGTGTTTAACATTCACTGAATCAGCATCATTTATCGCAGTTGAATTACCTGCTACGTAATGTCTTCCTAACGTTCCTGTTGTATTTCTCAACCAAGAGAGAATGGCAGGATTCGTTTGAGAGTTTGCATAAAATCCCACAAAAAGGAGGGAAGCAACAATAATATTTTTTTTCATAAGCGATTTTTGTTTTTCAAGCTTTCATTTGCTTGATCTTTAAATTAGATGTTTAATTTTTATTTTTCCTTCAAAATTATTTTTCACGCGGAAAACCATGTGCTGGATTAAAAAGAAATTCTTTATCCGACAAGGTTAAAAGAAAAGCAATGATATCTACTTTTTCATTGGAAGTTAGAACGATAGGATCACGAAGACTTTCTGCCAATGTCGAACTTTTCTGAATTTCATTGGTATAATGATTCAACACTTGATTCAACTTTTTGAATCTTCCATCGTGCATATATGGATAAGAAAATTCGATATTTCTTAACGTTGGAACTTTAAATTTCAGAGAATCTTTTGGATTTTGAGAGATTCCCATTCTTCCAATGTCATTGAGTTTTGGATCTATTTTCAATCCATTATTTTCAAATTGCAGATTTGTAAAAAGTGGTTCTTGGTGACAACTTGCGCAATGTTTTTGAAACAATTTATATCCATTTTTTTCTTGAATCGTAAATTTGGCGCTGTGTTGTTTTACTAAATCATACTTTGAATTGGCACTAATTAACGTCAACATAAATTGAGAAATGGCCTTCAATGTTTTTTCACCAGTGGCGATACTATCACCAAATGCATTAAAAAACAAGGATTTATATTTTTTTCTTTGATTTAGTTTTAGAACTACATTTTCAATTTTTTCATCCATTTCATCTGGATGGCTAATTGGCGCCAACGCCTGCATATCTAAATGATTGATTGCGCCGTCCCACATAAAAGATTGATGCCAAGCCAAATTCATGAGTGTAGGAGAATTTCTTGTTCCAATCCGATCTTCAATTCCATGACTCAAATTATGATCAACATGGGTGAATGCATTGAAAGGAGAATGACAACTTGAACAGGAAATTGAATTATCTCTAGATAGAATTGGGTCATAAAATAGGTTTCTTCCTAAAAACACTTTTTCTTTTGTTAATGGATTGTTTTTAAAATTATAGACAGGTTTCGGCCAATTTTTAGGCACATAAAATAAGTTACTTTCCCGCTCAAAAAACGAAAAGATCAACCAAAACACTAGAAAAAAGAGAAAATATTTCATTTCAAAACAAACATTTTAGTTGCTTTTTCTGCCATTTCAATCGCTTCTTTTCGAGGCGATATAATTGCTTTTGTTTGCTGAAGGTCTACTTCTGAAATCAAATTATTTAATTCAATTCCAATTTGATAAGTGGATTGTTTTTTTGTTTGAAAAGAAATCTTTTGGATTGTATTAAAAGGACTTTGGTATCCACCGAGATGAAAAACAAAATCATTTTTTGCATTCATTGATTGAGTGAAATCTCCTTCTAATTTCAAATTGATATAACCGCTTTGCCAAGTCCAATACATTCCTTGAGTTGGATCAAGTGCTCCACCTAATGCGCCTGATACATTTGTCAAACTATCAATTCCAAGATCAAATGATATTTTGTCAAATTGAATATTTTTTGGGACTAAACAGTTAATTTTTTGAGAATTTTCTGTTTCTAAATCGATCAAATAAAATCCTTGATTAACTCTCCAAACGATTTTATTTTCACAGACTAATTCAATATTTGAAACATAGAATTTAAAAGAGGTAATTTGAATACTATCTTCTTGATTTGTCTTATAATACTGATTAAGTTTCAATTGTTTTGAGAGAAAAGTAGGAGCAAAATTAATTTCAAATGTCTCAGTTTCTTGGGACAATAATCTTACGTTTATCATCAAAAATAAGAAAAAGAAAATCAATTGTTTCATAAGACTTAAGTATCAACTATTGTATAGATGATTTTTTTTCCAATTTCCTTTAAATTAAAAACCGCTCAACATAAAATGAAAAGCGGTTTTTTTATTTTTCTGAGAAAATCGATTAATTGGCCATTTCGCTCATGAACTTAATCCGCATCAATCTCAATTCTTCTTCAGTGTAATCTCCGTCAAATTCCTTATAAGCTTCAATAATATCATCTGTTTCAGCTTCCTTGAAGTAATCGTAAATTTCTTCTTGGTTGTCTGCATCTAAAATGTCATCAATATAGTAATTGATATTTACCCTTGTTCCTGATGAAACAATTCCTTCAATCTCCTCAATGACTTCATCAATATTTTTTCCTTGAGCTTTGCCAATATCTTCAAGTGGCAATTTACGATCGATATTTTGAATCAATTGAACTTTTAATACTGATTTGTTTATCAAAGATTTAACAACCATGTCTTGCGGTCTTTCAATCTCGTTTTCTTCAACATAAGATTGAATCAGAGCCAAGAAAGGTTCACCATAACGTGCGGCTTTTCCTGTTCCAACTCCTTGGATATTTGTCAATTCATCCAAAGTGATTGGATATTGCAAACACATATCTTTCAAAGAAGGTTCTTGAAAAATTACAAATGGTGGAATATTTTTTTGCTTCGAAATTGATTTTCTTAAATCGACTAATAATTGGTACAGATCCTCATCAAATGCTCCTCCTTTTCCCGGTGTAACAATGTCATTATCCTCACCATCTGCTCCTGTAAATATTCTTTCTTTTATTAGCAGGAAAGAAGTTGGATTTTGAATGAAATCTCTTCCTTTTTCTGTTAATTTAATCGTGCCGTAGGTTTCGATGTCCTTAGTTATAAAACCACCAACCAAACTTTGTCTAATTACTGCATTCCAAAAATGCTCATCTCTTTCGCTTCCTTTTCCAAAAAGTGGCAATTGGTCATGGCGGTAACTTTTGATGTCAGCTGTAATGTTTCCAGCAATAAATGCACACAAATGTTTTGCTTTTTGCTGTTCTTCAAGTTCTGTTACAGCGCCTAAAAGCAATGTTACAAATTCTTTTCCTTCAGAACGTTCTCTGGGGAATTTGCAGTTGTCGCACATACAGTTGCATTCTGCTTCGTCAAATTGCTCTCCGAAATAATGAAGAATGTATTTTCTGCGACAAACAGAAGTTTCTGTATATGAAACCATTTCATGCAATAGTTGTTTTCCAATTTCTTGCTCTGCAACTGGTTTTCCCTGCAAAAATTTCTCTAGTTTTTCAATGTCTTTGTAGCTGTAAAAAACAACACATTCACCTTCACCACCATCTCTTCCAGCTCTTCCTGTTTCTTGGTAGTAACTTTCCAATGATTTTGGAATATCATGATGAATTACAAATCGAACATCTGGTTTATCAATACCCATTCCGAAGGCAATGGTTGCAACAATGATGCTCGTATCTTCCATCAAGAACATATCTTGGTGTTTTCCTCGAGTTGCAGCATCCAAACCTGCGTGATAAGGCAATGCATTAATTCCATTTATTTGCAATAATTCCGAGAGTTCTTCAACTTTTTTTCTACTCAAACAGTAAATAATCCCTGATTTCCCTTCTTTTGATCTGATGTATCTTATTATTTCCTTCTCAACATCTTTCTTAGGACGAATTTCATAATACAAATTATCTCTATTGAAA
Organism: Crocinitomicaceae bacterium; assembly: GCA_044361165.1. Taxonomy (GTDB): domain Bacteria; phylum Bacteroidota; class Bacteroidia; order Flavobacteriales_D; family Crocinitomicaceae; genus JAQVCM01. The sequence continues at coordinate 7,913 of JBIKJE010000052.1, read as the reverse complement.
GAAGATTTGAAAAGAATGGCGTCCAACATATTCAAATTTTTCTGAATATCAAATTGCACTTTAGGAGTTGCTGTTGCCGTCAATGCTATAATTGGAACATTGGAGATTTTTTCAAATATCTCTCTCAATCTTCTATATTCAGGTCGAAAATCATGTCCCCATTCTGAAATACAATGTGCCTCATCGATGGCAAAAAAAGAAATATTAACAGACGTTAAAAAGTCAATATATTCTTGTTTTGTCAATGATTCTGGGGCAACGTACAATAATTTAGTTTTTCCAGCCTGAATATCAGTTTTCACTCTGGTTATTTCTGCTTTGGATAATGACGAATTCAGAAAATGCGCCACGGATTCACTGTCACTCACATTTCGAATAGCATCAACTTGATTTTTCATCAAGGCTATCAGTGGTGAAACAACAATCGCTGTTCCTTCTGATAATAATGCTGGTAATTGATAGCAAAGCGATTTACCGCCACCAGTGGGCATAATAACGAACGTGTTTTTTCCATTCAAAACGTTGTTTATTATGTCCTCTTGTTTTCCTTTAAAGCTATCGAATCCGAAATATGTGCGAAGGGCACCTTTAAGATCTGTTTGAACCATGGATTTGTTAATTGAACTTTACCTGAAAGTTACAAAATTTTTAAGCGAAGATACATAATTTGTAAGGTTATTTTGTCATATTTCTTTTAAAAAATCTTTATTTGTGACTTTTTTAGAATTTATTCTGATTTGAAAAGATTCATTTATTCATTTTAATCTACAGTTATTGTACATTTGCAACCAAAATGGAGGAAAAAGAAAGCAAAGAAATGTCCTTTTTGGACCATCTTGAAGAATTGAGATGGAGATTGGTGCGCAGTGCTGCTGTTGTAGTTGTCATTGCAATTGCTATCTGGATTTTTCAAGAATGGATAATTGACAATGTTTTTCTTTCAATGAAAGACCCTTCTTTTATTAGCTTCAGATTGATGTGTGATTACATGGGGATTTGCATTGAAGAAATCCCGGTAAAAATGCAAAGTACTACCATGGGCGGACAGTTTGGCTATGCGATGATGATGAGTATGGTGGGTGGAGTTGTTCTAGCTTTTCCATTTATCTTTTACCAATTATGGTCTTTTGTGAAGCCGGGTTTGAAATCCAATGAAAGAACTGTCGTGAAAGGAATCGTTTTTTATGTAAGTATTCTCTTTTTTCTAGGTATCTTGTTCGGTTATTTTGTGGTTTCGCCCATGTGTGTTCAGTTTTTTGGAACTTATCAAATTTCGAAAAATATCGACAATATCTTTACAATTAACTCGTATATGAGTACTATCATTTCAACTGTCTTCTACTCCGGATTACTCTTTTTATTACCCGTTGTTGCCTATTTGATGGCAAAATTGGGAATCATTACTGCGGCTTTTTTAAAAAAGTACAGAAAACACTCAATTGTTGGAGTACTTATTCTTTCAGCTGTAATTACACCACCTGATATGATTAGTCAAATAATCGTATCCATTCCGATTCTCTTACTTTATGAAATAAGTATTTGGGTAACTGCAAGCGTGGAGAAAAAACGAGCGAAAGAAAGTATCGTTTAATTTAATCCTTAACTGGCTTGATTTTTGTAACTTTGGGTTGAGAATTATGAAAAATTATTTGCTCATTTTTACTTTTTTAGGGTTCATTTTCCCAGTATTTTCCCAGCAAACAAAAGTTTATGGAAAAGTGACTGATGAAGTGACTGGCGAAACGCTACCTTTTGTTAAAGTAAAATTCTACCTTTCCAAGATGGGTACATCTACCGACACTTCAGGGAATTACACAATAGAAACTTATTACGCCACCGACAGTTTACAATTTGTTTTTTTAGGATACAAAACCAAAACAGTAGCAGTAAAACTGGATCAATCTCAAGAAATAAATATTTCACTCAAACCAGATGTCGAAGAACTTGAAACATTCTTTGTTCGACCGCCGGATGAGCTGCCTTCCATCACCTTGCACAAGAAAATTATTGCCAATAAACGAATCAACAACAAAGAAAAATTGACTTCCTTCGATTATGAAGTTTATAATAAGATGCAACTTGACCTCAATAATATTGGAGAAAAATTTACCGAAAGAGGCCTGATTCAAAGATTAGATGTTGTGATGGACTATCTTGATTCCACAGACGACGGATCAACCTATTTGCCTGTGCTTTTGAGTGAATCAATTTCTGATTTTCATTTTAAAAACAATCCGAAAAAGAAAATCGAAATTATCAAAGCGTCAAAAGTTTCTGGAATTGAAAACATTCAAATCAACCAGCTTTTAGGAGACATGTATTTGGATATGAATATTTATGATAATTACATAAATCTTTTCCAACGTTCTTTTGTTAGTCCAATCGCCAATATCGCTCGTTCATATTACAAGTTTGTCTTAACTGATTCTACTTTTATTGACAATAAATGGTGCTATAAATTGACTTTCCAGCCAAAAAGAACTGGTGACATGACTTTTTCGGGGGAAATGTGGATACACGACACTACCTATGCGGTAAAAAGTATCAAAGCGAGTTTATCTCCTTGGGCAAACATCAATTATGTGCAAGACATGTATTTCGAGCAAGAATTTGAGCAAGTAGAAAAAGAAGTTTGGATGCAAGTTCGAGAGAAAATGATTGTGGATTTTAAATTTACTGATAAGTCCAAACTTTACGGATTTTTTGCAAGAAAATTATCTTCGCGAAAAGATTTTGTCATCAATCATCCCCGTGATGATGCTTTTTATAATGCCGACAATACTGTCGAATATTTAGACAGTGCCATGATTAGAACCAAAGATTATTGGGTAAAAAATAGGCATGAGTCATTGTCTGCTCAAGAAGCAGGAATCGACAAAATGGTTGATTCATTGAATAATACCACTTTTTTCAAGACACTGAAAAAACTTTCGTACATGGGCGCAACTGGTTATTTTCCAATTGGAAAGGTTGAAATTGGGAGTGCCTTCAGTTTGTTCAGTATCAATCCTATTGAATCCTACAGAATAGGTCTTGCTCTTCGGACTTCAAACGACTTTTCTAGAAGAATTGAGCTAGGAGGAAGGATTGCGTATGGTTTTGGAGACGAAAAATTTAAATATGGTGCTTCAGTGCGTTATAATTTAACTCCTAAGAAAAGAGGGATGTTAACCACATTTTATAATTTGGATATTGAACAGATTGGAGTTTCTCCTACAGCTGCTTCAGTTGGTTCAACTTTTAATACACTTTTTAGAACAGGACCACTTGATAAATTGACATTTGTAGAAAAGGCAGGAATAAATTTAGAAAAAGACATCAAAAAGGATTTGATTTTGTTTGGTGGATTTGAATGGAAAGAAAATACGGCACTTGGTTTAGCAAATTACCAAAGAAGGACTTTAGACGGTTCGATTGTAGATATTCCAAAAATTCAAACATCTGAATTTACACTTCGAATGAGATGGACAAAAGATGAAGAATTTATTTCTGGTGCATTCGATAGATCTTCAATTGGTTCCAAATATCCGATTTTTTCAGTGCAGGGTATTTTTGGGGTAAAAGGAATTTTTGGAAGTGATTACAATTATCAAAAATTCGAATTTCAAATGGAACACACTAGAAATGTTGGTGTTTTAGGTCGATTGAGGTACGGATTTACTGCGGGTTACATTTCAGGAACTGCGGCCTATCCATTTTTGAAAGTTCATGAAGGGAATCAATCTTATTGGTTGTTAACTAGTACGTTCAATAAATTAAATTATTTTGAATTTATTTCTGACAAGTATGTAGCAGGATTATTGGAGCAACATTGGCAAGGTTTATTATTTGATAGAATTCCATTAGTTAAAAAAATGAAATGGCGTTTAGTCACAACAGGAAGAATTGTATATGGTTCTATCAATGAGAAACATTCAGGTGTAATGATTTTACCAACATTTACAAAACAATTTGGAAACATCCCTTATACTGAATTAGCTGCAGGAATAGAGAATATTTTTAAATTCGGTAGAATTGATTTAGTTTATCGAGCTACGCACTTAGATCCTGGAATGAGTCCATTTGGAATTCGTGCAAGAATGACTTTCAGTTTCTAATTCATGGTTTCTTCTTATTTTTGAATTCTAAAATTATCCAAAAAGTGAAATTATACACGCAGGAAATTAAAAAAACTTACAAAGGAAGAGGCGTTGTTAAAGGCGTAACTGTTGAAGTGAATCAAGGAGAAATTGTTGGTTTGTTAGGCCCTAACGGTGCTGGTAAAACGACATCTTTTTATATGATTGTAGGCTTGGTAAAACCAGATGAAGGTTCTGTGTTTTTGGATGATATTGATATCACCGATTATCCTATGTACAAAAGAGCGCAATTAGGAATCGGTTATTTACCACAAGAAGTTTCTGTTTTTCGAAAATTAAGTGTGGAAGATAATATATTAGCAATTCTTGAAATGACTAATCTTACTAAACCGCAAAGGACCGAACGATTAGAGCAACTTTTGGAGGAATTTAGTTTAACTCATGTCAGAAAAAATTTAGGTAACAGACTTTCTGGAGGAGAGAAAAGACGTACAGAAATTGCACGCGCATTAGCGACAAATCCTAAATTTGTTTTATTAGATGAGCCATTTGCTGGAGTAGATCCTATTGCTGTTGAAGATATTCAAAGTATTGTTGCTGATTTACGAAAGAAAAATATTGGTATTTTGATCACTGACCACAATGTACAAGAAACGCTTTCAATCACAGATCGTGCTTATTTACTGTTTGAAGGTTCTATCTTAAAGTCAGGAACAGCTGAGGAGCTAGCCTCTGATGAACAAGTAAGAAAAGTTTACTTAGGGCAGAATTTTGAATTGAGAAGAAAAAATGTTTGATTATTAATCAAATAATCTCATGTTTAATTTATTGAAAGAATGAATTTTCTTGAAATATTTTGCCCATAATATACTTCCCTTGTATAGGCCAACTTGATTAAAGGTTCCTGCTTTATCTTTTAGTTCTCTGCGTTTCATCAGCATATTTTTGATGTTTTTGTAGAAATCTATATGCGCCATAAATACAGCATTAAAATGGCTCGGTTTTCCCGAAAACAAAAACATTAATGCCGCTATTCCATCTAAAAGCATTCTGTAGAATAACTTCGGAAAAAGCCATCCTGAATGATTCTTTGTAATCATGTACAGACTATTTCTAAAATTTAGATATGTTTTTTTAGGTGAAAAATAATTCAAAGTGCCACCTCCAACATGATAAACCTTGGAAGAAGGGATAATCTTAAAGGCAAAACCTAGTCTTTTGATTCGCCAACACAAATCAATTTCCTCCATGTGTGCAAAAAACAATTCATCAAAGCCTCCAACTTGATGAAATAATTCTGAACGAATTAACATGCAAGCGCCTGAAGTCCAGAATACTTCAGTTTCTCCGTCATATTGTTGTTTATCTTCTTCTGTTTCATTAAAGATTCTCCCCCTGCAAAATGGATAATAATTGTGATCCAAGAAACCACCTGCTGCACCCGCATGCTCAAATTTAGACTTATTGCCAAATGACAAAACTTTTGGTTGACAACCAGCGATTGTTTTGTCCTTCATTTTTTCCAAAAGCGGATTTAACCAATTCTCACTTACCTCAACATCACTGTTCAGTAGCAAATAATAGGGACTTTGAATTTTTTTTAAAGCATCATTGTATCCCTTTGCAAAGCCACCATTTTGATCATTTTGTATAATTTCAATGGTTGGGAACTCAAGTTTTAAAAATGAAACTGAGTCATCAGTAGAGGCGTTATCAGCCACAATAATTCTTGCATCTCCCGAGTATTTTATTACACTTGGGAGAAAATCTTTTAAAAACTTTTTTCCATTCCAATTAAGGATGACAATCGCAATTTGATTCAAAGGAACAGGTTATTTTTGTTGAAATAATTCGAGACTTTGTCCGCCAAAATGATCATTGTTCCCATCATTTGGATCGTCGATATTTCTATTAGGTGAATTTCTTTTTGCAAGAGCTTGTTGCCATCGATAGTTTTGAAGTTCTCCTATCATGTCACAATGCAATAATTTATAATTATTGTTCACCAAATCAGGGTTGTAAAAGATAAATCTTTTATTTGAATATTGCTTTATTTTATCATATTGCCAAATTTCATACGGGTAATCAGAAGGTGAACTTTCACGAGCAATAATATAGTTCGGTGCGCCATATTGCAAATAAACACGACCTCTATCAGTTTCAAATCCTTCTAAGAAGTTATTTGAGAACAACCTCTCTACCAATTGCACTTGACCCTTGTATTGCATCCACGAATCATACGCTTTTATTCCATGAGAACTCAATACCCAAAATGCCTGTATGTATTTTCGTGATTGGTCGCTGTCCTTTTTCTTTAAAATGCTAATAATATTTTTTATTTCTGCTGGTTTTGATATCGGAATTAAACTTTCCAGATAATAAAACACGCTGTCATTGGTGATTGAAGATTGAAAAGCTGGATCTAAAACAATGTTTTCTGCTGCTATCGCTTCCGTAATTTCATTTGAGCGCTCAAAAAAGTATTCTGATTGAGCAATTTCTTGATTGTCTTTTGAAATCAAAGAATATTGAAGTGTATATTCTCCAGATGGAAGTTTACTGATGTCTATTACTCGAATAATTGGTTGAATCAGATTGACTTCGTGTTTGGAAAAACGAGTGAAATCATCCATTTCAAGTTTGGTCTTCGTCTGAAAAATGGTCTGTTTTAGTCCATATACTTGCGCTGGTTTATCAGTCGCATAAATTTCAAAATAAACAGGTAAGGTATTTGCTTCAGTAGTGAAATAATTCGAAATACGGGGAATCATTTCATATCCTGATTTTGTAAAAATGCTTGTTGAGTCAGTTTTAGTCATCGTTTCAGAAACTTCTATGTCTGATAAAGATGCAGAGGTTCCTAAGTCTTTTATTTCAATCTGTTGTTTTCCCGACATTGGTTCATTGGATGCATTCAAATCCTGAAGGGAAACCTCTAATTCATAACTACCAGGTTGTAATGCAAATCTTCTTAAATCAAAGAAATCTTCTACAATACTATCTCTCATTAATGGAGTTTGCAATCTGTATGCGTCTGATGCAACTATTTTGTCGTCTGATTTAATAGATAATTGGATTGCAACTTCTCCTTGTAAACCACCCTCAACTCCTTTGTATTTCAAAGAAAGACCTAAAAACTGTAATTGAACCTCTACGTAATTTCCAATTGAACTTTCATAGAAAACCTTGTGGTCTAAATAAGCCTTTAATTGCTTGTTTTTTTGTGCATTAAGCACAACAGAAGTACAAAGAAAAATGAATAAAAATAAAAATCGTTTCATTTCAGAATTATTTTGAAAGCCAAATAAAAACATGGAAAATTACTTTGAATCTCAATATTTCAGTTTTGACCAATGAATTACAGTTGAAAGGTATAAAATTAGTAAGAATTTATGGAACGTTTGTGCAATTATTGAGCTAAATGCACAATTCATAATGTAATCGGTTAAATTGATGACACAATAACCACTTGTTTTTCAGTGATTAATTATTTTTTTTAATCTTTTTTTAATTTTATGCTTGTCAGTATTCAAAGTATTACTAATTTTGCCCCCGGAGAATTGGCAGAGTGGTCGATTGCGGCAGTCTTGAAAACTGTTGTACCGAGAGGTACCGTAGGTTCGAATCCTACATTCTCCGCACAAAAAGAGTCTTAAAAATTAAGACTCTTTTTTTTGTCCTAAAAAATCAGTTTTTCAATTGAAAACGGATCATGTCAAAATTCTGTGGACTTCACAGAAAATCAAGCATAAATTTGGGTTAATCTAAATAAAAAGAATCCAACATTTCTGACTCCTCTAAATTGAGCTCTGAAAGCTTTTATTTTTGCATTAA
>JBIKJE010000051.1:0-21954 GCA_044361165.1 Crocinitomicaceae bacterium | reverse complement strand
TGGAAACCAGCGAGAGAAAGTGTTTACGCGTTTTTTAAAGATACTTTAAAAGACAAAAATATCACCGTTGAAATAGCAGCTTTTCCAAATAACAGCCATTGGGGCACATTTCCACCGAGTTTGAATCGCGCGTTTGAATATTATTTTAAAAATATGCAATCAAAGCAAGCAAGCGAATTGAGCACTGAAAAACACAAAGTAACGATTCGCCTAAAAGTGACCGACAAAGACGCTGTCGTTTACATCACTGGCAATCAGCCGAACTTGGGAGACTGGAATCCTAACAAAATCGAAATGAAAAAAACCACTGAACTAGAAAGAGAAATCGTTTTAGAACTTCAAAGTCCGGCTCAATTTAAATTCACGAATGGCAGTTGGGATACAGAGTTGGGAATTGTTGGAACAGATAATAACGTGATGATCAAACCCGAAATGAAGCAATTGTTTGAGTTTGAAATGGTGAAGAATTGAGAAGTAGTTGTTTATACCCGAATCAAATATTATTTGGAAGAAAAATTCCCTATTCATTAAGAGATGCAGAATATCTTGTTGCTAAGATGATTTGAAATCTGCGGACTATGATTGATTTTGTAGATATTTGGCCTTGGAAGAAAGGGTTTTAAAGGTGCACTGAAAATGTAGACTTTTGGAGGAAGCTACGCAACGATAGTGAAGTAGATCACCGACACTTCCGAAGGATGCAGCGAAGCTAAAATCACGTTTTCAGACCGCGATAGCAGCACCGCAGGTAACCTTTTAAAATAAAGCGCACGAGGTAAGAATTTGATTTCGTACGAAAATTTGCGCTTTAACTTGATGACTCAGCCTTTCCCGATAGTTATCGGGAGGGTTCGTTTTGATCAAGCACCGCGGAGCAGCCACGAAGTGAAAAGGAACAAAAATTATAATTGGACGATAACCTATACAAATAACAGTTGCAATGTCTTAGTTGCAATAAACATTTTCTCACTGTCAGGAAGTTTAATGAAATCATATTTTTGATAAAACCTTTCAGCTTCTGCATCGATTGGGTCAACCACCACGGCGAATGAGCCTATTTCTTGGGCGAGTTCATAGCTTCTTTTGAGGGCATCAATCAGCAAGATTTTTCCGAATCCTTTGCCTTGATACTTTGTGTCAATGGCTAATCTTCCGAGTAAAGTGGTTGGAATCGCTAGGTATGATTTGGGAAGTTTTTGCTGAATGCGCGCTGGAAAACTGCTCAAAGGAATGCTATTCGTTGAAAGCGTGTAATATCCTTGAATTTGCGTTCCATTTTCGGAAAGCACAAAACAAGCAGCCAATTTTCGTTTGATGTCTTGACTGGCTTGCGTTTTCAAGTAATTGGTCAACAACGCATTTCCACAATCAAAATCTTCTCGATTGTGTTTTTTGACTAAAAGTTCAATCATTTCTTTGAATTTGCCACAAAAGCATGATAATCTTCCAGCGCATTTTTAAGTGTTTTGGAAGGCTTTTTGGGATTGATGATGGCATCAAAGAAAATTTGGCCGTCTCTTTCAGAAGCGATAATTTGTTCTTTTTCTTGAATGATTTCTTTCGCTTTTTCTTGTACGGTCAAAATTACAAAGTCTGTCAAACTTCTGTATCCACCCAGTGCAGCCGCTTTTTCAAAGAATTGTTTTTGTTCTTTTGGAAGCCTTGCGTCAAAGCGTGCATGTTCTCTATTTGCGGTACTCATGATTGAAATATTTACACAAATGTACGGAGATATTCCGTAAATAAAAATATTATGTACGTTAAATTTCTGTATGATTTATTAAACGTTTCCTTTTTTCAATCCACTCAATTAATCCTATTTCAACACATGATTCCCGTCCAAATCAACTCCATATCCAGCATATTTAATCGCTTGCACGATTTTTCCGTGTTCGTCAATCATTCCATATTTCCCATTGATTTCCACCACCGCGCGGTTGTTGCGATAGCCACGCACTTTGTCGAATTGCGCAGGGAGCATGAGTTTTCCTTGGGCGTTAACCAAGCCGTATTTGTTGTTTTTGAGGAAGAACGATAAACCGTTGTCTTGTGGAATCAATTTGCCAAAATCGTGTTGGTATTTTTTCCCTGTACGCAAATCGTAAATGAAATGCACATTTTGGTCATTGGCATAGTGAATGAGCGAATCGTGCCAAAAGACATACGTGTAATTCGGTTCCAAGATGATTTTGCCTGAGCGATCCACGAGACCAAGTTTGTTGTCCTTTGTCACTTCGATGAAGTTGCGGTGCAATTGTCCGATGTGGTTGTAGATATTCGGACAAAGCAATTCGCCCGAACGATTGATGAAACCATATCGGTTGTCTTTTTTCACGAGCGCAAGTTCATTTTGAAAAAAACCAATTTCCCAGTATTCTGCTGGCAGTAAGATTTTCCCGGTAGTGTCGATCAAGCCTGAACACAGCATTTTCCCGTTGGGTACATCTACGTAGCGCGTGAAAACAATGAAATGATCTCGGCGGTATTCGATGTTTTCAGCTTGCAGCTCAAAAGGAACAATGGTCTTTCCTTGTAAGTTTAAATAACCATTTTTTCTGGGCGGATTTCCCAACAGAAAACCATGTTCTTGGGGCACAATGGCGTAATAAATGGCTGGCGTGATTTCTTCCAATTGGCGCGAAAGTAGGCCCATTCGGAGTGAATCGTTGTGGTAAGCGGTGTAAATCATCAAATCGCCGTAAGGTGCATCTTGGAGTGCTTGGTAATTGTTTTGGTGCAAGCCAGTTCCGTTGCGGTCCATGAAAGAAATACACCCAGGCGCAACCGTCGCAAACCGATTGGGAGCGATGCGTCGCAATGGAAGATCAGAACCGGGCAATGTCAATTGAAAAGTACTGTCGTAGATGGCGAAAGTTTTGTATTCGGGATGCGTTTTTTTTGGATTTTCTACCAGTTGGAGGGACGGGAAAGTTGTTGTTTCAAATAAGCGCGTGTGTCGCGAAACCAAATAATCGCCATTGGCATAGTCAATGCCTAAATGGTTCATGGGAATGGCAATTTTACCGAGTGTATCTAAAATTCCAAAAAGTTGGACGCCCATTTCAGGCATTTCAGTGCGTCGTGCGGGTACGTAAATGCGGGTGATTCTATAGCCATAGCCGTTGACATCTTTGAGCACTTTTTCAAGGCGATGGTAACTTTGATTTCGAATGGTATTCAGGCGTTGTTTGTGGGTGATTTTTTGGCAGGAATCGGGTGAACTCAATTGGAATTGCTCCAAATTCGGCACACCATAATTGGCGATAATTTTCCCATTGAGGTGTCTTAAGAGGTAACCATTTGGACGATTGAACATCATCGCATCATAATAGGATGAACCACCACGCGGATACATGGCATCGTGGAGTGCGCCTTCTTCCAAAGAATGTGCGTAATAATCTACCTCAATGATTTGCACACTGTCGTAAAACGGGAAATAGTAAACGGGCAATGAAATCAAAGGATTTTGATTGAAAGGATAAATTTGCGCCCCAGCGCTAAATGACAAAAGGAAAAAGCAAAGAATGGATTTCATAAGGGATGATACATTTTTGGGGAGAATTGGTTCAATGAAGGTATGGAATTTTTTTGGTTTTTTTCTTTTTTGGGCGCCTCCCGATAAAAATCGGGAAACCGTCTGCGGCTGCAAGTCCGCGCGGTAAAAACCGCTGTGGGCTTTCCACCTCCGCCGGGGCGTTTGGGGATTTTTGCATGGGTTTGGAGTTGAATGTTTTGTAGTTTTAGATTTTCGGGAAAAATGGTATATTTGGGGGGAAGGACTCAATTTATGGGACTGATTTGTGGTGTATAGGTGACATTTTTCGGGACATATATTTAAGTTTTGGGCATTTTAAACAACATTAACCAAATGAAGCAAATTCTATTTTTCACGATCCTTATATGTTCAAATCCCTGCTTGAGTCAAATTGAAAGGTCTCTATATATTGGTATACAAAAGGGAATTTATGTTTATAACAATCAAAAAGACACACTTTATTTGAGTGAAATAAATGTCAGTTTATCTTGCGAATTTAAAGATTTACAAGTTGTAGACTCAATTCAAGTAGATGGAATTGGCTCAAAAGAAATTATATTTTTTAGGAGTTGTGGGGGAAGAGATGATAAGGTAGGCTCAATGTCTGTTACGAGAGATTATGTCAACGTTTCAAAGTATGAGATTTGGAATTTAGATACTAAAGAAAAGATGTTTGAAGCAACTAATTTTTATAGATCCAAATTTCACAAAAAAAATGCGGGTGGAGGCAGAATAAAAGGAAAAGTATCTAGTTCATATAATTTTAGAATTGATGATGAAGGAACAATTACAATTAGTAATTTAAAGATAAAGACAAAAGGGTATAAACTTGAACTTAATATCGAAAAGACAAAAGCAAAAAATAAGACTGTACTTGAAAAATCGCCATATAACTGTAATTTTTCCGCAGACAAAACAGAGGGAACATACAGATACATAAATGGAAAATATCTCCAAGAATAGAAAACGCCCCATAGCAGCCGTTTTGCAAAAGCGCAGGGTTTCTTGATTCTTTGAAAGTGAAGTGCTAAATTCAAGCTTTGTGCATCTAATGAAGTTTAGTGCAGAAAAACCCCGCCTTCGCAAAGCGGCAAAACCTTAATGGTTATTTTAGAAAAACGACACGATGAACTATAACGACAAAAAATTCAGACCGATTAGCAATACTGAAAACGGAGAAACTTCAAACGAAACTCTTTTTCATTACAAGCAAATCGGAAATATTCTAACTTCTGAATATTCAGGGGGAAAGATTAAATATGGACATCTAATTGGTTTGGTTGACCATTTAGGTAACATAGAAATGTGTTATCACCAAGTAAATGACAAGGACGAATTGATGACAGGAATTTGCATTTCAAAACCAGAAATTCTTGAAAACGGAAAAATTCGTCTTCACGAAAATTGGGAATGGACCACGGGAGATAAATCAAAAGGAACATCAATAATTGAAGAACAATAAACTAAAAAACAATGGCACACGAACACAAATATAAACTAACTACGGTGTGGACAGGGAACAAAGGTGACGGAACTAAAAATGTACGAACCTATGACCGTGGCCACACAGTTTCTATAGAAGGAAAACCTGAATTATTCCTTACAACAGATAACCCAGCTGTTGGGGACAAATCAAAATTGAATCCAGAAGATTTGCTGGTTACAGCTATTTCATCTTGCCATATGCTTTCTTACTTGTATGTATGTTCATTGGAAGGAGTTGTTATTACTTCTTACACCGACAATGCCACGGGCATTATGATTGAACAGGCAAGTGGTGGCGGAAATTTCAAAGAGATAACTTTGAATCCAATATTTTATGTCTCAGACGAAAGTATGGTAGAAAAAGCAATTGAGTTGCATCACAAAGCGCACGAAATATGTTATATAGCCAATTCAGTTAATTTTGAAGTAAAGTGCAATCCAACCTGCAAAGTAGAATAAACAATTACATGAAACGAGCTATGAGAGATGGTTTCATACAAAATAGCATGCTTATAACTGAGAGTTCCATCTGACAAATGAAAAATAAATTATAAACAGATGAAAATTTGCATCGCACAGACAAAACCAATTAAGGGCAATGTTTCAGCCAATATTGAAGCTCACAAAAGATTTATTGAAATTGCTTTGACATTAAAAGCTGAAGCAATTTTTTTTCCTGAACTTTCGTTAACAGGATACGAACCAGAACTTGCCAAAAAATTGGCGACTAATCAAAATGATTATCGGTTAGACATTTTTCAAGAAACAAGCGACAAAAACAACATCATTATCGGGCTTGGATTGCCAACTGTAACTGAATCGCAAATCCGAATTAGTATGATAATTTTTGAACCAAACAAACCGAGACAAACATATTCAAAACAACAACTTCATTCAGATGAATTTCCATATTTTGAAAATGGAGTTGAACAAGTAGTAATCAAAACGAACGATAAAAATATAGCACCAGCAATTTGTTACGAGAGTTTACAACCTACACATTCTGAAAATGCTTTTAAATTGGGTGCTGACATTTATTTAGCAAGCGTAGCAAAACCATCTAATGGGGTTGTAAAAGCTTTTGACTATTATCCTAAAGTAGCAAAGCAATACGGAATGCCTGTATTAATGACTAACTGTGTAGGTTTTTGCGACAATTTTTTAAGTGTTGGTAAAAGTTCGATTTGGACAAAGGAGGGAGAATTAGTTGGGCAACTTGACGACAATGTGGAAGGTATTTTATTGTTTGATACAGAAACAGAAGAAATCTTTAAAAGAGATTTGATAAACGACTAATAAACCAAAAGTAAATGTTAGAAATTAGACAGTGCTGCGAAAACTGTGGCAAAAGTTTGCCCAACGACTCAAATGAGGCAATGATTTGCACCTTTGAATGTACATTTTGTTCTCGATGTGTGGAAAATATTTTAGAAAATGTTTGTCCTAATTGTGGTGGTGGCTTTGAAAAAAGACCAACGCGACCAAATTCACAATTGGTAAAATATCCTATGAGAAGTGATAAAGTATTTAAACCAATAGAATCTAATAAATTTTTGGAAGCAAATAAAAACATTGATCCACGAAAGAGATGAAATATTTAATAGGTGTTATAAAACCAGTAAATGACTATAAAGTTGTTTTAGGCTTCATGGTTTCCTAGGAATTTTTAAATTGAAATGCTTTCTGCGCCTGCCATGGATACGTTAAGCCACATTACTTTTTTAGCATTTTTCAAGATTCAAAACTTTTTGATAATTAAATAATATACTTATCTTTGAAAGACATAACAATGACCATGAAAAATATAATTATTTTAACTTCTTTAATTGTCTTCGCTCTATTATCTTCATGTAGTAAAACTTACACTTGCGAATGTAAAGGAATTCAAACTATAACTTATATTGATGATTCTGACGGTACTCCGATAAAACCTACGGCCTATATAAACATTTACGATTCATCAACTCAAAAGAATAAAAAAAGTAGCGCAGAAGGAAATTGTTCTGGAAGGGGGGCTTCAATTACCTCTTCAAGAACTTACAATTGGGGTGAATCAGGAAATTCAACAGCAGTAGTTAATTGTGAGTTAAAGTAACTTATGTTTTATAGAAAACACCAATAATAAAATTCTTTTCTTAGGGTGTTTTCGTTTAAAAAACTTCTATGTAAACGCAGTGATTAACTCACATTGTTTTTGGCGTTTTAAATAATCATATTTTTCCTTGACGCAAGTTATGTTTGGAGTAAGTATGATTTGTAATTTGGCAAAAGTGGAGCTTTCGCAGTAGGCTGGACGTTTATAGTTATTATTGGCTTTTTTCATAAATTTGGACATTGACACTTTTAAACCCCACCTTCACTAAGCCCAAAAACTTTTTCTACAAAATAAAAAAGCATGAAAAAAATCCTCATTTATCTTATTTTTTTATCTACTTCGCTTCATGCTCAAGTTGCTAACAACCCTGTAGAGATATTAAAATATTCGATTGATTCAAAAATTTTGGAGACGGAAAGGAATTACTGGGTCAGCTTGCCTTTAGATTATGATTCTACCCTTTTATATCCAGTTATCTATGTCTTAGATGCAGAAATGAAGTTTAATATTACCAATGCATTGGAAAAAGACTTATCCGATAACGGTAAAATTCCGCAGCACATTGTTGTTGGAATTACCCACCCAAACAGAAGACTTGACATGTCCTTTAGTACAACTAAAGTGAAACATACTGGGGAGTTAGATACTACTTCTTTTAATCCCCAAAGTTCAGGAAACGGTCTTAAGTTCTTGGCTTTCATTGAAGAAGAATTGATGGAGGAGGTCAATTTGAGATATTCAACGAGTGGATTTAATATCTTAATTGGTCATTCGTTAGGTGGATATTTCTGTTCATATATATTGCCTATCCAAAAATCATTTCAATCGCTACAAATCTATGACCCGAGCATTTGGTATAGTGAAGGTGAAGCCATAAAACAAATTAACAATAATCTTGCACAAGAAAAACGCTGTACTATTTTCGTTTCTTCCAGTGGCAATTTTGAAAACCAATTTGCCAATCACCACAAAAAAATTGATGAATTAAATCAAACTTTAGATCGTTTCCCAAATATTCAAAGTGAATACAAAACCTATGAAAATGAAAACCATAATTCCATGTATTTGTACAGTTTTCTGGATGGAATGGCAATGCTTTACAAAGGCTACGAAATGAAAAAGGGAAATTGGGAAACATCTAACCTAAATAGATCCATTATTGAAGGGCATTATAAACATTTTTCAAAAACGATTCAGTTTGAATTTACTCCGCCAACTAACTTGTATCGTGAAGTAGGAATGATTAATTTTTATCAAAAAAAATATCAGAATTGTATTGATGCTTTGGAAATCTATCTTGAAAAGAATGCCAAAGATGCTTACGCACTTGAATTAATTGGGGATGCTTATTCGATAACTGGGAACAAAAAACAAAGTCTCCATTCTTATAAAAAAGCATACGAACTAGCCCCAGATAATCTCCGTTTAAAGGGAAAAATTAAAAATTAAAGTAAACGATAAATCATTATCATACAGTTCTAGTAAAAAAGGCGTAATTTCAGTTACATAAACGAAAACGAAAATTTATCCGAGATCCGAACGACTTAAATCATATCCGTTTAGATATTCCCAAAAACAAGAGGAAAAAACAAGTTTTGAGAAGTCTAAGTCGATTCAAAAAATTGGAAAAGATTGAAATACATGGTAATAATTAGCTAACACAGAGCCTATGCTTCCATCCTATGATCTTGCCTTAATAAATAAGCGAATGGAATTATGTAATATTAACTACTAAGAAATGTTTTGTCCTAGGTTTTTGGACTAGTTCCAATCCATTAATTGTTAGCAGAAACCACATGAAAAATCCCATTAAATTATTGATTTTCTTTACTTTGTTGATATCAAACATCGGTATATCGCAATGTGACACAAATTACTTAAGTCTTGATTATTTGGAGTTGTTTTTAGAAGATTCAACCGAACATCTCATTGAACTAAAATTGGTAAATGATTCAGACACCTTGCAATTTGGTAATATTTCAGATTGTAAAATGGTTGGCATCAATCGGAAGAAGGAATGTCGTTTGATAATGAAAACCAATAAATCGGAAATTACCTTGGAAGATATCAACGAATATTTATGTTTCGCCATAGCGAAATACAAAATCTCTATTTATATGCCCAAGAATCATACAGTTTGTGTAGAGGCTTCATATTTTCAAGATGGTTCAATTTTAGTGCATTCCCAAACAATGGCAACTTCCCATTTAACAGATTGTATCATTGTGCAAGCTGGTCCAACCGGATTTGCAAGTTTTGAAAAATTTGAACACCAAATCCGAATTGAATAGATGAGAGCTATCAATTTTTTTGGTTTGAATTTGTTTTTTTCGCAGTTTAAAATCCACATTTTTTTCATAACCCCACATTAACTAGTTATCGCAGCATTTAAGTTGGAAAAATGTTGAATTAGTTAGATTATCGTGCAGTTTAAACTTCAATAAAATTCATAAAAGCGCTGTTTATATGGGTTTTAGGTCTGTTTGCAAGGGAGAAAGTACAACATCGTTTTTAAAATAGCGTTTATCTGAAAACACTAAATTTTAAACCATGAAAAAGCATATTTTATCAGTAGTATTGGCATTTTTTGCCTTTGCTGTATTCTCTCAAACTGAAAATCAAAAAATTGATGGCAAATTCCGTTTTGGATTTAACTTGGCAACAAATTATTCTTTGCTTCGCTCAGAAGAATCTTTAACAAGTAATTCTAAAATATATGGTGGTATTGGGGCCAGGTTGGGTGTATTTATGGAGTATTCCATATCAGAGCATTTCATATTTTCACCAAAAACTGAGTTCGCTTTTAACAAAAGCGGAATAGAAACAACAAACAGCGATCAATCCAAATCCAAGTACAGAATTTTCCCAAATTCGATAGATTTTATGACCCATTTTTTATACAAATTTGGTGATAAGAAAACCGCGCCATATTTACTTTTGGGGCCCAATTTTAGACTTCCTTTGGATCACAATACAAGGTCGAGTTCAGCATTTAAAAACAATCCAGATTTAGCCATTGATTTTGGAATTGGTTTAGAAAATAAATTCAAACAATTCATTTTTGCACCAGAGTTGAGGTATTCTTTGGGTCTGCTAAATATCAATAACAATCCCACTTTCCAAACTTTGAAATACCACAATGTATCGCTTGTGTTGAACTTTAAATAGAAAAAGCAAACATAGTTGGACTCAAAAAAAGAGTTTTTATTCACTTTTCACCGAAAACTAGTTA
Source organism: Crocinitomicaceae bacterium (assembly GCA_044361165.1). Classification (GTDB taxonomy): domain Bacteria; phylum Bacteroidota; class Bacteroidia; order Flavobacteriales_D; family Crocinitomicaceae; genus JAQVCM01. The sequence continues at coordinate 11,607 of JBIKJE010000051.1, read as the reverse complement.
TCGCAGGAATTTAAGCTGAAAAATATTGAAAAGTTCAGATTAACGTTTAATTTTGACAACAAAAATGTTTAAAAGCCGCGTATTTATTGAGGTTTTTGAAGTATTTGAAAAAGTGTGAATGCAACTTCGAGTTTTTATTTAAGTCTAGCAGAAGAACACTAAAAATTTAATATTATGAAATTGAAATTAACACTAGGCTTTTCCCTCTCGCTTTTCCTGAGTGGGTTAAACGCGCAGGTCACCTCCCTGAATTTAGAATATAATTCTGTGCCAGGAGTTGGTTGTCATTCTAACATGTCTGCCTGTTTGACTTCTGGGTCACAGCCAGAATCAGGTGCGCAAATCATTGTTGATTGGACTGATGGGTCTGCGGACACGATGATGACTTACATGGGGCCCAATGCCCAATCCTGTTATGTTTTTGAACACGATTATGTGCAACCAGGCGTGTACAATGCGCTCGTTACTGTAACAAGCGGAACCTTGGGTGGACAACTTGCTGCAAGTCAAACCATAGAATGGGTAATTACAAGCACCACTAATTGTGGATTTTTCAACATTATTTCTTTGTTGAATCCTTCAGCGACCTTCTTGTCAAACGTTCCTTATGACGTGACGAACAATGCAGGAGTAACAACGACGATTTATCCAAAAGATTCATTCGGAAATCCATACTACACGGAATTAGACGTTGCGAATACTCCTTATACAGTGAGTGTCAATGATGCTTGGTTGACCAACAATGGATACATCCAAACGTCTCCAGATTTTACAATCAATTCATTTGATGTAACAGGAAGAGGTGAAAATGTGCCTATGAATGTCACGCTAGAATGCTCAGGAACTGGAGTCACTCCTAATTTGGAAGTTTCATTTGCATCTGCTTTTCAATTTATTGCACCGATTGAAAAAGGAAATATAGCGGTTGAAATTTGCAATATTTCTTGTGGAAACTATGCCGACGCAGTAGTAAAAATCGCAGTTCCTCAAGGAGTCACGCCAGATTTGACGAATGTTGCCAATGCCACTTTTGCAAATGATACAGTAACTGTAACCATTCCATTTTTGAGTGGATGTTTTACTATTGGATTCCCTTGCACATTCGCTGGAAACACACCAGCTGGAACAGTTTTTGATTTTTACGTAGAAGCATCAGCTGCAGGCGAACAAGATTTTATGTTTAACAGTTTGCCTTTCCAAACTACCGTTTTGAATTCTTATGATCCAAACGACAAACAATGTAATTTGCCAGCCATTATCAATCCTGATGTACAAGAAAATTTGATTTACACAGTGCGTTTTCAAAACGATGGAAATTTTCCAGCATTGAATGTGGTAGTGAGAGATACAATTTCATCCAACTTGGATTTATCCACTTTCCGATTCATCAATTCAAAACATCCAGTTTCTTATGGAGTAAATCCTACAACAAGAGAAGTGGTTTTCAGATTCAGCGGAATCAATTTGTTGCCTTCAGGCGATGATTTAGATGGAAGCCAAGGATTTTTTACTTACGCCATCGATGAGCTGCCAAATTTGCAATTGAATTCAGAAATCAAAAACACAGCATATATTTTCTTCGATTTCAACCCAGCAATTATCACGAATACAACAGTGAATACGAATGCGTATGTGGTTGGAATTGAAACGTTGGATTCTGATAATGTGCGTATTGCACCAAATCCAGCAAATGGGAAATTCACTTTAGAATTACCAGAAGCAGGAACATTGAAAATCTATTCATTGGCAGGAAGTTTGGTGATGGAACAAACGGTTTCAACACATGAAAACATCGATGTGACGCAATTAGAAAAAGGAATGTATCAAGTACAAATTAGTACTTCAAAAGGAACTTTTGCAAAGAAGTTAATGGTTGATTAGTCAGTAGTAGATTAATTTTATCAGAGGGACTATCGTTTGGAGCGGTAGTCCTTTTTTTATGGCAAAAAGTGAATCAAAGTAAATTTTTAATTACTTGAAAAAGTTCTGTTTTTTTGCGGATTGAAATTGGAATTTCTGTTTTAGATTTCATCACGGCATAACCACCTTCTTTTTTCAAAATCTTATCCAGATGTTTCAGATTAATCAGAAAGGTTTTGTGTACCCTGAAAAAATGGTGACCATTCAACAATTCATCAAATTCTTTCAGCGATTTTGAAACCAATAGATTTGTACCATCCACAAAATGAAAAAAAGTATAATTGTCTTCAGCCTTGCAGTATTCAATTTCATTGATTGAAACGATGTGATACATTTCTGCTGTAGGTAAAATAATCTTTCCTTGTGAACCAGTATGCATTTCGTTCCTCATTAAATCAATGTGCATATTCTGATTTTCTTGGGAAATTACGCGTTTTACGGCATTTTTGAAGTCTGCTTGATTGACAGGTTTTAAGAGATAATAAATGGCGGCGTATTTAAATGCTTTGATGGCATACTCATTGAATGCAGTGATGAAAATGATTTTAAAATCAATGGAATCAAACTCCTCAAGCAAATCAAAACCACTGTCAGGGGGCATTTCGACATCTAAGAAGACTAAGTGGGGTTTGGTTTGATTAATTAATAAGATGGCTTCTTTTTTAGATTGTGCGGTACCCACAATTTGAATCGGCAGTTTGCTCGACCGAATTTGTGCTTCAACTGATTTTATGCCTCTTATTTCATCGTCAACAATTATTGCTTTTATTATTTTCATTAAATTGGAATTTGTATGTGAACCTGTGTACCTTGTTTATCCGATTCATCAAAACTGGTGATAGTCATGCTTCCTCGTTTATTATGGACGAAAATTAGCGCCAAACGTTCTGTCAGGATTTATAAAGTATTCGATTTTGTCAAGTTATTTTTGTTTTTCATGGTTTGAACTTTGTCAAAACTAGTACGATGTTTAGTGATTTCATTATCAAATAAAGGTTCAACATCATCAACGAACTTGGACAGTTGGTAAGAACTGTTGAGATCACCGCAGCAAACAACAATCAAGTGAAAGTTGAGAATATGCCAAACGGAGCATATTTTGTGACTGGAATGTTGAACGGCGAAGTGGTTACCAAAAAGGTGATTGTGATTAGATAGTTTTAAAACTAAAACGATTTAAGTCTAAAGTCTAACATCTTTAGTCTAACTGTCTAGAAAAAAAAGTCCCATAGAAATTTTCTGTGGGACTTTTTTATTAAATGGTGTTTTATAGCGTAAACTCCTGACCCCAATGATGCAGCGACACAATACTAGGCATCAATTTTTCGCCCTTGGTTGTCAAAGCATATTCCACTGTAGGCGGAACGGTTGCAAAAACTACCATTATATCAACTGAAAAAAAGCGTTGAATATTTCAATTTGATGAAACAATTCTAAGAGTTGGGATCAAGCTGGTTTTAAAAAAGCAAACAACTTCAACGTATTGGGACGGTTGGTCAGCACTGTCCCAATCACAGAAGCCAACAACAACCAAGTAAAAGTCGAAAACCTGCCCAATGGCGCGTATTTTGTGAGGGGAACATCGAATGGAAATGTCGTTACCAAAAAGGTAATTGTGGTTAAGTAATCTTCCAAATATTAATCGAATAAAAGCGCTATAAAATGCAACTATATGTATGATATTGTGCTTTTTGTGACTTTATGACAAGTTTTTTCAAGGCTCACTAGTGCTCTGTTTCTTTATTTAAGAGTAACTTTGTTTTAATCGAAAGTTGTTGTTTCTAAAGCTGATAAAAAATGAAAAAACTAGTATTACTTCTCCTTTTACTTTTAATTAGTATTACCAGTTTTGCGCAAAGCAGGTACGTTTCTGCCACAACTAAAAAAATTGTTTACACGAGAGATGGTGGTAAATGCAAATGTTGTGGAAGTTCTTTAGATTTGGAATACGACCACATTACACCTTATTCTTGCGGTGGGAGTAGCGAAGTTTCAAATATTCAGCTGCTATGCATGAAGTGCAATAGAAGTAAATCAAACAGTTGCACTTGTAAAGTACACAATCGAAGGGTTGGAACAAATTGTTGTGATAAAAGCACAACCATTAGTTCTCCAAGCAAAAGTGCCGCAAGTCAGTGTACTGGAACAACTCAAAAAGGTGCGCGGTGCAAAAAGCGAACAACAAATTCAAGTGGTCGATGCCATTTACATTAAAATTTTGAAAAAATGAAGAATACGATGCTATTTGCGGTTGATATAAACGCTAATGAAATAATTGTTTCTGAGTCTCAGAAAGGAAGCAATAAAGTTGATTTGATTGAAAGAATACCTAAAAATGAGAATGAAATCTTATTCGATTCAGTTGCTTTGTTGACGAAAGTTACAGCTCCTGAAAATTTTGATGTTGAAGTTTTTAAAGCGATTGATAAAGTTTGTCAATTGATTTATATGAAAACTATTGCCGATAAATGACATTTAAATCATATGGATTTTTTATTTTTAATTAGTTTTCAGAGTATTAATATTCTTGGTTGCAAATAAATGTTAAAACACAATCACTTATGCACCAAACTTTAAAATCTGCCGTTAATGAAATAGAATCACTTGAAAACACCGCCAATTTAGCATGGCATGTTTTTTGAAAAGCAAGTGAGGAATTAGTTTTCATAAGTAGTAGTTAGGTTAGGTTTTAGAAAGCGCGGGATGCCAGTCTCGCGCTTTCTATTTTTAGTTTATTTTTCTACCTTTAGCACAAATCTATTTTTCAATGATAAAGTTCGTAGATCAAGTTGCTCAATACATCAAATCCCAAGAAATTCCTTTGGAAGATTGGACCATCGTTTTGCCCTCCGAAAGAGCCAAACAATACTTGCAAAAAGCACTTTTTGAAGCCTACGGAAAACCGATTTTATCTCCCAAAATTGTGACCATCTATCGTTGGGTGCAATCATTGACGCCTGAAACAGTCCTCGACAAAGCCAGGTTGATGCTCCGACTTTTCGAAATTCACACCAAACACGCCAAAACGGAACAAGATTTTTCATTCGATGAATTCATGAAATGGGGAAATATTCTCTTGAGCGATTTCGATGAAATGGACCGTTACTTGATTTCCTCTCAACAACTTTTTCGAAACCTGAAAGACATCAAAGAGCTTGAAAATTGGAGCTTTGGAAATGAAACTTTGTCAGAAAGTCAAAAGAGATTCATGGAATTTTGGGACCGTTTGCCCGGATATTATACCGATTTCAATAAACTTTTGGAATCAAACGAAACCATTTACATGGGAAAAGCTTACCGCAAATTGCAAGAAAATATCGACCTCGTTTTCAAAGAAAATAAAAAGTCACATTTTCTCTTCGCTGGTTTCAATGCGCTTTCCCCCGCTGAATTGAGTATTTTTAAACAACTCAAAAATCAAGGTCGCGGACACATTCTTATTGATGCAGATCAATTTTATTTGGACGACAGAAACCACGAAGCAGGCGCTTTTTTGCGCGATTTAATGCAAGCTTGTGAAACTAAAACTTTGCCTTTTGTGCAGAATTCATTGGCAACTGCAGCCAAAGAAATAGAAATCATTTCATGCGCCCAAACTACGGGTCAGGCAAAAGTTGTCGGCACTTTGTTGGAAGCCATGGATGACGAACAATTGAACGAAACCATGGTTTTGTTGGCTGATGAAAGTTTGATTGTTCCGTTGTTGAAAAACATTCCTTCCAAAGCAAAAAAAGCGAATATTACCTTGGGTTTACCACTCAAAAACAGTTCATTGCGCACTTGGGTGGAATTGATTTTTAGAATTCAAGAAGGAATTTTGAAATACAACCGCGTGGTCGCTTACCACAAAGATTTGATCAATTGCTGGAATCATCCTTTCCTGATTGCCATCATGACTGACAAGGAAACGCAAGAAGTATATCAGCGAGAGAAAAAAATGCGGAAGTTCAACACCGTTTTTCAAACGCCAACTAAATTGGATTTATCGCCAAAATTGCAAGAAATAATCAACGTACTTTACACCGACTGGAAAGGCGATTGGGCAATTGCATTGCAATCAATCAGACAATTAAATCAATTAATATACAAACATTTAGAGAAATCTGAAGAATTCGAAAAAGCCTTAATCGAAGGTTTTGATCACGCCATCATCGACTTTCAAAATTGCATCCACGAAGGAATTCCTGCGATGGTTTTACGCACATTCAAAACGCTTTTCAATCAGCAATGGATGTCCGACAGCATGGCGTATTATGGAAATCCAATCGAAGGTTTGCAAATCATGGGATTGCTGGAAACGCGTTTACTCGATTTCAAAACCATCATCGTGTTGGGAATGAACGAAGGAAAAATGCCACCGACGAATCCAATTCAAACAATCATTCCAATGGATTTACGTAAGTTCTTCGGATTGCCAACACCTCGAGAAAAACAAGGACTTTTTGCGCACCATTTTTACCGCTTGTTGCACCAATGTGAAACGATGTATATCACCTATTCAACTTCCAGTGAATCATTGAATTCCAATGAGCCAAGCCGCTATTTGATGCAACTTGAATTGGAACTTTCTCGGGTAAATACAAACATCAAATTAACGAATAAATTTTATATCATCGACAGCGATGAATCGGATTCCAAAATCACATCCATTCCAAAATCGCCTGAAGTGCTTGCGCGCTTAGATGAGTTGTTTGAAGGTGGAACTTCTGCCAGTGCCATCAAAACGTTTATGAATTGTCAATTGGATTTTTACTACAAATATGTCTTGAAATTTGGCGAAGAAAAGAAGGTCGAGGAAGAAGTGGAAAGCAATACCTTTGGAACTTTTATCCATGAAGTGCTGGAAGATTTATACGAACCTTTTTCGCGCCGAGATGAAAATGGTGAACTGAAAACGCAGCAACCGCCATCGTTGCAACCAGAAGACATTGACAAAATGTTGAAAGGATATGAATTATTGTTGCGTCAAAAGTTCAGTGCGCATTTCAACAATGATCCCAAATCATTCGAAACAGGAAAGAACTTTTTGAGTTTTCAAATGGCGAAAGAACTTTTAGAAAGATTCTTGAAATTTGAGAAAAAGCAATTGTTGAGTTTAAACAATCGACCGTTTTTCATCGAAGCATTGGAGCAACAATTTATCCATGTGATGGAATTGGAAATTGCCGGAAAAATGCGCAAAATCAAACTCAAAGGATTCGTCGACAGAATCGATTCTTGCGATGGTCAAATTCGAATTGTGGACTACAAAACAGGAAAAGTGGACACGAAAGATGTGGGCGGAAAATTGAAAGCAGAAAATCAAGAAGGCGAAATCTTGGTACTTTTTGACACTTGCATCAAATCCAAGCATTTCTTCCAATTGTTGGTTTACAACTATTTATATTTCCAAAAATACCAAATCGTTCCAGCGAATTGTTCAATCATTTCTTTTGTAAAACTGGAAGACAGTCCGTTTGATATCAACTTAGGTGAAATGTCCATGCAAACAGCTGTAGAACTTTTTCCAGAAGTTTTACGTCTGATTTTGGAAGATATTTACAACGAAGAAATGCCTTTTGAGCATACGACGAATTATTATAATTATTGCGAGTATTGTGTTTGATGATTTATCTTTAAAAGAAAAAATCCCAGTAAATATTAAATTACTGGGATTTAAGCATCAAATAAAGCACAATTTGTAAAAACAACTTTACCTCTTCACAAACCTTCTTACCACAACACCATTTTCAGATTCGATATTTACCAAATAAACTCCCGCGCTTAAGTTTTTCACGTTCAGATTATTTGTATTTCCAAAAGCTGGTTGTTTAGAAAGTAATTTGCCATTTAAATCTGTAACAATAAGTTGTTGAACATTGGCACCGAGTACTTCAATTGTCAAAACATTATCCGTTGGATTTGGATACAATTGAACACTGAAATTCAAGTTGTTTTCATCTAACCCAACATCATTAATCACAACACAATTTGAAGTATCACTCACGCCACATTCGGTAAGAATTACTGCGTAACTTCCATTTGTTGTGGCAGTGAAATCTTGTGAATTTGCACCAGAAATCGGAGTGTTATTTGCACAATTTATCCATTGATAAGAACCAGCATTTTGTGCTGAACTGATTGTTAGACCAGATGCAGTAACATTCAAGTTTAACTGAACGGTTGTGATGGTTAAAGCTGTATTTACTGTGCTGTCACAGCCATTGATACTTTGTAAAACATCCGTATAATTTCCCGCTGAAGAATAGGTATTTCCTCCCACAGTATAACTTTCCCCTTGGCAAATGGACTGCGGATTATTTACATTGTAGGTTGGACGAACAGTAAGATTTGTAATTACTGTACTATCACAACCATTGATGGATTGGAAAACATCTGAATGCGTTCCAGTTGTTGTATAAGTATTTCCATTGATTGTGTAACTTTCCCCTTGACAGATTGTTTGTGGGTTGCTAATTGTATAAGTCGGAAGCACATTTAAAACAGTTGTTATTGTGCTATCACATCCATAAATAGATTGCAAAAGATTTACATAAGTACCAGAATTGGAGTATGTATTCGCACCAATCGTATAGGTTTCACCTTGACAAATAGTTTGAGGATTGTTAGTTATGTACGTTGGGCGCACAGTCAAAACAGTTGTTACCAAACTATCGCAACCGTTTAACGTTTGAAACATATTTGTGTAGGTTCCTGAAGTGGTATAGGAATTTGCACCTATTGAATAATTTTCACCTTGACAAATAGTCTGAGGATTATTGACCGAAAAACTAGGATTTACAGTTAAAATAGTTGTCACGGTGCTATCACAACCATTGCTTGCTTGCAATACATTGATGTATGAACCAGCAGATGAATAAGTACTTCCATCGATACTATAACTTTGTCCTTGACAAATAGTTTGCGGATTGTTTGAAGTAAAAGTGTTGTTAACCGTTAAGTTAATGGTGATTGTACTGTCACAACCAGCACCATTTGAAACCAATTGACTGTAGGTGCCACTAGCGGCATACGCTTGACTATTGTATGTAAAAGCCCCACAAGATGTTGTTGTGATTGTTCTTTCCAATGGAGAAGTTAGCACTGCATAAAATTCTCCTGTAAAACTTCCGAAAGTTGTCGGAAAAATTTCTGCAAATTTTCCATTGGCATAGCTTTGAAAATTTGTGTTATAAAACTCATAATAAGGTGATACGCCAAAATTATTAATTGGGTCAAAATCAGCAGCGCCTATTGGACTTCTTACAATCCGAATGTCATTGATTGTTTTGTTACTACTATTTTGCAAATTGAAAGCTTGCACGAATTGATTGAGTTCTGTAGTGGTATAGAAAAATTTAATAGACATTTCTAAAGGTAATGGACCACTATTCCCACTTAGTACAATACTCTTTTTCATAAACATGGCGTTTACATTGCCATTTCCAAAACTCCCACATCCCTGGTAATAAGGAAGTAAAGTATCTCTTGAATTTACAGAATAACAGACTGGGCTCACACTGTAAGAACTTCCACTTTGTACTTGAAAACTTGTAAAGAGATTTCCTAAAGTGTCATGTATCGTATTAATCATATTTGCATTGATGGTTCCAGTTCCGCACTGTTCATTGTATTGAGTTGGCGTAAAAACACCAACTTGAGAAGAAATATTGGCATTAAAGCGCAATGCTTGAAGTGTATTTTTATTGTTGTTAATATAAGAGCTAGTGCCAAATCCAAAATAGATTTCATTGGGAGTTGGAATAACTACTTTTCCTCGATTACTAAATGGAACGCCAGTAAATTCTTTCCATATTCCAGTTTGTGGATTGTACTCAGACATTTGTTCTGAAGAAGTCCCACCATAAATAAAATAACCTTTACCATTAAAGGTAAACCCTTGATTAGTTGGAGTTAACACATTTGAATTTAGTATCGGCATGGATAAATTTGTTCCAATGTCCCAAGAATTGGATAAGAATGCATATTTGTAAAGTCTTGCAAAATAGGTAACAGTTATAACATAGGCCGTGTCTCCAATAACAAAACAGGAAAGGTTATTTCCCTCCCCAGATTGAAATGGCGCACTTGCTAAAGCTGACCAATTATTTGTTGTTGGGTCGTATCGGTAAAAGTCTGAGGAATAGCCTGAATATTGAATGCTTCCCATTCCAGCATATAATTTTCCATTGTAAGACATTGCAATTGCTCCGTATCTTTTGCCTCCTGGAATAGAAGTTTTGTTTGTCCATTGATTTGTGGTTGGATTGTATTCAACCAATGAATCAATAAAATTATTTGAGGTTAAGTAGGTATTAACTCCACCAACAAAATATCCTTTACCATTCACTTCAGCGCTAGCGCGCAGTTCATATCCTGATTTGAGGTTTGCTTTCGGACTCCATTGATTGGAGGCAATATCATATTCCCAAAAATCAGTTAAGTGTTCGCCGTCTTTTCCCCCGCCAGTGTAAATTTTCCCATTCGCATAAAACCCTGATGCACCAGTTCGATTCTGACCTACCTCTAAATTTACATTTTGCCAAAGGTTATTGGTAGGTAAATATTTGTATAAATTATCAGTTAAAAAACCATACGTCTCATTTGTTTTTCCGCCAAAAACATAAATTTCATTCCCAATTTTGGAAATAGATGAATTTGCTGCGCTTCCCGGAAAATTTTGCTTTACGGTCCAACTATTTGTCAAAGGATTATATTCATACCAGGAGGGGGATGAAGTATTTCCGCCTGTTATGGAGTTGTATGCCGAACCTAAACCAACATATCCTTTTCCATTTAAACTGATTCCAGAAGCACAAGAAACTGCAATTGGGAGGGATGCTTTGGCTGTCCAAGCATTTGCTGTTGGATCGTACTCATAAAATGCATTATCGAAGCATCCACTTTCATAACTGCATCCATCATACATATATGTTCTGAAACCACCCCAATATCCTTTTCCTAACAATTCAAAGCTGTAGGCATAGCGTCCTGTTGCTCCCACAGGTCTAGCAGCTTTTGGAGCAAATGTATTTGTAATTGGATTGTAAGCGTAAAAATTAGTTGAATTTCTCAATGTAAGGTAAATAATATCATTGATAACAAATCCAGCATCAGGCTGTAAACTTAAACCAGTTGGATAACTGATAGCGGTCCAAGTATTCAAACTTGGGTCATAGACTTCAATTCCTTGACTATGAAACAAATAAATTTTACCCTGTACCTCAAATAGACATTGTTCATTAATTGAACCATTGTTCATAAATGGCTTTCTTAATTTTCTTAGAACCCCAGAAGTAGGGTCATATTCAGTGAAATCATAGCAAGATCCAATACTTGAATAGCCTCCAAGAATGTATAATTTACTATTCAAAGATACCATTCCAGCATGCTCTCTGGCGTTCATGTCATAGCCTAGAGAATCTTTAACTGCCCACGAAGGTATCTGCGCTTTTGCGGCGGATGATAAAATAATAAGCAAAAGTAATGTTGTGATTTTTTTCATAAAATTTTAATTAATTGACTTGTTACCTCTTCACAAATCTTCTTACCAAAACACCATTTTCAGTTTCGATATTTATCAAATAAACTCCCGCGCTTAAGTTTTTCACGTTCAGATTATTTGTATTTCCAAAAGCTGGTTGTTTAGAAAGTAATTTGCCATTTAAATCTGTAACAATAAGTTGTTGAACATTGGCACCGAGTACT
>JBIKJE010000134.1:0-5959 GCA_044361165.1 Crocinitomicaceae bacterium | reverse complement strand
GTTTGTTGAGCAAAGGAAAAACCTGCACCCAAAACAACGTTCCCCAAAATGAGTAATGTTCTTTTCATAACTTTATAGTTTTTTTTGTTAATCCAAAGGTAAAGTTTTAATTGATGTGTTAAAATTTATACTCTGTTTTTTTTACTATAATATAAAATCTATTCTTGGAAACCTAAATGTTAACTACTTGTTAATAACCTTCAATTAATTACTTTTACAAAAATTTTCAAAGTATGAAATATTTAATCGTTGGACTTGGAAATCCCGGTACAAAATATACAGAAACAAGACACAACATTGGTTTTAAAGTAGTCGATGCATTTGCGAAGGAATGTGGAGGAGTTTTTTCAGTTCAAAAACATGCAGAAGTATCACAAGTTAAATTTAAAGGCAGACAAATTGTACTTTTAAAACCAACCACTTTTATGAATTTAAGTGGCAAAGCTGTTAATTATTACATGCAATCTGAAAAAATATTAAAAGAAAATATTTTAGTAATCACAGATGACTTATCATTGCCTTTTGGAAAATTGCGCATGAAAATGAAAGGCAGTGATGGTGGACATAATGGGTTGAAAGACATACAAGCAACCTTGAATTCCCAAGAATATACAAGGTTGCGTTTTGGAGTTGGAAGTGAATTCAATAAAGGGCAACAGGTGGATTATGTTTTGGGAGAATGGTCCTCTGAAGAACAAAAATCACTGCAAGAAAGAATTGATATAGCTACTGAATTTATCAAAGGTTTTACTACAATTGGTGTAAATCTGACAATGACAAATTGGAACAATAAATGAAATTTCAAGATTGGAAAGCACATTTGGCGTTATTTTTTGTCAATACATTATACGGTGCAAGTCACGTTTTGGCCAAGGGTGTAATGCCCAATTTTTTGACTCCTAGTGTTTTCATCTTGTTCCGTGTGTTAGGCGCAACATTCTTGTTTTGGTTGGTCAAATTATTGCTTCCTACTCAAAAAATAGAAAAGAAAGATTATTTACTACTTGCTGTTTGCGGATTTTTTGGTGTTGCAACCAATCAACTTTGCTTTTTTTATGGCTTGAATTTATCATCGGCTATTAATTCAGGAATCATCATGACCACCAATCCTATTTTGGTAATCATTTTGGCCTATTTTCTAATCAAAGAAAAAATTACCCTTTCAAAAGTTGCAGGTATTTTAATCGGTGCAGCAGGAGCAATCTTGCTAACATTGGCTGGTTCTTCGGGAAAAGGTGATTCACTTTTTGGCGATTTATTCCTTTTTGTTAACGCTTTGAGTTACGCCATCTATTTGGTCATCGCAAAACCATTGATGAAAAAGTACAACCCTCTAACTGTGATTACTTATGTATTTACTTTTGGATTGGGATTTGTGCTTCTGTTTCCGCCGACTTTAACAGAGGTATTTCAAACTAACTTTCAACAAATCTCTTGGGAAATTTGGGCGAAAATTACTTACGTGGTAGTTGGAGTAACGTTTTTGACTTACTTGCTAACCATGTACGGATTAAAATATTTAAGCCCTTCTGTTTCCAGCGCATACATATACTTTCAGCCAGTTTTGGTGATCTTCTTCGCGTTTTTTCTGAGTTACATTGGTTTTGCAGAAGACTACACTGATACCATCACCTGGCAAAAAGGAGTATATATGTTCCTGATTTTTGTCGGCGTTTGGCTTACCACTAGAAAGCAAAAAACTTGATGTTATTTTAGCAAATTTACATGTCCCGTGTACACTTTTCTTTCGTCATTGTTATTGACTTTGAACGAAATTCTCCAAACATAAATTCCATCTTGCACCAAACCTGTTGTTTGAATGTAGGTGCCATCCCAACCAACATTTACATCATTTGATTCAAAAATAATTTCTCCCCAACGATCGTAAATGGATAAATTATAACTGTAAGGATCATATCCTGATGTGAAAACGGGTTTGAAAACTGGATTGTGTTCGTCATCGTCTGGTGTAAATGCATTCGGCACGTAAAATATTAACTGCTGGTCATAAGTAATATTAATTGCATAAGTACTTTGGCATCCAAGCGCTGAAGTCGCAGTTAATTCAATCGTGTATCCTAAATCGTTTTGCGCATAAGTATGCGATGGATTCTCATCTGTAGCAACATCACCATCTCCAAAATTCCAAAAATAAGTGCTGGCGCCAGTAGATAAATTTTCCAAATCAATTGTAGGATTTTCATCTGTTAACTGCAATGGATTTCCGGTAAAAAAAGCAATAGGATTTGATTCAACACAAATGTAATTTGCAACAGAACTTGAACCTGTACAACCATTTAGTGTTGTTGCCAAAGTTACATCATAGCAACCTGCTTGGTCAAAAGTAAAAGTCGGATTGCAACCTGTTAAAGTGCTTCCATTACTCAATGTCCAAACACATGCATTTAGATCACTATTTGAGGTACTTGTAAATTGAACTGTCAATGGAACACAACCTGAAAGTGTATCGGCAGTAAAACTCACAGCGGGACTCAAATTAACCGTCACAATTCCTTGAGTGGCTGAACTCGAACAACCGTTCAAGGTGTAAATAACCGTGTAATTGGTCGAAACCATTGGTGAAACTGATATCGCGTTGGTAGTTGCTCCATTTGGATTCCATAAAAATGTTCCTCCAGAAACGGATGGCGATGCTGTTAATGTTGCGGTTTGATTTTGACAAATTGATGCACTATTTACCGCAACTGTCGGCGTTGGATTTACAGTAACAGTTGTCGATGTGGAAACTGATGTGCAACCATTTAAAGTATAGACAACTGAATAATTGCTTGTTGAATTTGGAGTAACGGTGATTGATGCTGTCGTTTCTCCTCCGGGACTCCACAAAAATGTTCCTCCAGCAATATCTGGTGTTGCAGTAATTGTTCCCGAATTTCCAGCACAAATTGAAACTGGATTCACTGAAACTGTTGGAATAGGATTCACTAAAATACTTGCGGTTCCAGTTGCCGAATTTGAACAATTAAAATCGCTCACAAAAGTCAATGCATACACTCCTTGTGAATTTCCTAAAGTAATTGGAGAAGTACTTCCCGTAACTGCGGTTTGTGCTACACCATCGATCGTGAAGTCAATCGTCCATGGACCAATTCCTGTTACATTGACATCAATTGGTGAAACCGTATTTCCAGCACAAAAACTTCCTCCGCCAGAAATTGTTGCGGTTGGTAAAGATCCCGATCCTTGACTAATTACTATACTTGAATTTGGTGAAACACATCCGCTGATTGTGGTTGACAATGTAATTGTTCCCGAATTTGAAACAGTAATTGACTGCGTGGTTTCGTTCGTGCTCCATAGATTTCCAGTTGTATAATTGGATGTCAATTGGACACTTCCACCAGGACAAAATGTTGTTGGTCCATTCGCCGTAATTGTTGGTGCGGTTGGCGTTGGATTGACAGTTACGCTTACCGTTTGCATCAAACCTGAACAAGTGCCGACGGTGGAAACTGGAGTAACTTCATAAACCACTATTTCGGGATTTGAAGTTGTATTAGTTAATGTATTTGTAATCGTCGAATTTGATTGATTCGTCAAAATTTCACCAGTAACATTCGGATTATCAATCGCCACCCACGTAAAAGTTGCTGGAATATCCGTCGTTAAAGGAAGATTAAAAGTATAACCTGTGCATAAATTTGCTGTAATCGCATTGGTTAAAATTGGCGTATTACCCAAACTAATCGTAGTACTTCCAGTAGCTGTATTGGAACAGTTAGCATCGTTGATTCCTGTCAAGGTATAAACACCGACTGTATTTCCTAAATCAATCGGCGAACTAGCACCGACAACAGCAGTTTGTGAAACTCCATCAATTTGATAATCAATCGTCCAAGGACCAGCGCCGGTGACTGCTACTTGAATTGGTGCAATTGGGTCAGAACCACAATAAACTGCACCGCCTGAAATACTCGCCGTAGGCAATGCACCTGCCGTTTGCGTAATAGTGATACTTGCTTGTGCAGATGTACATCCACTTGCATCGGTGTAAGTTAAAGTGTAAGTTCCAGAGCTATTAACCGTAATTGATTGAGTCGTTTCATTGGTACTCCAAAGATTTCCAACTGCGCTGCTTGAGGTCAATTGAACATTTCCTCCCGGACAAAAAGTAGTTAGTCCATTCGGCGTAATAGTTGGTGCAGGCAAATTTGTGTTCACCGTAACAGTAATATTTTGGGCTGTTCCAATACACGTTCCAGCAGTTGGTGTGACAGAATAATTTACCACTTGAGAAATCCCAGAAGAATTAGTCAAAGTATTCGAAATCGTTGAAGAATTTTGAGTTGTCAAAGATTCACCTGTCACGTTAGGATTGTCCGTTGCAACCCAAGAATAGGTAGCAGTAACGTTGCTTGTCAATGCTAAATTCAATGTGTTTCCTGTACAAATTGTTGCGGTGTTCGCACTTGTCATTGTGGGAACTGGATTCAGGGTGACTGCAATCGTCTGCGGAGTTCCAGCACAGCCATTTGCTGAAGGAGTTACACTGTAATTCACCACTTGAATACTTGCCGAATTATTCGTCAATGTATTGTCGATAAGCGCTGTGTTTTGAGCGTTTAAACTCTCTCCTGAAACAGAAGCGTTGTCAGTTGCAATCCAAGAATAACTTGTTCCAAAATCACTGCTCAAAGGAATATTGAGTGTTGATTCACTGCAAATTGTAGCAGTATTCGCACTTGTCATTGTTGGTGATGGATTGACCGTTACAGTGGCTGAAATACACGAGGAAGCAGGAGTACAAGATGTTCCCGCATTTCTCACAAAATAGGTCGTTGTGGAGCTTGGTGAAACTGTAATCGAAGTTCCTGTTCCTACCAATGTTCCACCACAAGAACCCGTGTACCATTGCGAGGTAGCTGTTCCACCAACTGCTGTTAAAGTTGTACTTTGATTTTGACAAATGGAAGTATTTCCTGTAATGCTTGTTGGCGCTGCGAGCGGTGTTGGAATCGTTGCCGTCAGATTAGAAATGACAACATATTGTTTGGGATTATTATAATTAGTTGGAGTCGCTGCTGATCGATACAAAATAGTAACCGTTGAAATACAATCAGATGCTGATCCAACGTTGATTTCATTGTTTCCCCAACAAGTGCAAGCTGTTGACATCCCTGCATTGTAAGTCAAAGCTGTTGAACCTGAACCAGTAACAGTTCCTCCTGTGGAAACGCAAGCAGTTCCCACGTTGAAAACATTGACTGCTGCAGCTGCAGAATTTGTTCCAGAAATGGTTATTTTATCAGTCCACGAGCCAAAACCATCATCGTTTACATCATACAGTTTGAAATTGACAGGACCTTGAACAGGAGAACTGAATGAAATCGTAACAGTTATTGTTTTGGTTGTATTTGTTGTCCAATCGGTACTTAACAACATTCCTTGATTGGCGGCGGAAATTCCGCTGCATCCTCCACCGTTCACTGTTGAACCAGTTGGAAACCAAACTGGAGAAGCATCTTGCCAAACGTTTTCAGAATTCACAATCGTCGCCGACATGGTAATTCCTGCAACATTTGTAGTGTAAGTTCTATTAGTTCCTGTGCCACCATAAGTACCACTCCACGGGAAAGTAGTTTGGGAAAATACGCAAGAAATTGCTAAAAATATAGCAGTAATACTAGCAATGAATTTCATTAATTGGGAGAGTTTTGATTAATTCTAGCTAATCAAAAGTACCAAAAAAATTTTAAATTGAAATGAGTGCTAGCACCTCAAAATAAATTGAAAATATTATTTCCCTTTCAAATCCATTGCTTTCAAAGTGTTCATCATCAATGAAGCAATCGTCATTGGACCAACACCTCCAGGAACTGGAGAAATGTAAGAACATTTAGGAGCAACCTCATCAAATTTGACATCACCAACCAGTTTCCAACCTGAAACTTTCGTCGAATCTTGTACACGCGTTGTTCCAACATCAATGATCACAGCG
>JBIKJE010000054.1:0-20552 GCA_044361165.1 Crocinitomicaceae bacterium | reverse complement strand
ATTCTTAAAAACTTATGGAATTGCAAAAACTAAATTTGATGCAAAAAACTTTTTAGGTTCAAAAGATGCTGAAGCTCAAAAAGTGATCAAAAAATACAGTGCAATGCCAACGGTAATTCCAAGACCAGAGAGAAATGAACCACCTTTCAAAGGAGTTGTCATTGATACAGTTTACGATAACATCGAACTACCAGCTGTTTTTATGGGATACAGACTTCCAGAACAAACAAATCCTGATGCTTATGCTTTGGATATGCTAAATACTGTACTTTCCGGAGGAACTAGTTCTAGAATGAACAAAAATATTGTTGAGAAAAAACAATTGGCGATGGCTGCATTTTCTTTTGCATTCCCGTTGGAAGATCCAGGATTAGGATTGGTTGCCGCAATTGGTTCTGCTAATGTAGATTTAATTACGTTGCAAAACGCTTTAGATGAGGAAGTAAAAGCAGTTCAAGACACTTTAATTTCACAAGAGGAATTTGAAAAATTGAGAAACGGTAAAGAGAATGACATCATTTCAGCCTATAGTTCAGTTGCTGGAATCGCTGAGAACCTAGCTCAAAACTACATGTACATGGGAAGTACAGCGCTAATAAATAGTGAATTAACGAAATACATGGCTGTGACAAGAGAGGATATTCAAAGAGTTGCTAAAAAGTATTTCACTCCTGAAAATCGTGTGATTTTATATTATTTACCGAAACCAAAAAATTAATACGAAATCGAAATTTCGATGAATCAAAAGATTCAAATCCAATATTAGATTTCATATAAATAGATATTCAAAATGAAAAAAATAATTTTATCCGGTGCATTGATTTTAGTTGCTGCTACTAGTTTTAGCCAATTAGATCGATCTGTGCGTCCTAAAGCAGGAACACCACCAACAATAAATATCAAAGATTCAGAGGTTTTCACAACTGAAAATGGCATCACTGTTATTCTTTCTGAAAACCACAAATTACCGAAAGTTTCCATTCGATTGGTTACAGGCTCAGATCCTATGAATGAAGGTTCAAAAGCGGGATTATCTAAAATTGCGGGACAATTAATCATGTCTGGAACTACCAATCGTTCCAAAGACAAATTGGATGCAGAAGTTGACTACATTGGCGCAACTTTAAGTGCTGATGGAGAATCTATGTATTTATCTTGTTTGACAAAACATGTTGAAAAAGGTTTGACATTGATGACTGACGTTTTGTTTAACGCTAATTTCCCAGATTCAGAATTTGAAAGAATCAAAAAACAAAACGAATCAGCATTATTATCTGCAAAATCAAGTCCAGATGAAATGTCTGACAACGCAGAAAGAAAAGCCAATTTTCCAAATGGACATCCTTACGGAGAAATCATGACTGAAGCTACTTTGGCAGCAATTAACAAAGCTGATGTAGAAAGCTACTTCAAAAAAGTATTTACACCCCGCGGAAGCTATTTAGTGATTGTTGGAGATGTAAACAAGGCGCAAGCAACTGAAATGGTCAATAAATTTTTCAGTACTTGGAAAGGTGGACCAGTGTACAAAGCTGAATTAGGAGAAGGTCAATTCAACAAAGGAAATCGCGTGATTTTTGTTAAAAAACCGGGTGCTGTTCAATCTAAAGTTACAGTAACTTTTCCAGTAAAAATGAAACCAGGACAGCCAAATCAATTGCCTTTAACTGTTACAAACGGAATCTTAGGTGGCGGCGGTTTTGGAACTCGTTTGATGCAAAATTTAAGAGAAGACAAAGCCTATACTTATGGATGCTACTCTGGAATTGACATTACAGACAATGGAAGTTGGTTTTCTGCATCCGGAAACTTCAGAAATGATGTTACTGACAGTGCAATCGTTCAAATTTTGAAAGAACTTGACAATATTGGAAACAGTTACGTAAAAGAGTCTGAAATCAATTTGACTAAATCTGCTATGGCTGGTGGTTTTGCCCGTTCACTTGAGAACCCTCAAACAATTGCTAGATTTGCATTGAATATTATTCAAAACAATCTTCCAAAAGATTACTACCAAACTTATTTAAAGAGATTGGATGCTGTAAATACAGAAAATGTATTGGAAATGGCTCAAACTTACTTCACATCTAAAAACTGCAACATCATTGTAGTAGGAAATGAGGAAATTATTGAGAAATTAAAAGTATTTGATGCAGATGGAAAAATTGAAATGTTTGATGCATTTGGAAACGTCGCAAAGGAAATTAAGCCCGCAAATATTACCAAAGAGCAATTAATCGAAAAATATATTCTTGCTAATACTGGGACGACAACAATGAAAGCCGCTAATAAGGTAATCAAGAAAGTAAAATCAGTGAAGCAAGTGATGGAAATGTCTGCACAACAAATCCCAGCTCCTTTAACAATGACTACATTCTTTGTTGCTCCAAATAAAGAAGCAATGAAAATTGAAATGCAAGGAATGATGATTCAAAAAGAATATTTTGATGGAAAATCTGGAGCATCATCAAACATGCAAACTGGCAAGAAAGACTTAACTGCTGAAGAAATAGCAAGCAAACAAAAATCTGCTGGACTTTTCCCTGAATTGACCTATTCTACTTCAGGTTTAAAAGTTGACTTAATTGGAATTGAAGAAGTCAACGACACAGAAGCATATGTATTAAAAATTGTAGACGGAGACAAACAATCATTTGACTATTATGACACTAAAAATTTCATGAAAATCAAATCAGTTTCAATCCAAAAAGAAGGAGAAGAAGTGATTGAAGCTTCTAGGTCTTTCAGCGATTTCAAAGCTGTTAACGGCCTTCTTTTTCCTCATAAAATGACATTGATGATGGGTGAATTAGGATTAGAAGGTAAAGTGATTACAATAGAAATCAATGGAACAGTAGAAGAAACTACTTTTAAATAAATACCAATCATACCCCAATAAAAAGCCTGTGTTTAGAAAAAAATACAGGCTTTTTTATATCTACCCCTACAAAAAATGTTATTCTTATTAGTATTTAATTATTTTTGTTGAAAAAACTAGAAAAAGAAATGTTAGAAGCTATCAATTTAGGACACGTAAGTTACGAAATAGACAACCAAGGCATTGCAACAATAGAATTTGGTCATCCATTAAGTAATTCATTACCAGGGAAAATTTTACAAAAAATAGCTGATACAATTACTGAACTTGGGAATAATAGTATGGTTAAAGTTATCGTACTAAAATCATTTGGGGAAAAATCGTTTTGTGCAGGAGCTAGTTTTGATGAATTAATTTCAATTAGAGATTTAGAAACAGGACAAAAATTTTTCTCTGGATTTGCAAACGTTATCAATGCTTGCAGAAAATGTCCAAAATTAATTATTGGAAGAGTTCAAGGAAAAGCAGTTGGAGGAGGAGTTGGAATGGCATCGGCAGTTGATTACTGTTTTGCAACAAAAAATGCAGACGTCAAACTTTCGGAATTGGCAGTTGGAATTGGACCCTTTGTTGTCGGACCAGCCGTTACCCGTAAAATTGGAACTTCAGCAATGAGTCAATTGGCAATCAACGCAACAGCATGGAAAAGTGCTGAATGGGCGCGAGAAAAAGGTCTTTACGCTGAGTTATTTGATTCAATAGAAGAAATGGATGATGCGATAGACAAATTGGCTGAAAAATTAGCTAATTCTAATCCAGAAGCGATGTCAATGCTAAAAGGCATTTTTTGGGAAGGAACAGAAAATTGGGATAGCTTATTAAATGAACGCGCAGGAATGAGTGGAAAATTAGTTTTATCAGATTTTACTGTTAATGCTATAAACTCATTCAAAGCAAAATAATAAAAGATTAAAAATCTTAAATGCGTTACGAAGTAATATTTTGTAACGCATTTTTTTTTAAATCACCTTTTCCTTTTTTAGTGCTAAGTTGGAACTAAATCCGCTTATATTTCGCAGTTCTATGCTTGAAATTGAATATATTTCAAATTTCATTTGTTAATAAAATCTTTAAGTTGTATCTTTGCACCCCCAAATTAGGGGAATTGTCTTATTTAATTAATATTTATTGTGGATACATTAAGTTACAAAACGAAGTCTGCTAACACAGAAACCTCTGGAAAGAAGTGGTTGTTGGTAGATGCCGAAGGCCAAACAGTTGGTCGATTGGCTAGTGAGGTAGCGAAGTTGATACGTGGGAAACACAAACCAAACTTCACACCACACGCAGACTGCGGAGATAACGTAATTGTTATTAATGCAGAGAAAGTATCATTTTCTGGTACTAAATTAGTGAACAAGGAGTATGTCCGTTATACGGGATACCCAGGTGGGCAAAGAATTTTGACTGCACAAGAAATTTTACAAAAACACCCTCAACGTTTGATTGAGAAAGCTGTAAAAGGAATGTTGCCAAAAAATACTTTGGGACGTAATTTATTTACTAACTTGAAAGTTTACGTAGGTCCTGAGCACAAACAAGAAGCTCAAAAACCTGAAGTAATTACTTTTAGCTCATCTAAAATATAATTATGGAAATTATCAACACATTAGGAAGAAGAAAAACTTCTGTTGCCAGAGTGTACATGAAAAAAGGTACTGGTAAAGTTATCGTAAATAAAAAAGAATACAAAGAGTTCTTTCCTGTTGCGATGTTACAATCTAAAATTCAACACCCTTTCCAATTGACGGATACTGTTGATCAATATGATGTAACTGTAAATGTAATGGGTGGAGGTATCAACGGACAAGCGGAAGCGATTCGTTTAGGTATTTCAAGAGCACTTGTAAAAGTATCTGAGGATTTGAAACCAGCATTGAAAGCTGAAGGTTTAATGACGCGTGACCCAAGAATGGTTGAGCGTAAAAAACCAGGACAGCCGAAAGCACGTAAGAAATTCCAATTCTCAAAACGTTAATATTAAAATATTTTGGCGGTTGTTTAGTATCCAAGCGATTGAGTACATGCCTCTGGCTCCCTCGTTACGCTGATTACTAAAGGAACGTAAACAATTAAAAAACAATACTAAAATGTCAAAAGTAGGTTTTCAAGAGTTATTAGACGCAGGTGTACACTTCGGTCACCAAAAAAGAAAGTGGAATCCAGCAATGGCACCATACATCTTCGATGAGAAGAAAGGTATCCACATTATCGATCTAAATAAGACAATTGCTCATCTTGATCAAGCATGTGCAGCGATGACACAAATCGCAAAATCAGGTAAAAAAGTTCTTTTCGTAGCTACAAAGAAACAAGCGAAAGAAATCGTATCTGAACGTGTAAAAGCTGTAAACATGCCGTTCGTAACTGAACGTTGGTCAGGTGGTATGTTGACCAATTTCCAAACGACTCGTAAATCGATTCGTAAAATGGCTTCAATTGATAAAATGAAGACAGATGGAACGTGGGATACACTTTCTAAAAGAGAGCGTTTATTCAAAACTCGCCAACGTGAGAAGTTGGAAAAAAACTTTGGTTCTATTGCTGATATGACTCGTCAACCAGCAGCTATTTTCTTAGTAGATATCTTAAAAGAAAATATCGCTATGCACGAAGCAAAAAGATTGAACATTCCAATCTTTGCAATGGTAGATACCAATTCAAATCCAAAATTTGTTGATTTCCCAATTCCAGCAAATGATGATGCTACAAAATCAATTTCAATTATCTTGGATGCGATTTGTGACGCTATCAAATTAGGTTTGGAAGATCGCAAAAACACCAAAGATAAAGGTGCGGATAAAACTGAAGTTGCAGAAGAAGTAGCTGTTGCAGCTGCTCCAGAAGTTACTGAAGCGAAAGAAGAAACAAAAGAAGATTAATCAAACAATAAAAATTTTACTATCATGGCAATTACAGCTGCAGATGTAAATAAATTGCGCCAACAAACTGGTGCTGGAATGATGGATTGCAAGAATGCATTGACTGAATCTAATGGAGATTTTGAAGCTGCAATCGATATCCTTCGTAAAAAAGGACAAAAAATCGCTGCGAAACGTGGTGAAAATGAAGCGAAAGAAGGTTTAATTTTCTCTCAAGCTTCAGCAGACGGAAAAACAGGAGTAATCATGGCATTGAACTGCGAAACAGATTTCGTAGCAATGAATGATAATTTCCGTGCTTTTATGCAATCTTTGGTTGATGTTGCTTTGAATCATTTGCCAAATACAATTGAAGAATTGAAAGCACTTCCTTATGACGATAAATTGTCTATTGAAGAAAAAATCACTGAGCACGTAGGTGTTATTGGTGAGAAATTAGATCTTTCTAAATATGCAAAAATCAGCGCTGAGCAAGTTTCTGCTTACAATCACCCAGGTAACCAATTGGCTACTTTGGTTGGTTTAACAGTTAACTCTGCTGCCGCTGAAGACGCTGGAAAACAAGTTGCAATGCAAATTGCTGCAATGAATCCATTGGCATTGAATAAAGAAGGTATCGACCAAAACACGATTGATCGTGAATTGGAAATTGGAAAAGAATTGGCTATCCAAGAAGGAAAACCAGCTGAAATGGCTGAAAAAATCTCTCAAGGACGTTTGAATAAATTTTTCCAAGAAAACACTTTGCTAAGCCAACAATTTGTTCGCGATAACAAAGTAACTGTTGAGGAATTCTTGAACTCAGCTGAAAAAGGTTTAACAGTAACTTCTTTCGAGCGTTTCGCAATGAAATAAGTAATTGAAATATTTTTTTGAAAGGGTTGGATTTTTCTAACCCTTTTTTTTATGCCCATTTCTCTGTTTTGAAAAAGAAGCATTTCAAATAGTATCTTATTTTTTCCCTTTTTTGACTATATTTGTCTGCATCTTTCAAAAACTTGAATTATATGAAATATAAACGCATACTTCTAAAATTAAGTGGGGAGTCATTAATGGGCGACAAACAATTTGGAATTGATAACAATAGAATCAATTCTTATGCAACACAAATCAAAGAAATTTGTGAAAAAGGCATTGAAGTAGCAATTGTTATTGGGGGCGGAAATATTTTCAGAGGAGTTCAAGCAGAAGAAGGCGGCATGGACAGAACCCATGGTGATTATATGGGCATGTTAGCAACGATGATCAATAGTATGGCTTTGCAAGCTGCTTTGGAATCTGTCGGATTAAAAACAAGATTGCAATCAGCCATTGAAATGAAAGAAATCGCTGAACCATATGTTCGCAGAAGGGCTGTTCGCCATTTAGAAAAAGGCCGTGTTGTTATTTTCGGTGCAGGAACAGGAAATCCATATTTCACAACTGATTCAGCGGCTTCACTTAGAGCGATTGAAATCAATGCGGATGTTATTTTGAAAGGTACGAGAGTAGACGGAATTTATACAGCTGATCCATTCAAAGATCCAAATGCTACTAAATACGAAACAATCACTTTTGATGACGTTTACAGCAAAGGACTACAAGTTATGGATATGACAGCTTTTACGCTGTGTAAGGAAAATGACTTGCCAATAATCGTTTTCGACATGGACACACCTGGTAATTTGAAAAAATTATTAGACGGTGAAAAAGTAGGAACAATTGTACAAAACTAAGAAACAGTAAATTATATTTCCAATTTCAATTACAAATTGATTATGACTGAAGAGATTCAAATGATTTATGATGAGTTGAAAAGCTCAAATGCAAAAACGCTAGTTCACCTAGAAAATGAGCTACAAAAGGTACGCGCAGGCAAAGCAACTCCATCTATGATTCAAAGTGTGATGGTAGATTATTACGGCTCCCCTACCCCAATAACTCAAGTTGCCAATATTTCAACATTAGACGCGCGAACAATTACCGTTCAACCATGGGAAAGAGCGATGTTGCCAGAAATCGCTAAAGGAATTATCAATTCCAACCTAGGATTTGCGCCACAAAACAACGGAGAAGTGATCTTGATCAACGTACCACCATTGACAGAAGAACGTCGTCGAGAGATGGTTAAAAAAGCGAAAGCTGAAGGAGAACAAGCAAAGGTCGGCATCAGAAATAATAGAAAAGACGGCATCGACATGATAAAAGATCTGAAAAACGATGGAATGTCTGAAGATTTAGCAAAAAGTGCTGAAATCGAAGTGCAAAACATTACAAATAATTACATCAAGAAAGCTGAAGATATAATTGATGCTAAGGAGAAAGATATTATGACTATTTGATGAAAAATTAGCATAAAAATGAGAGGCTGTAATTTAATTTATGGCCTTTTTTTATGCGTTTGAATTTGGCATTTTTGACTACCTAGGTTGTTATTCGACATATGCCGATATCTCGAACTTCAGTATAATCAGCCTTTTGGACGCAAGTTTCAAATATCGCTATATTTCGAATAAAAATATTGTTTAAAGCAGAACTAAGAGCTATGTGAAAAAATAATTCCCAATCAAAAAATTTCAATTGGGAATAATGTTTCGAAATATCGCTAAATCTCGAACTAGATTTTCTTCGAATTTAGTAATTCAACTGAAGTTCAATACCAACAGGACAATGATCCGAACCAAACACTTCATTCAAAATAAAAGACGATTTTACGAGTGGTAGAAAACTTTCAGACACTAAAAAATAATCAATTCTCCAGCCAACATTTTTTTCTCTTGCTCCACCTCTGTATGACCACCACGAGTATTTAACCTCTGTAGGATTTAATTTCCTAAATGTATCTACAAGTCCAACAGCATGAAAAGCATCCATTCCATCTATTTCTTCCTGCATAAAACCTGCAGATTTGTTGTAATTGGCTTTAGGTCTAGCTAAATCAATTTCTCTATGGGCGACATTAAAATCACCACAAACTACAACTGGTTTTTTAAGTTCTAACTTCTTTAGATAATTTAAAAAATCTGCATCCCAACTTTGGCGATAACCTAAGCGTAACAATTCGCTTCCAGAATTGGGAACGTAAACTGTTATTAGAAAATAGTCTTCAAACTCCAAACAAGTTACTCGGCCTTCTTGATCGTGTTCTTCAAGTCCCATGTCAAAAGTTACTGAAAAGGGCGCTTTTTTCGTTAAAATTGCTGTTCCAGAATAGCCTTTCCTGACGGATTCATTGGCAAAAATAGTATACTCTTTTAATGGTTTTAATGTGTCTAAAACTTGCTCAACAGATGCTTTTGTTTCTTGTAAACAGATAATGTCTGCATCAACAGACAACATGTCTTCAAAAAAATTTTTCTGCGATATTGCTCTAATACCGTTGACATTAAAAGAAATAATTTTCATAACTGTGTAATTTGATTCAAAGTTAAAAAATAACCTAAGTGTGAATAAAAAAAATATTGTAATTAATTGAAAAATTACTTTAGATTTGAAGTTGAAAATTAATTTTATGAAAACTAGATTTGTAATTATTATTGGTGTTTTTATTACAGTTAGCTCTTGCATAGGAGGCACTTCAAAATTCAATAAAAAAACAAAATTTGAATTCGGAGAAGTAAATGGAAATAAATATATTAATGATTATTTCGGATTAGAAGTAAGTCTTCCTGAAACTTGGACACTTGATACCAACAAAAAGTTTCAATCCCCTTTTAGTCCACATTTTCTTGAAATAGATCTTTTTGATGAAAATGAAAACGCACTAATTTCTTTAAACATAATGGGACATAGAAAAAATCCATTTTCAAGGGACGAAACATTAATGAGTTACTTGAAAGAAAACAATGAAGGCTTAACCTATTTTTATGAAGCTAATGAACATCGAGAAACATTTACACCAACTAAAATTGATAAAGCAGACTTTATTTTAAATCGAGTTATTATTAATACTGACAGTCAAAATGCTTTTGTTGATGAATATGCAACCATCAAAAATGATTACTTTTATTCATTAACATTTTCTTATACAGATACTTTACAAAGACGAGAAATAAACAAAATATTACAGGATATTCATATTAAATAAAATTCATTGCAACGGACAAATTTTAACTTAGTGCATGATTTAATAGAATTTACTATCATTATTTAACGCTTTGAAAATATCATCAATTTTTACTTGTTCTTCTGTATAGATGTCTTTTTTGCAGGCTCCCATTTTATTTTAGATTTAATTGTTGTATTCTAAGTTAGTAAAAAAGATTCTATGCTACAAATTTTAAAGTTGATAAATTTTGGAAAATTTGAAGTTTCTAAAGATTTCAATAAGTTAAAAAATGAAATTTTCGGCTGGGAGGTTTGTAGGTATGTAAAACCAAATATCGCGATATTTCGAACCGAATCCCAAAATGCAGGAAATTCAAATATCCCTATATTTCGAACGGATCTCCAAAACTCATGAAATTCAAATATTGCAATATTTCGAACTAATAACCAAAACTCAAGAAAATCAAATATTGCAATATTTCGAACAGAATCCCAAAACGCAAGAAATTCAAATATCGCTATATTTAGAACTGACAATTAATCAGACTAATTCTGAGACGAAATCAATCTTATAATTCACTAATCAATCTCCTCAAAATCATCAAACTTATTATCGTCGTTTTTTCTATTTGATTGAAATTGACGATTTACCTTTACTAGTGGAGCGCCAGAAAGTAAGTAAGAAAATCCATTTAGAAGCTTAAACAATATGCTCAGTAAAACAAAAAATCCAATAATTTTAAAAATAAATCCAAAAATGGGTGTACTCTCTATATCCAAAATACTTTCATAAAACCAAATGCTAATTGGATTTTGAGCATATTCAGGAAAGAAAACAAAAGCGGTGAAAAATAAAATTGATAAAGTGATAATCGAAATTTCTGCTTTTAAATTAAACATGGTGGAAATGGCTGGCATCGGGTTTCCTGCCATCTTGAAAATCGCCGAACGGCTTTGTCTGTTTTGCAATTTTCCTGTGAAATAAATAATCAATATCAATCCAGCAAGAATCAATTCGTTTGGCATCAAGATGTTTGAATCATCTTTTTGAACACAGAATAAGAAAGTGACATTTACTAAAAAGAAATATTGCACGAATTTAAGCAGATATTCTTCAAAAATTGTTTTGGGGCGAGCACCTCGAAGTAGTGTTAACAGCAAATTCAAGATTCCCCAAATGAATCCAAAAATGGCAAAAACAACGCCTAATCGAAATGCTAAATCAATAAATTTCACACCACAAAATTGCAAAAAATAAATGTTCCAACCCAAAATTTACAAAACTTTAGCGCTTTAAGTGATATATTTGAGCCACTAAAATAAATTTTATGAAAAGAATATTGCTTTCTATCAGTTTTGCATTCACTTTTTTCCTGTCTCAGGCGGAAGAAGGAATGTTGATTCCATCACTTATTGCCGCTTTTCAAGATGACATGCAGGCGATGGGTATGAAACTGACTGCTGAAGACATTTACAGTGTGAACAAGGCGAGTATCAAAGATGCTATTTTGCAATTTGGTGGAGGATGTACAGCTGAAATCGTATCCGACAAAGGATTAATCCTAACCAATCACCATTGCGGATATTCACAGATTCAATCGCATTCATCTTTGGAACATGATTATTTGAAAAATGGTTTTTGGGCAAAAAATTACGATGAAGAATTGACTAATCCTGGTTTGACTGCGACTCGCATTGTTCGAATTGAAGATTTAACAAAAGAAGTATTGAAAGGAACTGAAGGAATTCAAGATTTAGCACAGCGCCAAGCGATTATTGCAAAAAATATAGAAGCTCTGAAAAAGAAAATGGTTGAAGGAACGAACTATCAATCCGAAATTAAAGCCTTTGATTATGGTAATAGCTATTACTGTATGGTGACTGAGATTTTCCTTGACGTTCGTCTGGTTGGAACGCCTCCGAATGCCATCGGTAAATTTGGTGGCGACACTGATAACTGGGTTTGGCCGCGTCACACAGGAGATTTTTCTGTTTTTAGAATTTATGTTGGAAAAGACAACAAACCAGCTCCTTACTCCAAAGACAATGTGCCTTACACTCCCCTACACTTTTTGCCAATTGCTGCAGGCGATAGAATTCCAGGAGAATTTACGATGGTTTACGGTTTCCCTGGTACAACCGAGCAACATTTAGTTTCCACGCAAATCAAACACATTATCGAAAAGGAAAGACCAGCACGAATCAAAATGCGTGAAAAATCACTTTCTGTGATTGATGCTGGAATGCGTTCTTCAGATCAAATTCGAATTCAATACAGCGCCAAACAAGCGAGTATTGCAAATGCCTATAAAAAATGGATTGGTCAAGTAGATGGTTTGGAAAGATTAGGCGCCGTGGCCATGAAAGAAGCTTCAGAAAAAGAATACACTGAAAAAGCAATGTCAAATCCATTGTGGAAAGATACTTATGGAACTGTGGTTGAAAAAATGAAGAAATTAATTGGCGACAATGTACAATACGATTTTGGATATGCGATGACATCTGAATATTTGAATATCGGACCTGAATTTTTCAAGATAGCACGTGGTGTAGATGACATTGTTAAAAATTACGAAAAGTACCAGCAAAGTGGAGAATTGACTGCAAAAATCACCAAATACAGAGATGCTGCAGAAAAGTTCTACAAAGACTACGATGCAAATATAGATCAACAAATTTTTAATTTATTGCACGAGGAATACATCAAACAAATGGATCCTGCTAATGTATCAGCCATTATTAAAAAACAAAATACAGCGGCTTGGTCGAAAGCAATTTACAGTAAATCAGTATTGACAAACAAAGATCGTTTGTTGGCTTTCTACGACAATTTCAAAGAAAAATCAGTTACATCAATCATGAAAGATCCTGGTTACTTGCTGTATTTTGAAATCACATCGGTGTATCAATCTAAAATTTTGCCTGGCGTGAGAAGTTTGTACACGCAAATGGACGATTTGTTGAAAGTGTACGTCGAAGGAAAACAAAAAATGTATCCTGAAGGCAAACATTGGCCAGATGCAAATAGCACTTTACGAATTACCTATGGAAAATTAGAAGGCTCAGCACCAAGAGATGGAATGACTTACACCGAACATACAACTACCGCTGGAATCATCGAAAAATACAAAACGGGAAATCCTGATTTTGAATTGCTTCCTGGAATGTTGGATATATACCAGAAAAAAGATTTTGGCGACTATGCACAAAATGGTGAATTGTGGGTTTGTTTTTCAGGTTCCAATCACACCACTGGAGGAAATTCTGGTTCGCCAGTTTTGAATGCAAATGGCTATTTGATGGGTTTAAATTTTGACAGAACCTGGGAAAGTACCATGAGCGATTACATGTTTGACCCAACAAGATGCCGAAATGTTGTAGTAGATATTCGCTACGTGATGTGGGTGATGGACAAATACGCTGGTGCAACGCATTTGGTGAAAGAAATGAAATTGATGAAATAAACGAGATTATCGATCCAATCGTAAATCCGCTGCATTAATTTGTGGCGGATTTTTTTATTCAAAATATTCGAATTCCTTGACTAAATTTTTGGGGAATAAGAATCCCTAATGACGGAATTCAATAAAATCCAGTTATTGTAATGACGGAATTTAATTTAAAAACGTCATTTCAAGTATAATTTCATACATTAGTATCAAATCGGCAAAAAAGAGTAATGTTCCACCCCTGTGGGCGAAAAACTATCCTGATTCTTCATTCGAAACAATCCATCGTGAGAATTACCTTCCTTTCATTCTTCCAGAAGATTAAGACGAATGAAAAATAGGATAAAGGTAATTCTGCGCGCGGGCGAAGGGCGGTAGCTTTTTGAAAGAGACTGCCGCGAACACGTGTTTTGCGGCTGCGACTGCAAGAAGCACACGCAA
This sequence comes from Crocinitomicaceae bacterium, assembly GCA_044361165.1. Classification (GTDB taxonomy): domain Bacteria; phylum Bacteroidota; class Bacteroidia; order Flavobacteriales_D; family Crocinitomicaceae; genus JAQVCM01. Next base: position 6,876 of record JBIKJE010000054.1, on the reverse strand, counting down.
AACCACCGTGTTTCCGTGCTGGATCTGAAAAAACTTTAGCCCGAAGACCGATTAAGCGCCCACAAAAAACTTAAAAAATCTCAAAAAAGCTGTGCGTACATAAAATTTTTCTACATTTACAATTATGGAAAGTGTACAATTAGAAAATGCGCCGTTGTGCTCCTTGTTGGGAATCAAATACCCAATAATCATGGCACCGATGTTTTTGGTTTCAAATGCGGAGATGATAATTGCTGGAATTAAATCTGGAATTACAGGTGCAATTCCAGCGTTGAACTACCGAACTACAGAAGAATTGCGCACTGCCATTCGATTCATTCGTTCGAAAGCCGATGGTCCTTTTGGAATTAATCTGATTGTCAATAAATCCAATTTTCTATACAAAGAACAACTACAAATTATCTGCGAAGAAAAAGTGGATTTTATCATTACTTCACTTGGTTCTCCAGAAGAAACCATTTTGAAAGCGCACGCAGCTGGCGTGAAAGTTTTTTGCGATGTGACTGATGTTCGCTACGCACAAAAAGTGGAATCTTTGGGCGCTGACGCTGTCATTGCGGTAAACAAAGAAGCTGGCGGACATGCAGGAAATATTTCTTACCACGAATTGATTCCGGCGCTTCAAAAAGCTGTGAAAATCCCTGTGATTTCTGCGGGTGGTGTGGGTGATGCAACAAGTTTACAAAAAATGATGGCGCTTGGAATTGCTGGCGTTTCAGTTGGTACCATTTTCATCGCTTCGGAAGAATCTGGCGTTACACCTGAATACAAGCAAGCTTGCGTAGATTACAGCGCGAAAGATGTGGTAATGACAACCAAACTTTCTGGCTCGCCATGCACGGTGATCAACACGCCTTATGTGCAAGAAATTGGAACACAGCAAAATTGGCTGGAAAAAATCTTGAATAAAAACAAACGTTTGAAAAAGTGGTTCAAAGCGTTCACGTTTTACAAAGGCATGAAAAAATTGCAAAATGCGGCTTTTGGAGCTACTTATAAAACAGTTTGGTGCGCTGGTCCGACGATTGATTACATTCATTCTATTCGTCCAGTGAAAGAAATCGTACAAGAATTGGTGAAAAATGACTGAAGTAAAACCAAAAATCAGCATGCGAAAAATGCAATGGATGATTTTCCTACTTGGATTGGTCAAAATTCCTTTGATAGGATTTGTCAGACCGCGATTGATTGAACTTTCAGACGAAAAAGTAGCCGTAAAAATCAAATTTCGAAGAAGAACAAAAAATCATTTAAACTCCATGTACTTTGGCGCTTTGGCAGTTGGCGCAGATGTCGCAGGCGGAATTCATGCTTTTTACTTTGCAGAGAAAATGAACAAAAAAGTGTCGTTCGCTTTCAAGAGCATGCATGCTGAATTTTTGAAACGGGCTGAAACAGATGTGATTTTTGAATGCAGCGAAGGTGCGAAAATTGAATCAATCATTGCTGAAAGTTTCGAAAAACAAATCCGCATCAATCAGCTGGTGCGCGTGGAAGCTAAGAATTTGTCAAATGAAATTGTCGCCACTTTTGACATGGAAATTTCTGTGAAAGTAAAATAACTAAGCTTTCTTCCAAGCCCTTGTCATTTCTCTTTTTCCTGGAGGACCAGGCAAGGCTTCAATCGTAAATCCTGCCGCTTTTAAATCTCTTTTGACTTGTCCTTTGGCGCAATAAGTGACCAAAATTCCATTCGGCTTCAATGCATGAAACAACTTTTCGAAATGCGATAATTGCCACATATCTTCTTGCGTGCGTGGACCAAAAGCATCGAAATAAATCAAATCGTATTTTCCAGCTTCGAAAGTGAATTCCTCTAATTTTTGCAAGATTTTGCGCAAGGTGAAATTCGGAGAAATGCCCTCATCTGAATCCCAACTACCAGCGTGAATTTTGAGATAATTGGCGTTGCTTTCAGCGTTTTCAAAAAGTGAAACATAATCCAAGGCTTCAATTTCTTCGGCGCTTACTGGATAAGCCTCTAGCCCATCATAATGTATATTATGCTGGTTGATTTCTGCTGCTTCACAAGTCAAAATGGCATTCAAACCAGTACCAAAACCAACTTCAAAAATCGAAACTTCCTTTTGATCTTTGAAACAATCCAAACCATATTTTAAAAACACATGTTTCGCTTCTTGCAATGCGCCATGCGAAGAATGGTAATTTTCATTCCAATCTGGCATGTGTATAGTTTTAGAGCCATCCGCAGTGACAATTATTTCTCTTTTGACTTGCATGAAACAAAGGTAATGGAAAGATAAACAATTGAAAGAAATTGAAAATTTAACTTCTAAATCTTTGATGAAAACAAGTTAATTTTACTTATGCGGACTTAAATTAATAGTTTTAAATTTACGGCCTTGGAAGAGAGGGTTTTAAAGGTGCGGTGAAAATGTAGACTTTTGGAGGACTTCCGAAGGATGCTGCGAAGCCAACCTACGCAACGCTAGTGAAGTAGGTCACCGACACTTCCGAAGGATGCAGCGAAGCTAAAATCACGTTTTAAGACCGCGATAGCAGCACCGCAGGTAACCTTTTAAAATAAAGCGCACAAAGTAAGAATTTGCTTTCGTGCGAAAATTTGCGCTTTAACTTGATGACTCAGCCTTGAACTTAGCCGCAGGCGATCTCAGCGAAGCTATTTTTGGGTTCGTTTTCAGCAAGCACCGCGCAAGCAGCCACGAAGTGAAAAGGAACAAAAAACGCTTCTACAACTGAAACCTAAACGGCAAATTAAATTGTACTGGAACAATTTCACCACGATCTTCTCCTGGTTTCCAACGTGGCATTCTGTTCAATAGTTGAATCACTTCCTGATCAAAATTCTCTGAACCTTCTACGGATTTTAAGATTTGTGGATTCGTAATTTCTCCACGTTCATTTACCACGAAAGTTGCATAAACGGTTCCCTGAATATTGTGGCGTTTTTCCCATTTTGGATACTTCAATTTGCTTTGAATGTATGTCATCAGCGCTTCCGTCCCACCAGGGAATTCTGGCATTTTTTCGACAATCATTCTCGGTTTTGAATCCATGGCAATGTCCCCCACAAGAACAGGTTCTGGAGCAACAATTTCTACTTCCATCGCCCCTCCCATTCTTGGCGGTTCAATCATCATTCCTCCATCAACCGTTCCTTCAACTACTCGGATTTCTTCTCCAAATTTACTTTCAATTTTGGTAATGTCGAATTTCTCTTTTTTATCAGACTTTTGACAAGTTTCATCGATGCTTAATTCTCCAAGCATCTCGGTTTGCTCCGTTTTCGGTTTTGTTGGAGGCAATTTCGGATTTGATTCACAAGCCATCAGCGACAAGGTGGCCATTGAAAGTAAGTAATAGGATAAATTCGTATTGCGGTGTTTTTTCTCTAAATCACGAATCACAATCAACGTATCTTCGTGGCGAAAATCCAATTGCGACACTCTCACGTGACCACAAACTTCCTCATTGCGGTGTTCAATCAAATAACTCAAAATCTCATGACGGGATTTTTGCGTAAAATCCACCACAGATTTATCGCAAACGCCACAATGACGTCCAATCTGACCGATTTTCATTTTGTTCCAATCTTCAGAACACGGAATGGGAATATTGGGTTTCATGGCGCTTACTTTAGAAAATGAAATTACACTTTTAGTTTGAATAAAACTGAACCAAAGATTCGTTCAAATTGGCAGGTGAATCAATGGAATGTTGTTTTTTGGGGAAAAAGGGATTTTTGAAATGATGAAATGTCAGATTTTGCGGGGTGCTAAGTGATTCTAACGGATAAAATCACTTAAGCAAAATGGAGGTTTTATTGGAGCTATTTCCCGCTATCCGCTATATTCCCGTCCCGTCCCAATAGCTATCGGGATCGGGATCGGGAGATGCCGCTTCTATCGGGGCTATGGGATTCGTATCGCAACCGAAAATTTATTTAGTAAAAAAGAACTTTGATTTATAATCTTAAAAACGCACCCACCCCAAACAAATCCCACAAATTGTTGACAAAAAAAGCAATCTTATCACAAATCATTTACGTATTTTTGTAGTTCGAAAAATTGAGTTTATAATCCTTCAGATGCTTGTAATCTGAAACAAAATACACAACATGAACAATTGGTTTACGGTAAAAGTAAAATATACCAAACAACTTGAAAATGGAGCTTTTAAGCGCGTTTCGGAGCCTTATTTGTTGGCTGCAATGACATTCACAGACGCTGAAGCGAGAATATATGAAGAATTAGGTGCAATTATCCGCGGAGAATTTACCGTAACAAACATTGCAAGAACAGATTACCACGATATTTTCCAATATGAAGACAGCGATACTTGGTACAAATGCAAAATCTCTTTCGAAAGTGCAACTGAAGATTCTGACAAAGCGAAAAAAGTATCTCAAAACTTCTTGGTTGGAGCACACTCTGTGAAAGAAGCATTCGACCGCATGCATGAAAGTTTGTCAACCATGTTGGTAGATTTCTTGATTCCTTCGATCATCGTATCTCCAATTGTGGATATTTTCCCTTATACAGAAGAATTAGACAAAGAAATTTCTCGTCGTCCAATGTTGGAAGATGAGCCAATCATCACCACTGGAAAACGTGTTTATTCTGCGCCGGGAAGTGATGTTGACGATGATTTTGAGGAAGAAGAGGAAGATTTCGAAGAAACGGAAGACGAATTAGATACTGAAGATTTAGAAGAAATCGACAGCGATTTAGACGATGAATATTCTGAAAATTAATTCTTTTCAACGTTCAATTTAAATTCAAAAAATGGAAGATTTTCTTCACAGAATGCGCAATGATCACCACAATTTCGACAAAGGTGTACTTTCAGACCACGTCGGAAATGATCCTTTGGCGTTTTTTAGAACTTGGTACAAAGAAGCGTTCGATTCTACGCAAGCAGAACCGCACGCAATGTCTATCGCCACTGTGAGTGCTGACGGAAAACCAAGTTCGCGCATCGTTTATTTGAAAGAATTGAGTGAAGAGGGATTTGTTTTTTACACCAATTATCACAGCCACAAAGGAAAAGATTTAGATCAAAACCCTGCCATTTGCGCGTTATTTTTCTGGAATGTTCTGGAACGACAAGTGCGCATTGAAGGTGTGGCACACAAAATCGACGAAGCTACAAGTGACGCCTATTTCGCTTCTCGTCCGCGAGAAAGTCAATTGGGTGCTTGGGCTTCTCACCAAAGTGAATTACTTGAAAATAGGGAATCATTACAGTCCCGTTTGGAAGCGTTGAGCAAAAAATTTCCAAATGAAGTACCGCGTCCTCCGCATTGGGGCGGTTATTTCATTGTTGCTGAATCCATTGAATTTTGGCAAGGAAGACCTTCTCGCCTCCACGATCGCATCGTATTTGAAAAACAAAACGATTCTTGGACTGTTTTTAGAAAAAACCCTTAATTCCAAGCATGATAGAATTAACGCCGAGTATTGTTTCTTTGAGCAATGGAATCCGTTTGGTTTACATGCACGCTCCAGCACAAGTTGCGCATTTAGGAGTGACTATTTTAGCTGGTTCACGATACGAAGAAAGCAATGAAGAAGGGTTGGCACATTTCCTCGAACATTGCATTTTCAAAGGAACGAAGAAAAGACGTTCGCTCCACATTCTTTCGCGTTTGGATTCTGTTGGCGGAGAATTAAATGCTTATACGACAAAAGAAGAAATTTGCGTGTACGCTTCTTTCACCAAAGAACACTTGAACCGCGCTTCTGAATTGTTGGCTGATATTGTGTTGAATTCCAATTTTCCTGAAAAAGAAATTCAAAAAGAAAAGGAAATTGTGTTGGACGAAATCAATTCCTATTTGGATTCGCCAGGCGATAAAATTTTCGATGATTTCGAAGCTTTATTATTTAAAAATCATCCACTTGGAACCAATATTTTAGGCACCAAAGAATCCGTTTCAGACTTTCATAGAAATGATTTATTGCATTACACGAATCGCTTTTTCTTCGCAGAAAACATTGTGATTTCATTCGTGGGCGACATTCCATTGGATCGATTGGTCAAACGTTTGGAAGCAGATTATGGCCCATTGAAGCATTCTGCAAAAATGGTTCAACCAAAACCTTTTACAGGTTACGAACCATTTAAAATTCGTTCCAAAGAAGCCAATTTTCAAGCGCATGCCGTGATTGGTGGAATTGCACCAGGTTACAACGACGAAACACGCCGTGGAATGACTTTGTTGACCAACGTTTTGGGCGGTCCAGCATTGAATTCACGATTGATTTTGTCAATTCGCGAAAAGTACGGTTATTCTTACAACATTGAAGCAAATTATTCGCCTTATGCTGATATTGGTTACTGGACTATTTACTTCGGAACAGACCAAAAGTACTTGGACAAAACCTTAAAATTGGTTTACAAAGAACTGAAAATCATGCGCGAGCAAGCGTTGTCAGTAGTTCAATTGAAAAAAGCAAAAGAACAATTGAAAGGGCATTTAGCACTTTCTTTGGACAGTAATTCTGGAATTATGCTTGGCTTGGGAAAAAGTTTGTTGCTTTTCAACCAAATTGATTCAATACAAGAGATTTACAGTGCAATTGACAAATTGACCACCAATGAATTGCAGGAAATTGCAGCGCAATATTTTGATGAAAAAGTGATTTCTGAATTGATTTTCGAAATTAACGAATAAGCTTTCAATTTACTTTAAGATGCTCACCATGCCTTGTTTGCGGTAAGTTCTCGTTTCGAATGTGGTTACTAAAATGTCCCAAGTATATACCCCATCTTGCACCAGCGTGCCATTGTACGTTCCATCCCAGCCAACTTCTGTATCGTTTGATTCAAACAGAATTTCTCCCCAACGATTGTAAATTTTTAAATTATATGAAGCTACAGGCGCAGCAAAAA
>JBIKJE010000133.1:0-6036 GCA_044361165.1 Crocinitomicaceae bacterium | reverse complement strand
TTCACTAACAACACCTAATTTGAAAGACATTGAATAATCCTTTTGACTGCGCTTTTCATAAGCGACTTTTTCTCCTTTTTCCATAACGATAAAATTGTGTATCGCTATTTCAGGACTAGACATAATTGATACTAAAAAGGGTTATTCGTTTTGAATAACCCTTTTTTTATGCCTTTAAAAATGAAATGACTTTTTATAAATTAGCTCATTTTACTCATATCCATATATAATATATTCCAGCGATGTCCATCTAAATCTTGAAAAATACTGCCATACATCCAACCTTGCATTTCTTTTGGAACATGATTGCTTTTTCCTCCCCCTTGTATTGCTTTTGCAATCATTTCATCAACTTCTTCTTTGCTTTGCGCATCAATTGATAACAAAACCTCAGAACTCACCAATGTATCATTGATTTCTTGGCCAGTAAATCCTTTGAAAGTCGGTTCGTCAAATAACATTACCACGGTGTTTTTTTCTCCAATTAATAACGCAGCTGAATTCGCGCTATTTCCGTGTTTCTCATTGAACGTAAATCCTAATTCCTTGAAAAATGCGGTTGATTTTTCTATGTTTTTAACGGGTAAATTGACCCAGAAATCTTTAGCCATTTGATGAATTTTAGAGTGACATAGTTTGTATAAAGATAGTATTTTAAATGAAATTGTTAAATTGTTTGTACGAGAAATGAAACGAGGAATCAAATCAACGTGAAAAAAAATGGCGTAATTTTGAAAGCATTAAAAGTTTGATTTATCCCCAACGATATCCAAATCCGATTTGAAATACATGTCTTTGTGATTTTGCAGGAGACTGTATTCTATTGAATTCTTGTGAAGCTCCAATAAAATATTTATAAGTTGGTTTTACTATGAATCTACCAATTTCAAATTCATACCCTAAAGAAGCATTAATTCCCCAATTGAATGGTTTTACAAATCCGCTGATTGAACTTAAGTCAACATTTGGAATTGGATTAGAATTCATGGCCCATCGTGTCCTGATGCCTTCTAGTTTTTGTCCCAATTTAAAGTTTACCTCTAATCCAGTAGAAAAAACAAAATGCTTTAAAAAATGAATGTTAAGCGGATAAAATTCTAAATCAATGATTTGTTTTTGGATATCTCCACGCTCAGCGGTATTCGAGCCCATTCCTCCATCGGATGCATAAAATTGACCGCCATATTTCTCGATTCCCAATGCAAATTTTAAATTAAAAGTAGTATCAATTTTAATATCACTCACAGCAATGTTAAAGCTGTAACCCATATCAGGTTTATATTCTTTATCGAAATGTCCTTCTATATTCTTGAAATCATAAAAACTTCCGTAATTCAATCCGGATTCAAAAAACAAAGTTTGACTTTCCAATTTGAGCGAAATAAAAACAAAAAAGAATAAAATTGGTTTAACGTATCTCATTTGTTGGTTTTACGAATCTAATATAAAATAAATTTTTGAATTTGAGACCAAACGATTGCATCCCACAAAAAAAATCCCGAACATTTAAAAAACATTCGGGACCGTTTCAAGTGAGAGGTGGAAGCCAACCCACAAGTTTATAAATGACTGTGAATTTGAAATTGGAAAAGTCTATCCTGTAATTATCTATTTGGATAAACAACTTCGCTAAATTACTCAAATAAATCGAGCATTGCTTTTTTCGTTTCGATCTTTTTTAATTCAATTTTGTAATCCTGTTAAATCTTGCTCATTGCAATTCCAAATCTGATTGAAAATGCTTAATTTTACCTTATGATTTACGAGATTATTGACAACGCTTTGCGTGAAGATATTGGAGATGGAGATCACTCTTCATTGGCGTGTGTTCCCGAGAATGCAAATGGAAAAGCAACTTTGTATGTGAAAGACGATGGGGTTCTCGCGGGTGTTGAATTGGCTGAAATGATTTTCAAACGCTACGATCCAAACTTGAAAATGGAAATTTTGATTCAAGATGGAGCAGTAGTTAAAAAAGGCGACGTTGCATTTCACGTAGAAGGTTCATCTCGTTCTATATTGGCTACCGAACGTTTGGTGTTGAATTTCATGCAACGAATGAGCGGAATTGCGACGCAAACGTTTCAAATTGTAAGTCTTTTGGAAGGTTTGGATACACAATTATTAGATACTCGTAAAACCACTCCAGGAATTCGCTACATGGAAAAATGGGCGGTAAGAATTGGTGGAGGAAAAAATCACCGATTTGCGTTGTACGACATGATTATGTTGAAAGACAATCACATTGATTATGCAGGTGGAATTACCCAAGCAATTGAAAGTACAAACGCTTATTTGCAAAAAACTGGAAAATCCTTAAAAATAGAAGTGGAAGTGCGCAATGAGCAAGAATTAGACGAGGTTTTGGCAGTTGGAAAAATAGATCGCATCATGTTGGACAACTTTACTCCAAAACAAATTTCAGCCGTTTTGCCTAAAATTCCAGCGAAATACGAAGTGGAAGCATCGGGCGGAATCACGCTTGATACAATCAGAGAATATGCGGAAACAGGCGTTCATTTTATTTCAGTTGGTGCATTAACGCATAGCTTTAAAAGTTTGGATTTGAGTTTGAAGGCTGATTTTAGTGTGAAGTGATTTATTTTATGAAAAACAATTAATCATTAATAACGCGTTTTTGTCATGGTTTTTATCAAAAACACATGCCAAAAAAAAATAATGTTCATTTTCGCGTCGTTTCAGATAAATATCGGAAACGAAGCTAACGATATTTGGCACCTCTTTTACCAACGATTTCATAAAAGAAGAGGTGAGAAAATCTTCTGGTTTGGAAATAAAATTATTTAAAACTACCCCTTTTTCAACAACTCCAACTTCTCATCAATCTCTTTCAAAATCAAAAATTGCTTTTGTTGCGTTTCAAATAATGTTTTGATTTGGTCTTCTAAAAGCAAGTCCATTTTTTGGTGCAAACTTCTGATTTGCATTTCAGATTTCAAGTTGATCAAGTAATCGTTTTCGCTGCGTTTTCTGTCTTTTTCCTCTTGGCGGTTTTGACTCATCATGATAATTGGTGCTTGCAATGCAGCGATGCACGACAAAATTAAATTCATCAAAATGAATGGATAAGGGTCAAATTTCCAAACACCGAGCGCGAAAATATTGAAGATAATCCAAATCGTAAGGAAAACACCAAAGAAAATGATAAACTTCCAACTTCCGCCGAAATAGGCCACTTTATCAGAGATTCGCTGTCCTTGCGTCAAAATTTCCATTGGTGGATTCAATAAATTTTGAATGATTAATTCTTCCGCTTCAATGGAGTCTTGAACAATTTTATGCAACTTGTCTAATTGCTCTTTTTCAGATTTGGTGATTTTTTCAACTAAATCAGTTTTCATTTGCCTAAAATTATTTTTTTGAGCTGGTTTTTTTCAAGCGAATGTAGATGTGCTTTACGTTTGTTCTGCCCGATTCACGTTCGTCAATCTCAAAAATATCCATGCTTTTGAAAAGCGGCAACATCTTGGTAAAACCGTAATTTCTTGGGTCAAAATCTGGTTTTTTCTTCAATAGCAGATTTCCCAATTCACCCAAAAATGTCCAACCATCTTCTTCTTCTAAATCTTCGATACTCTTTGTTACCAATTTAATTAATTCAGGATCAATTAAATTCAACGGATTTTGTTTTTTCTCTTTCGTTGGAGAATTTTCATCGGCACTCGGAATAATTTCCTTCGGTTTTAGAATCTCCAAATAGATGAATTTATCACAAGCAGTAATGAAAGGTGTCAGCGTTTTTTTTTCACCAATTCCAATCACTTTCATGCCTGATTCTCTCAATCTCGTTGCCAATCTCGTGAAATCACTGTCGCTCGAAACGATGCAAAATCCATCTACTTTTCCAGTATATAGTATATCCATCGCATCAATAATTAATGCGCTGTCGGACGCGTTTTTTCCTGTGGTATAACTGTATTGTTGAATCGGTTGAATCGCATTTTCTAGCAACACTTTTTTCCATCCTGAAACGGTTGGCTTTGTCCAATCGGCATAAATTCGTTTGAAAGTCGGTGTGCCATATTTGGCAATCTCCTGAAACATCTCTTTTACGTGTGAATAAGGCACGTTATCGGCATCAATAAGCACCGCAAATTTTAAATCTTTGTTTGGTTCCATTTTGGTCATTTTATCAATCAATTGAATTGACAAAACATTGGCATTTCACTTTTGATTTTTTATTAAAGGTACGCTTTAATTTTGAAAAGACTATCGTCTGACTAAAATCTTTTGTTCCTTTTGCTTGATCAAAACGAACCCAAAAATCAAGGCTGAGTCATCAAGTTAAAGCGCAAATTTTAACACAAAATAATTTTTTACTAAGGGCGCTTTATTTTCAAAGCTTCTGAAAACGTGATTTTGTCGGTGATCTACTCCGTTGAAACTGCGTAGCTTCCTCCAAAAGTCTACTTTTTCAGTGCACTTCGAAAAACCTTTCTTCCAAGGCCAAGTTGTGAAAACAAAAAATTTAATCCTTTCTGAAATTTCAACTCGTTTATAGTTTTCCCTTTGGCTTTTTGCGGATAAAGGTGCTTTAAGATTTTATCTTATTGGCAACCACAAAGTGAAAGTCGTTCCTTTTCCGACTGAACTTTTGACTTGAATATTTCCTCCGTGCTGTTCGATAATGATTTTCACATAATACAATCCCAAACCAAATCCCTTAACATTGTGCAGGTTTCCTGTGGGTACGCGGTAGAATTTGTCAAAAATTAATTTGATGTCTTCGCGTTTTATCCCGATTCCGTTGTCGGTAATTTCCAGTACAAAACCATTTTTTTCATTTTTGGTTTTGATGGAAATCGCTGGATTTACCTCACAGTATTTGATGGCATTGTCCAATAGATTAAAAACAACATTGCTAATGTGCACGGGATCAGCCTGAATACTGAAATCTACGGCTTGTGAATCCAAAGAAATTTCTCCGCCGTGATCCGCTTGGTTGAATTCAAAATTGTCGCGCACTTCTTCGATTAAATCGTGCATGTCAAACAATTCCTTTTTCAAATGCAGCGTGTCTTTGTCCATTTTGGCGACATTCAAAACACGTTCAACTTGGTTTTCAAGGCGTTTATTTTCTTTGTAAATGATGCTTGCGTAGCGTTTGAGTTTTTCAGGATCGTTCGTAAAATCTCCACGCATTAGCATGTCGCTAGATAATGCAATGGTCGAAATGGGCGTTTTCAATTCGTGCGTCATGTTGTTGATGAAATCCGTTTTGATTTCCGACAATCTTTTTTGTTTCACGATGATGTTAATAGCAAAAGCAAAGAAAACAAACACAACCGATACAATGATGAGCATCAAAATCCAAGGTGAACCTAATTCGTCAGCAGGATTGATTGATTTGGTGATTAAATTAGGGAAATAAACCGTAAAATAATGTCCGCTATTGTTGAGTTTCAATTTCGGAAATTTGAATTCTTTCGTTGAATCTTTGACTTGTGCATAAAGGGTGTCTTTCGAAAAGTGAATTAAATTCCCAAAAACGATGCTGTCAGAAAAACAATCGTAAATTCCGTATTGAAAATCTTGGTGAACATTGTGCTCATAAAACTCACGAATCAACAACGTTTCCAAGTAAAATGGATTCAATTCTTCGTGAATATCAACACTAAAATAATTGGTTTTAACTTGCTTCACCGCGCCAAATAAATCAGAACTATCTGAATATTGGGTAGATATGGATTGTAAAACATTGCGCAAAGAAATGTGAACATCTTCAGAAAATTGCTTCATGTTCAACGAATCCTCTTTTTGCTGAATGGCGATGTCTTTTTCTTGTGCTGCGACCGTTTTTTTAATCCAATAATATTGCACAAAAAGAATGCTCATTAATGAAATGAGACCTAGAATAACAACGGAATTGATTGTTTTACGATTCATTTTAATTTTTTAATTGCATCAATATGCAGATAATGAAGGATCGATTTGACGAATCCAATCTAAAATGCCACCTTCCAGATTTGCAAGGTTCGCGTAACCGTAATTTTGCTCCAAAAATTGAATCACATG
>JBIKJE010000132.1:0-6056 GCA_044361165.1 Crocinitomicaceae bacterium | reverse complement strand
AGAACTTTCATTTAATCCTTGATCAATAATTTTGAAGTCAAAGTGGTTTTCATGTAGTCTTCTGGCAACACAGATTCCAGCCAAACCTGCACCTATAATGAGTATTTTTTGAGTATTTGTTTTTTCAATCATTTTGCAATCGCTAAACTAAGCACAGTTATTTGAATATCTGGTAAGACTTTCTGAATTTTTTGAATACAAGATTCCAATGTTGAGCCTGTAGTCACTACATCATCTACCAAAGCAATGTGCTTGACTCCATTTAATTTACTGATATCTAGGTGAAAGACATCAGAAACATTGTCCCATCTTAAAAAACGATTGGCTTTTTTTGTTTGACTTTCAGTGTGAACCCCTTTGGTTAAAAAAGTGGTATTTACTGCTATTTGCGTACTTTTTGCAATTCCAATCGCGATGCATTCACTTTGGTTGTACCCGCGGATAAATTTCTTTTTTGGATGCAATGGGACAGGGATTAGTACTTCAATGGATCCAAATTTGGATTGATTTTGGGCTAGTCGTTCACCAAATCTAGCTCCCAATTCTGCTGCTAGGTCCTTTTTGCCTTGGTATTTAATTGCATGTAAAATTTGTTGGGTACTAGAATCTTGTTCAAAATGTAAAAATGCACAAGTAGAAGTTAAATTGCACCTTCCCCAAAAGAGTTTATCGAGGGCACTGGGTTCGCTAAAATTTTCGAAGTAGGTATAGCGTATATTGGCATCACAAATGTCACAAATATTTCTCATTCCAATTGTCAATTCTTTTGCACAACAAAGACAACTTGACGGGTAGACTAAATGTAATAAATCTTCCTTCCAAAGGAGTATTTTTTTTGACCATTTGACTGCCTTTGATTGGGTTTGAAAAGGTTCTCTCATATATGAACATTTGAATGTTTAAAACAAGGCAAAAATTAACTTGACATCTCTCTTATTTGGGCTTAAATTTATAAAAAAATAGTCATAATTCAACTAGTTTCAATTGGTTGATGAATATTGTTGAAATATCGACAATTGTGCAGTTTTAAGGTGTGAATATCTTTATTTGAAATGTTAATAAGCCACCTATCGGTTGATAGCAAAGGGGTTTGAAAAGTGAATGTTGAAAAGATACAGATTTTGTGAATTTCTTTACTTGCGAAAGGAATAAAAAATGACAATTTTTGTACACCTCAAAGGGTGGCAAACACCCAAATTTAAAAATCTTCTCTCCAAAAGATTTTTGAGAAAAAATAAAATTAAAAAGGTCACAGAAAATAGAACAAAATCTTGTTTTATGTGCTAGATATATTGAACTAAAAAAACATTAAAAAATGACACAGAATGAACCGATATTGGTAGCAAATGAAAACAGATTTGTTTTGTTTCCAATTCAGCATGATGACATCTGGTCTTTCTACAAACGCGCCGAGGCAAGTTTTTGGACAGCAGAAGAAATTGATTTATCTCCAGACTTGATCGATTGGGAAAATAAATTGAACGACAACGAACGTCATTTTGTAAAGCATGTCTTGGCATTTTTCGCTGCATCAGATGGAATTGTAAACGAAAATTTAGCTGAGAATTTTTTGTCTGAAGTACAATATACTGAAGCCAAATTCTTTTATGGATTCCAAGTAGCAATGGAAAATGTTCATTCCGAAACATATTCTTTGTTGATTGATACTTACATCAAGGACACCGCTGACAAAAATTATCTTTTCAATGCAATCGATACAATGGATTGTGTTCGCAAAAAAGCAGATTGGGCTTTGAGATGGATTGAACAAGGGAATTTCGCAGAAAGATTGGTTGCTTTTGCTGCGGTTGAAGGAATTTTCTTTTCAGGTTCGTTTTGCTCCATTTTTTGGTTGAAAAAACGTGGTTTGATGCCAGGACTTTCATTCTCGAATGAATTAATTTCAAGAGACGAAGGATTGCATTGTGATTTTGCTTGTTTGTTGTACAACAATCATGTCGTAAATAAACTTTCAAAAGATCAAGTAAAACAAATTATTTTGGATGCAGTTGAAATTGAGAAAGAATTTATTTTAGATGCTCTTCCTGTAAAATTGATTGGAATGAACAGCGATTTGATGTCTCAATACATTGAATTTGTTGCTGATAGATTGTTACAAGAATTAGGTAATGAAAAAATTTACAATGCCACAAATCCATTTGATTTCATGGATATGATATCGATTCAAGGTAAAACAAATTTCTTTGAAAAAAGAGTAGGGGAGTACCAAAAAGCAGGCGTGCTTGATGGCAAAAACACCCAAGATTTTACCATTGATGAAGATTTCTAAATCCAAACAAATAACAAAATTTAAAAATTAAAAACCCCGAGCGCACTATGTATGTAATTAAAAGAGACGGTAGAAAAGAGGCCGTAAAGTTTGACAAAATCACAGCACGCATTGTGAAAATGTGCTACGGATTAGATCCGTTGGTTTCGCCTGAAGCTGTTGCGATGAAAGTCATTGAAGGAATTTATGATGGTGTTTCAACCACAGATTTGGATAATTTAGCTGCTGAAGTAGCAGCCGCTAAAACAATTGATCATCCTGATTATGCGTTGTTGGCATCTAGAATTGCAGTTTCCAACTTGCACAAAGACACTAAAAAGTCTTTTTCTGAAGTAATGGAAGATTTGTACAATTACATTGATCCTAAAACGAATCAACCAGCAAGTTTATTGGCAGAAGATGTTTACCAAGCAATCATGTCGAACCGTGACACCTTGGATTCAAGCATCATTTATGATAGAGATTTTAGATACGATTACTTCGGTTTCAAAACGTTAACGCGTTCTTATCTTTTGAAATTGAATGGTGAAATCGTCGAACGACCTCAACAGATGTTGATGAGAGTTTCTGTTGGGATTCATAAAAATGATATTCAATCAGCTATCAAAACTTACAATTTGATGTCTGAAGGTTGGTTCACGCACGCAACTCCAACTTTGTTTAATGCAGGTACTCCAAAACCACAAATGTCTTCTTGCTTTCTTTTAACGATGAAAGACGATAGCATTGAAGGAATTTACGATACATTGAAATCTTGCGCTCAGATTTCTCAATCGGCTGGTGGAATTGGTTTGGCTATTCACAATATTCGTGCTACAGGGTCTTACATTAAAGGAACAAATGGAACTTCAAACGGTATTGTACCGATGTTGAGAGTTTACAATGATACTGCTCGTTACGTTGATCAAGGTGGAGGAAAAAGAAAAGGTTCTTTCGCAATGTACGTAGAGCCTTGGCATGCTGACATCTTTGATTTCTTGGATTTAAAGAAAAATCACGGAAAAGAAGAACAACGTGCAAGAGATTTATTTTATGCACTTTGGATTCCAGATTTGTTCATGAAGCGTGTTGAAACTAATGGAGATTGGACTTTAATGTGTCCTCACGAATGTCCAGGTTTATCTGATACGCACAGTGCTGAATTTGAAGCATTATATACAAAATACGAAGCTGAAGGAAAAGGAAGAAAAACAATCAAAGCACAAGATTTGTGGTTCAAAATTTTGGAATCTCAAATTGAAACTGGTACGCCTTATATGTTGTATAAAGATGCTGCGAACGCAAAATCAAACCAACAGAATTTGGGTACGATCAAGTCTTCAAACTTGTGTACTGAAATCATTGAATATACAGCTCCAGATGAAATTGCAGTTTGTAATTTAGCTTCTTTGGCTTTGCCAAAATTTGTGACTGAAGATGGAAAATTTGACCACGATAAATTGTTTGAAGTAACTTATCAAGCTACAATCAACTTAAACAGAATTATCGACGGAAATTACTATCCAGTAGAGGAAGCAAAGAATTCAAATTTACGTCACAGACCAATTGGACTAGGAGTTCAAGGTTTAGCGGATGCATTCATCATGTTGCGTTATCCTTTTGAATCAGAAGAAGCTAGAGCTTTAAATCGCGAGATTTTTGAAACGATTTATTACGCTTCAATGACTGCGTCTAAAGATTTAGCGAAAGTTGAAGGTGCTTACGAAACATTCGCAGGTTCGCCAACTTCTCAAGGTGTATTCCAATTTGATATGTGGGGTGTTACGCCAACAAATCGTTGGGAATGGGATGTTTTGAAAGAAGAAGTTAAAACACACGGTGTAAGAAACTCTTTGTTACTTGCTCCAATGCCAACAGCTTCAACGGCACAAATTTTAGGAAATAACGAATGTTTTGAACCATATACTTCTAACATTTATACACGTCGTGTATTGTCTGGAGAATTCATTATTGTGAACAAACATTTATTGAAAGATTTGGTGAAAGAAGGTTTGTGGACCAAAGAAATGCGTCAAAAATTGATGGCTTCAAATGGTTCAGTTCAAAACATCAATGAAATCCCTGCAAATATCAAAGAATTGTATAAAACTGCTTGGGAGATTTCACAAAAATCTATCATTGAATTAGCAGCTGATCGTGGCGCATACATCTGTCAATCACAATCTTTAAACATTTTCATGGAAAATGCAAACTTTGGAAAATTGACTTCGATGCATTTCTACGGTTGGAAAAAAGGATTGAAAACAGGAATGTATTACTTGAGAACGAAAGCAGCTACGGATGCAATCAAGTTCACAGTGGATAAAAACATTACAGAACAACCAGCAAGCAATGTTCAAGATGCAATTGTAAAATCAATTGAGGAAGAGCAAGCTGCCATTGCATGTTCATTAGATGATCCAGACGGATGCGAAATGTGTTCAGGGTGATTTATATCATAATTGACTAATTAAAGCGCTGCAAAAATCAACTTGTAGCGCTTTTTTTGTACCTTGTGATTGCAAAAATTCAAGCCATGAAAGACATCACAAACAAAGCAGAAATAGAAAATTTAATAGAAATTTTTTACGGGAAAGTATTTCAAAATGAAATATTGGCTCCTTTTTTTAAGGGATTGGATTTTGAAGCACACAAACCGCAAATGGTTCATTTTTGGTCGTTTGTGTTAATCAGTGAACCAGGTTATAAAACCAATGTAACAGAGAAACATCTACACATGCCCTTGAAAGCAGAACATTTTGAAATTTGGATCAAACTTTTCAAAGAAACAATTGATGAATTATTTGTGGGCGAAACTGCGGAAATGGCTAAGCAAAGAGCAGATCTAGTTGGTTGCACGATTTTGGAAAAAATAAAAGCGAAACAAAACAGCAATTAGTTTCGGTCTTTTCTTGGTAAATTCATTAGTATTACTGTAATCATAATCAAAATGATACCAGACCATTGGTACAGATTTACTTTTTCATGGAGTAGAAAATAAGCCATTAAAACTGAAACAGGAATTTCTACTGACGAAAGGATAGCTCCCAATCCGAGATTGATTTTCGGCATTCCAATCGAAAACAAAACCGGAGGCAAAATGGTACCAAAAAGCGCCAATACAATTCCCCAACTTGTAAAGATCTGCCAATCAAATTTTTCAATTATTGAAGGAATAGAAATCGCAAGTACAATAATCAAACCACCTAAAAGCATCCAAATTGTTCTTCGAAATGCATGCATTCCAACAGCAATTTTCCCTGACGTATAAACTGAAACAGTGTAAGAAACCGCAGCAAGTAGCCCCCAACCAATACCAATAAAATTGATTTTTTGGACATCAAACAGCATATTTGTTGCTAGAATTGTTCCAAATATGATTAAAATTACAGCAATTATTTTTCCGAATGAAGGTGTTTTTTTGGTCAAAATAACATCCAACACAACACCCATCCAAACTGTTTGCATCAGTAAGACGATACCAATTGAAACAGGTATTAATTGTACTGCTAAATAGTAAAAAGTACTTGTTAACCCAAGGGAAGTACCAGCCAAAATTAACTTAAAGATGTTTGATTTATTTGATGTATTTATTGATATCTTATCTTTTTTCTTGACAAAAGCATTCAAGATTAGCAAACCAATCATTCCAATAACAAATTGAGAAACAGTTATTTCTGCAATATTGAAACCGTCATCATAAGCAAGTTTGACATAAGTGGCTAAAAGACCATAACATGCCGCACCAAGCGCAACCAATAAGCTACCTTGTATTATTTGTTTTTTC
>JBIKJE010000131.1:0-6165 GCA_044361165.1 Crocinitomicaceae bacterium | reverse complement strand
TTTCATAATGCTTCGCTTGCTCAAAAGGACCTGGAGACACACCTTGTGCTGATAGAGTAGAAACTGCATTGGAGAAACCTCTAATTCCTGCTTGAGCCGCGGCCCACTCATATAATCCATTGGCTTCGTTATCAGGAAATTTAGCATTTGTTAAAGATCCTGGAGTTCCCTCCACGTTTTGTGCTTTTGATTCACCTAAATCTGCAAAAGCGACAATATTTCTTGTATTTTCAGTATTGTTGACACGGTTTGTCAACCAAACTTCCATTCTTGTGATATTTATTTCAGATTTTGGAATTGGCAAAGTTGACATTGCTTCATCATATTCGTCTCGGAAATTTAAATTAATGAAATAGTGTCTATTGGCTTCATAGTTATCAGCAGAAATTTCGAATGGCTGGATTTGGGCCTTTCCAGCAATGTTAATTTCTTGTCGTTTACTCTTAGATGAAGCCATAATTCCATCGACCGTAAATCGTCCGAATTTCATCTGCGAATAAACTCCAAACAAAACTTGAGAACCTTGAATCAAAGATGTTTTCAAAGGAAGTGTAACGTTACCAACTTCCAATTTTTGCATGATTTGGTCTTCATCACCCGTATAACCAAGTTTGGTAATGTTGTCAAAATCAAAAGCTGCTTGGGTATTGTAGCTAGCATTCAATTTAATTTTTGTTCCAATTTGTCCAACTAAGTTTAATTGAATTTGTTGCTGGAAATCGAATCGAGTAATTCTTCTTTGTTTAACGGGCAAAATAGGATTATCATATCTAGAAGAATTGACTCCAAAAGACAATTCAATAGACCCTTGCGGACGAATACTGATTTCGTTGGAACCAAAAATATTCGTAAATGCTTTCCCGGGGATTTTAATTGATGGTTGAAAACCTCTTTTAGCTTGCGTTTCAGCATCAATTTTTTCCTTCCAATTTTCTTGCATCGCTTTGCGACGTTCATATTCCAAATATTCTTCCACCGTCATCATGGAAGGATTTCGGTAATTCAAATCAGATTGACCAATTGTCTCTTTAAAAATGTAAGTACCCGTTTTTGGATCATAAACTATCGAAGGAGTAACAGAAGATGGATCACCCAAATCAAAACTCTGAGTGGTTGTTTGTGTTGGATCAATATTATTGTTGATTGGAAACGGTAAAGTATCCGGTGGATTATTTTGCCCGAAGACCAAATTGGTAAACATACACGTCAAGACAAAAAATAATGTCTTAAGGTTCAATAACTTATTAATAAAAATATCTTTTTTCAAAACTTACAAAATTTTGAGTGCGTCTTTGATTAGTTTTTCAACGGTTTCATCACCAGTACTCACTTTATCTAAAGCTTTGTCTGCGGCTTTTTTATCAAAACCTAAGGAAACCAAAGCGGTTAACGCATCAAATCGATTCGTATTGTTTCCTGAGAAAATATTTCCTGCTGTAATATTGAATTTTAACATTTTATCTTTCAAATCGATGATAACGCGTTGTGCGGTTTTTACACCAATTCCTTTGATACTTTGAATTGTTCTAACGTCTTCGTTTTGAATTGCTAGTGCAATATCTTCCGTAGAAAGTGAAGAAAGCATAATCATGGCGGTATTTGGCCCTATACCTGAAACCGAAATCAAATGATTAAACATTTCTCTTTCTTCTTTAATTGCAAAACCATAAAGTAATTGAGCGTCCTCGCGCACAATAAATTGCGTATAAATCAAAATTGATTCATCAGAAGAAAGTGCAGAAAATGTATTCAAAGAGATTTTTACTTCATATCCAATTCCACCACATTCTATGATTAAATTGGTTGGGTTTTTCTCTATTAATTTACCATTCAGGTGCGTAATCATTTTTCAGCGTATTGATTAGATGACCATCGCTCATCAAAAAGACGTGCGAACCATCAAAAATAACTATTTGTTTTGAGCGTCCACTACAGCAACTTTTACCATATTGATAATTTCTCTAACAGATGCGCCCATTTGAACTACATGAATTGATTTTTTCAAGCCAACTAAAACTGGTCCAATCGTTTCTGCTTCTGTTAATTCTTGCAATAATTTATATGCGATGTTTCCTGAGGAAAGATTCGGAAAAATCAATGTGTTTACTTGCTTGTTTGCCAGTGTAGAAAAGCCAAATTTTTCGTTCATCAAATCACTGTTCAAAGCAAAGTTGGCTTGCAATTCTCCATCAACACAAATGGAAGGATATTTTTCATGTAAAATTTCCACTGCTTGAGCCATCTTATCAGCATCTTTTCCAGGTGATGAACCAAAGTTTGAGTAGCTCAACAAAGCAATCTTTGGCGTTACTTTAAATTTGCGAATTGTTTTGGCCACATTGCTGGTAATTTCGGCGATTTCTTCTGCTGTAGGATCCATATTAATGGTTGTATCAGCCAAGAACAATGGTCCTCGTTTGGTCATCAAAATATAAAGACCAGAAACAACATTCACGTCTTTTTGTGTACCAATCGTTTGAATCGCAGGCCTAACTACATCCCTATAATTTCTTGTCAAACCAGAAATCATTGCATCTGCTTCTCCTGTTTCTACCATCATTGCGCCAAAATGGTTTCTTTCGCGCATAATTTGAATAGATTCAAACTCTGTAAAACCTTTGCGCTTTCTATTTTCAAAAAATCCTTTTCCAAAACGAATTCTTCTTTCTTCTTCTTCTTCTGATTTTGGATCTACAATTTCAAATTCAGAAAACTCCAACGCATATTCGTTGATTAAACTTTCAATTTTCTTTCTTTTACCAAGCAAGATTGGATATGCAATTCCTTCTTCACTAGCAAATTGTGCCGCTTTTAAAATTTTATAATGGTCTGCTTCTGCAAATACCACTCTTTTTGGGTTGCTTTGCGCTTTGATTGTTAAATTTCTAATCAATTTATTATCTAATCCTAACCTGCTTTTTAGCTCCATTTCATAAGCTTCCCAATCTAAAATAGGGTTCTTAGCTACGCCAGAATCCATCGCTGCTTTTGCAACAGCAGGTGCTACGTAATAAATCAAACGTGTATCTAATGGTTTCGGAATTATTTGTTCACGACCAAAAGAAATGTTTTTATCACCATAAGCTTCAATAACTTCTTCCGGAATGGTTTCTTTTGCCAAAGAAGCAATTGCTTTTACAGCAGCCAATTTCATTTCTTCATTGATGGTTGTGGCGCGAACGTCCAAAGCACCTCTAAAGATAAAAGGAAATCCCAGTACATTATTTACCTGATTAGGATGGTCTGATCGACCTGTTGCCATGATAATGTCTTCACGAACAGACATAGCGTCTTTATAAGTAATCTCTGGATCTGGATTTGCAAGGGCAAAAACAATTGGATCGGCCGCCATACTGGCAACCATTTCTTTGGAAACTATATTTCCTTTAGATAATCCAAGGAAAACATCTGCACCAACAAAGGCTTCAACCAAGGAGACTTCTTCGTCATGTGAACCAAAAAGTAATTTTTCAGCTTCTAATTCTGTTCGTTTTTTAGACAATAAACCTTTGCTGTCGAACATGAAAATATTTTCATATTTTGCTCCAAGGGTAGTATATAATTTAGCACAAGACATGGCAGCTGCTCCAGCTCCAGAAATCACAATTTTCACATCTTTAATGTCTTTATTTGCAAGTTCAAGTGCGTTAAGTAAAGCTGCTGAGGAAATAATTGCCGTTCCGTGTTGGTCGTCGTGCATGACAGGAATATCTAATTCCTCTTTTAATCTTCTTTCAATTTCAAAAGCCTCAGGTGCTTTAATGTCTTCCAAATTAATTCCTCCAAATGTAGGAGAAATTGCCTTCACTGTTTGAATGAAAAGTTCAGGATCACTTGCGTCAATTTCAATGTCAAAAACATCAATATCAGCGAATATTTTAAACAATACACCTTTTCCTTCCATTACAGGTTTAGAAGCCAAAGGTCCTATGTCTCCTAGTCCCAAAACGGCGGTGCCATTTGAAATTACGGCAACTAAATTCCCTTTTGATGTATACTTGTAAACATCGTCTTTATTTTCAGCTATTTTCAAGCATGGTTCAGCAACGCCAGGAGAATAAGCCAGTGACAAATCTCTTGGTGTGGAGTATGGCTTTGTAGGTACTACTTCAATCTTCCCTGGTTTCCCGGAAGAATGATAATCTAATGCGTCTTGTTTGCGAACTTTCGCCATAATATTTTTTTACTAAAGTAAGGTGGCAAATTTAAACAAAAAAAGCGGACTGTACAAAACAGTCCGCCTTTGAAAACGTTGAAACTTTGTAATTATTTATTTGATAATTGACAAAGGTTTTTGAGTTGAAACACCATTGATAGTAATGTTCACAAAGTACATTCCACCATTTAATTTAGAAGTGTTTACATTTACAGTTTTTTGACCGTTAACAGTACCTAAATCGTCAGCGATAACAACTTGACCTAATGCATTTACAACTTGGTAAGAAACTTTAGAGTTGTTATTTGTAGCGATATCCAAAGTAGCTTCGTTTTGAGCTGGGTTTGGATAGATGTTGAACATTGTTAATACTTCTTCATTTTCATTGATTCCCAATACGAAATTCAATACACCATCAACAGTTGTAGCACCGCCGAAATCAAAAGGAGCTTTCAAGTTTGTGTACAAAGTGTTTGCACCTTGTTTGATTCTAAAACCATATCCACCAGCTGGATTAGTACCATATGTGAAACCGTCACCATATGAATCCATTAATTTCAAACTGTAGCAATCAGAACCTGGAAGTGTGATATCGTGTGTTTTAGTTTTCAATGCATCAGCACCACCTGCGTTTTGACCGTTTCCAACATAAGGACCGCCATTTGCAACTGCAGTATTAGAGCTGTTCAATAACTGCCATGTAGTTTCTGCAGGATAGTTATCAGTCATGATTTCCAAAGTGATCATTGTACCAGTAGCTGTTGCAGCTTTAGTGATGTTTTTAGAAGCAGAAGCTGTTGCACCAACAGTACCTGCACCACCATTAACAGATGTCAAAGTAACAGTTACACTATTTGAAGCAACTGGAGAGAAGTTCAAAGTAGGAATTGTAATATCAGCTGTTCCAAATGCAGGAATGTTTCCAGTCCAGTTGTAAACTACTGGTGTACCACCGTTTACAGTTGAAGAGAAAGACAAAGCACTGATTGCATCACCGCTATTTTTAACTTTTACGATTGGAGAAATGCTTCCGTTAGTAGCACAACCAATGTTAAATTCATTGTTGATAGATTGCAAAATTGCAGTCGCAGCAGGAACATTTACATAAGTAGGAGTTACTTCAGCGGCAGAAATGATTTTACTGTTTGTATATGTATTTTGACCCTCGTGCAAGAAAGCAAAGAATTCTAATTCGCCAATATTTAATTCAACACCGTTGATTGCAGCTGGCAAAGTGTAAGTAACTGTTTTTGTAATTACTCCTGTTTGAGAAGCATCAATCGCTTCACCCCAAGTTCCTCCTGCATTTAAAAAACCACGGAACATGTGTTGGTGTAAGTAGTTTCCATTAGGCAACACTGCTGTTGGATTGTAAGTTGCACCAGCGGTTTGTGGACCTTCAAAATTATTTTGAACGTAACCAATATTCAAATACTGGTTTGTTCCTGCAGCTTGCGGAGTTGTATAAAACATCTCAACATTCAAAGTTAACACTCTAGTTGCAGCATCAATTGTTGCGTCCATCGCGATATTAACTGGAGAAGCTTCCGCCAAACGAGCAGCAACTTGACTTGTCCAGTTTCCACGACCTGTTGCTAAAAATGCTTCAGCACCAAATGCAGTTCTTTGAACTGCCCCTGCTGGATATCCTTCTGGAGCCAAAAATGCGTCCAAAGCAGTTCCATCTGTCGTTCTTAAGTCCGGCTGACCTGCTCCTGGCGCGGCAAAACCACCAGCATGAATATTCACCAAAACCACTTTTCCTGGGTTGGCTTCATCAATTTGTTTTGCTCTTAAGTGACCGTCTGGACAAAATTGGCAATTGATACCTGTCAATTCTTCTAAAACCACGCTTTTATTTTGTGGCGATTGAGAAACTGGCGTTTGTTGAGCAAAGGAAAAACCTGCACCCAAAACAACGTTCCCCAAAATGAGTAATGTTCTTTTCATAACTTTATAGTTTTTTTTGTTAATCCAAAGGTAAAGTTTTAATTGATGTGTTAAAATTT
>JBIKJE010000130.1:0-6179 GCA_044361165.1 Crocinitomicaceae bacterium | reverse complement strand
TTAAATTTAAGAAACAAATTGATTAAATGCCAATCATTTTTTGATTAAATTTTCGTTTTTTTGATGTTTTATAAATTGGAGGGGTAAACCATTTGAATGGTTTATTCATCAGTCAAACCAAAAAATTCAAATTTCCATTCCCAAATATCCAATATTAATTTATTCAATTGTATCTTTGCGTCCACACTTTAAAGACGTATCAAAGATGAGCGCATTCTCCGAAAGACACATTGGGTCAAACGCTGCTGAAAAGCAAGCAATGCTTGAGAAAACAGGATTTTCCAGTATTTCAGAATTAATCGATAAAACAATTCCAGCTCACATCCGCTTGAAAGGCGAATTGAACATCAGCGATGCGATGACGGAACAAGAATATTTGACACACATCGCAGCGATCGGTGCTCAAAATAAAGTTTTCAAATCTTACATTGGTTTGGGATACAACGATACCATCGTACCGTCAGTAATTTTGCGCAACGTATTGGAAAATCCAGGATGGTACACGGCTTACACGCCTTACCAAGCTGAAATTTCTCAAGGCCGTTTGGAAGCTTTGTTGAATTTCCAAACAATGGTGTTGGATTTGACTGGAATGGAAATCGCAAATGCATCTTTGTTGGACGAAGGAACTGCAGCTGCGGAAGCGATGTTGATGTTCTACAATTCTCGCTCACGAAATGAAATCAAAGAAGGAAGAAATAAATTTTTCGTTTCTGAATTTGCTTTCCCACAAACAATCGACATTATCAAAGGACGCGCTGCCAACTTAGGAATTGAGTTGACCATCGGAAATCCTGAAACATTTACAGGCGATGCTTCTTATTTTGGAGCCATTGTTCAATATCCAGATGCTTACGGTCGTATCAAAAACATCGAAGCATTTATCCAAACCATGAAATCAAACGAAATTCGGGTAGCTGTTGCGGCAGATATCATGGCATTGGTTTTATTAAAATCTCCAGGTTCAATGGGTGCTGATGTAGTGTTGGGTTCTTCTCAACGTTTCGGTGTTCCAATGGGTTACGGTGGACCTCATGCAGCATTTTTTGCTTGCAAAGAAGAATACAAACGTACCATTCCAGGACGTATCATTGGAGTATCGAGAGATGCTGACGACAACGTTGCCTTGAGAATGGCTTTGCAAACACGTGAGCAACATATCAAACGCGATAAAGCAACTTCAAACATTTGTACGGCGCAAGCATTATTGGCTGTGATGGCAAGTATGTATGCAGTATATCACGGACCACATGGATTGCGTGAAATCGCTACTTCTATCCACGGAAAAGCGGTAACAGCTGCCAATGGAATTGAAAAGGCGGGTTATAAATTATTGAACAAAGATTATTTCGACACACTTTGGATTGAACTTCCAGCAGGTGTTTCTTCTTCTGCATTGAAAGCAGCAGCGGAATCTGCAGAAATGAATTTCCGTTATGTAAACGACAACCAAGTAACAATCAGTTTTGGTGAATCAATCACTGAAAAAGATGTAAATAATTTGATTGCTGTTTTTGCTTCTGTTAATGGAAAATCGGTTGAAGAAACTGCATTGATCAACGATATTCAAATTGCTGATGCTTATTTGAGAACTGATGCCATTTTAACGCATCCAACATTCAACAAACACCATTCAGAATCGCAAATGATGCGTTACTTGAAATTGTTAGAAAACAAAGATATTTCGTTGGTTCACAGTATGATTGCTTTGGGTTCTTGTACGATGAAATTGAACGCAGCGTCTGAATTGATGCCGATTACGAATCCTCAGTTTGCGAACATGCACCCATTTTGTCCATTGGAACAAGCAACTGGATACCACGAAATGTTGCGTCAATTGGAAAAAGATTTGTGTGAATCAACAGGTTTTGCGGCGGTTTCTTTGCAACCAAATTCTGGTGCTCAAGGAGAATACGCTGGTTTGATGGTTATCAAAGCTTTCCACGAAGCAAATGGCGATTTCAACAGAAAACACATGATTATTCCTTCTTCAGCGCATGGTACGAATCCAGCATCTGCGGTAATGGCAGGTTTTGAAGTGGTTGTAACTGGTTGTGATGAAAATGGAAACATTGACATTCCAGCATTGAAAGCGAAAGCGGAAGAATTGAAAGATACTTTGGCTGGTTTGATGGTAACTTATCCTTCAACACACGGTGTTTTCGAAGAAGGAATCAAAGAAATTACTTCCATCATCCACGAAAATGGTGGACAAGTTTACATGGACGGTGCCAACATGAATGCACAAGTTGGATTGACTAATCCAGGAAATATTGGTGCTGACGTTTGTCACTTGAACTTACACAAAACATTCGCGATTCCTCACGGAGGTGGTGGACCAGGAATGGGACCAATCGGAGTAGCAGCTCATTTAGCGCCTTTCTTGCCAGGAAGTGAGTTGATCAAAGCGGGTGGAGAAAAAGCGATTCACGCTATTTCATCTGCGCCTTACGGAAGTGCCTTGATTTTGTTGATTTCCTACGGTTACATCAAAATGTTGGGTGCAAAAGGTTTGAGAGAATCTACTGAAAATGCGATTTTGAATGCCAATTACATTGCCGCAGAATTAAAAGGTCATTACCCAATTTTGTACACAGGTGCAAACGGTACAGTGGCGCACGAATTGATTTTAGATTGTCGTGAGTTTAAGAAAACAGCAGAAGTTGAAGTTGCTGACATGGCGAAACGTTTGATTGACTATGGTTTCCACGCACCAACGGTTTCTTTCCCTGTTGCAGGAACATTGATGATCGAGCCAACAGAAAGTGAGGACAAAGCTGAATTGGATCGTTTCATTGAAGCGATGATTGGAATCAGAAAAGAAATCGCGCAAATCGAAGATGGAAAAGCTGACAAAGAAAATAACGTCATCAAAAATGCACCGCATACAGCAGATTGCATCATCAACCGTGAGTGGACTTATCCATACACACCAAAAGAAGCAGTTTATCCAGTAGAATACTTGAAAACATTCAAATATTGGGTTCCTGTGCGTCGCGTTGACAATGCATTTGGAGATAGAAACTTGGTTTGTTCTTGTCCAAGCGTTGAAAGTTATGCAATGATTGAAGATTAATTTTTTCGAACAACTTTAGGATATGAAATCCGCTTTCTGAATGGGAAGCGGATTTTTTTTTGGTAAAAAATCCTCTTTTACTTTTGATATTTTTTTGTAGAAATACCCAAAAATGAGTATTTTTTCCTGTTTCAAAATGGCATAGCTTTGTTCACTTTAATAAAACTAGCTATGAAAAAAACGATGAAATTTGGTGTTCTTTTTGCAATTTCTTTTACCGCATTAAACACTTTTGCAACAATTAGAACAGTAAGTAACAACGTAAATAGCCCAGGGCAATATACCGATTTACAAGCCGCAATTACTGCTGCAGTAAGCAATGATACCATCTATATTCATCGTTCTGATTTAAATTATGGTACTGTAACTATTGATAAACCACTTACCATGATTGGTGAAGGAGCTTTGCCTAATAAACAAATTCAACTTTCTACAAGTTCAGCTTATAATGTTCAAATTCAAACTATCAATTTAAGCTATGGCACTTTTCCCATAACAACGAGTGCTTCAGGATCAAAATTTTATGGATTGAGTGTTTTCTCTTTCAATATAAATGCAAATTCATCCGGTGCTGGGATAAATAACTTAGTTTTTAATAGAAATAAAATAGCTATTATTTACCTCGCCTCCAATCATTCAAATGTGACATTAACCCAAAACATCATCTCTGCTGTTTCACAAAGCAGTGGTTCTGCTGGTGCATTAGTAAATTCTACTATTTCTAATAATTTAATAAGCAGTTTTAATCCTATTACTTCTCAAGGATCTAACAACATTATCTCTAATAATATTTTTCAAAATACTTTTACGGCAAGAGGAGCGGTTGTTTCAAATAACATTTTTTACTATTCGGGTACTTTAAATCTTTCAACTATCTTGTGTACTTTTAGTAACAACTTATTCTTTGGTACAAATCCAGTAGTGGGGACTTCAATTATTTCTGGAACGAATACAGGTACTGGAAATTTATTTAATGTAGATCCCCAATTTACAACACCATCGTCAGTTTCAATTGTTCTTGATTATACGTATACAAATCCTACTGTTGGACCATTTGCTGATTTTCATTTATTGTCAAGTTCACCTGGTTTAAATTATGGAACGGATGGCACAAATATCGGTATTTATGGCGGAAATTATTCTTGGATTGATGGTTCAACAACTGATTCAAGATATAGATATTTTGCAATGCCAAATCAAGTTCCGCACATGATTCAAATGGACATAAGCAATCCTTCTTTGCCAATAAACGGCACACTGAACGTAAATTTCAACGCAAAAACACAAAATTAAACGACAATCGTTGCTTTTATTCAACTTTAAATTGAAAAGTATGAACGCTAAAATTAAAAACACGCTTTTCGCTTGTTTTGTGTCGTTGAATTTATTTTCCCAACAAATTGTTTCTGGAGAATATTTTTTCGATACAGCACCCATTTTGGGTGGTGGAACGGCATTTACAGTTACACCAAGTGCAGATGTAAACCATAGTATGTCAATCCCAACAACCAGTTTAAGTCCAGGGTTTCATAATTTATTTATTCGAGTAAAGAATAATTTAAACATTTGGAGTCATTATGAAGGCCGAATGGTGTATATCATGCCAACTCAAATTTTAACAACAACAACAAACCTTGTTTCTGGAGAATATTTTTTTGATACTGACCCAGGCCTAGGTAATGGAACAGCTATAGCTTTCACTGCCGGAACAAATGTTAGTCCTAGTCTCACTTTGTCAACAGCAACATTATCTTCTGGATTTCATAACTTATTTATCCGAGTGAAAAATAGTGCTGGAAATTGGAGTCATTATGAAGGTAGATTATTTTACGTCATGCCAAGTGTGCCGTCTTCCACACCAACCATTTTAAATGGCGAATACTTTGTAGATACCGATCCAGGATTAGGAAATGGAACTGCAATTTCATTTACTTCTGGTACGAATGTTTCGCCAATTATAAATGTCAATACAACAGGTTTAACAGCAGGAAATCACAATTTATTTATTCGAGTAAAAAACAGTGCGAGTAAATGGAGTCATTATGAAGGACGCGCATTCTTTATATGTGCAAATGCATTGGTCACATCTATTATCTCTGGAAATACAAGCTATTGCGCAGGGCAAACAATTGTGCTAAACGGAACTAGTGTTCCAAATGCAACTTCTTATTTATGGACTGGTCCAAATGGATACACTGCCAATGGATTAACGATGCAAAGACCTAACTCAACAGTTGCCATGTCGGGTAATTATGTGCTTAAAGCAATCCGAGAGGGTGGTACATTGTGTGACACAAGTTCTATTTCGTATACAGTTACTGTAAATCCAACTTATACAACTAACAATCCACAGACTATTTGTCAAGGTGAAAGTTATACCTTCAATGGAAATACATACACAACGGCTGGTAATTATCCTTCAGTTCTTCAATCTATTTCTGGTTGTGACAGCACAGTTGTAACTCAGTTGACAGTTCGTCCAACATACACAACAAACAATCCGCAAACCATTTGTCAGGGTGAAAGTTATACTTACAACGGAAACACTTATACCACTCCAGGAAGTTATCCAACTTTACTGCAGTCAATTTATGGTTGTGACAGCACAGTTGTGACGCAATTAACAGTTCGTCCAATCTACACAACTAATAATCCACAAACAATCTGTCAAGGTGAAAGTTATTCAATTGGTGGAAACACATACACTGCTGAAGGAACTTACTCTGATTTATTGCAGAGTATATATGGATGCGATAGCATTGTTACAACAGTAATTACATTTACACCTGTTCAATTAAACTTGAATGTTACTGCATCTGGACTAACAATCAGTTCTGCCCAAAATGCAGGTTCTTATCAATGGATAAATTGTGTAAATAACGCTCCGATTTCTGGTGCAAATTCACAAGATTTCACTGTCACAACAAATGGAAGTTACGCAGTAATTCTTACCGAATGTGGCGTGAGTGATACTTCAAATTGTGTTGTGATTAATGATGTTGGGTTAGATGAAAACAACTTGAATTTCAGTGTGCAATTGTATCCAAATCCAACGGATAATGTTTTGACAATTGAAGTACTCGGTGCCAATGTTCAACAACTT
>JBIKJE010000005.1:0-84143 GCA_044361165.1 Crocinitomicaceae bacterium | reverse complement strand
ATTCCCCGAAAACACAGGAGATTTCATCTGTAGTAGGGGGTGTAATTTTATTGATTTTTGGTTTGACATACTTCCTCAAAAAATCGATCAAGGCTGACGATAAAGAAGAACCTGTAACTCAAGCATCCGCATTTTTTCTGATTTCGAAAGGATTTTTGTTGAATCTTTTTAATCCTGCTGTATGGTTTTTGTGGCTGGCGAATGCAACTG
This sequence comes from Crocinitomicaceae bacterium, assembly GCA_044361165.1. Taxonomy (GTDB): domain Bacteria; phylum Bacteroidota; class Bacteroidia; order Flavobacteriales_D; family Crocinitomicaceae; genus JAQVCM01. The sequence goes on along the minus strand of JBIKJE010000005.1, from coordinate 83,933 downwards.
CAATAGGAAAAACGGTTCATTTTTCCTTGTTGAAAATGATTTTATATTTTTTGGTTGTTTTAGGAATCGTACTTTGTTTAGAACTTGGAAAAGTTTTCTTAGCTGGAAAAATTAAACATTTCTTGACAGATAAGATGATGAATATCATCAATTATATAACTGGGTCGGCGCTTATTGTTTTTGGAATTGTGTTGATTTACAAGTTTGTGTTTAAATAAGTGTTTTTAACCGTTAGAATCACTTACGCACCAATAAAATCAATACTTACAATCAACTAAGTTTCCCTATTTCAAACGAATTTCTTTGCCAAAAATTTCCCTGTAAAACTATTTTTATCCTTAATCAAATCTTCTGGTGTGCCAGTAAAAACAATTTCGCCTCCCTCATTTCCTCCATCAGGTCCTATGTCAATTACCCAATCAGCTGATTTGATAATGTCTGCATTGTGTTCAATGACAATGATCGAATTTCCATTATTGATCAATCTTTGAAATGCAATCAATAATTTCTCGATGTCGTAAAAATGCAATCCAGTTGTTGGCTCGTCAAAAATGAAAAGTGTTGACAAAGAAGCATCACCTTTGGCTAAAAAAGACGCCAATTTAACACGTTGTGCTTCACCGCCACTCAATGTACTAGACGATTGACCCAGTTGTAAATAGCCCAAACCAACATCAAAAAGGGGTTGAATTTTGGTCACAATTTTATCAGCCAATTTATCACCCGCATTTTTGAAAAATTCCAGTGCATTTTCAATATCCAAATTCAAAATATCAGCAATATTTTTTCCTTTAAATTCAATTTCTAAAGTTTCATATTTGTATCGTGAACCATTGCAAGCCTCGCAAAGCAAATGAACATCAGCCATAAATTGCATGCCAACAGTCACTCTTCCTTCGCCTTCGCACATTTCGCATCTTCCACCTTCAACATTGAAACTGAAAAAACCTGGTTTATAACCTCTTGCTTTCGATAAAGGTAAGCGAGCAAACAATTCTCTGATATCGTCAAACGCTTTCACATAGGTCACAGGATTGCTTCGAGATGATTTTCCAATTGGATTTTGATCTACAAATTCGATTTCTTTAATCAATTTTAAATCTCCTTCTAAAGCCTTGAAATTTCCTTGAAAATCACCAAATTGTCCCAGATGTTTGCGCATGGCAGGATACAAAATATCTTTGACCAAAGTTGATTTTCCCGAGCCACTGACACCTGTCACACAAACTAAACTGTGCAATGGAAAGTCGACTGTTACATTCTTTAGATTGTTTTCTTTGGCTCCAATAACTGTAAGTTTATTATTTGATTTCCTGCGTCTTGAAGGAATTTCAATTTTCCGCTCACCGGTTAAATATTGCGCTGTCAAACTGTTTTTTTGATTAATCAAGGCCGCATGATTTCCTTGAAAAACAACCTCTCCACCATAAACTCCAGCCATCGGACCGATGTCCAAAATCTCATCTGCAGCTTCCATGATGTCTTCTTCGTGTTCGACAATGATGACCGTATTTCCCAAATCGCGCAAGTTTTTCAACACTTTGATTAATTTCTGCGTGTCGCGCGGATGTAAACCAATACTCGGTTCGTCTAAAATATACATCGAACCAACCAAACTGCTTCCCAGCGAAGTAGCTAAATTGATGCGTTGTGATTCACCACCAGAAAGTGAATTGGATTGACGGTTTAAGGTCAAATAGCCCAAACCAACTTCGTTCAAAAATCCCAGTCGGTTCGTGATTTCTGGCAACAACCTTTTGGCAATTTGTGTTTCGTGACTTTCCAAAGTCAATTCTTTGAAAAATGCATAAATATCTTTTACTGGAGTGAGAACAATTTCCGTAATTGTTTTTCCATTAACAGTAACATAATTCGTATCTTTTCTCAATCTAGTTCCTTTACAATCAGGACAAATGGTTTTCCCCCTATAGCGAGAAAGCATCACGCGGTATTGAATTTTGTAAGATTGACTTTCTAGAAATTTGAAAAATTTGTTTAGTCCAGAAAAATATTTGTTTCCATCCCAAAGTAACTGATATTCAGCTTCGGTGAGTTCTTCGATTGGTCGATGGATTGGGAAATTGAATTTTGAGGCAGAAAGTACCAATTCATTCAAATATTCGCCCATTGTTTCTCCTTTCCATGCGACGATTCCTCCTTGAAAGACGCTCAAACTTGGGTCGGGAATCACCAAATTGGGATCAATTCCAATCACCGAACCAAATCCTTCGCAGGTTTTACATGCGCCAAAAGGATTATTGAACGTGAAAAAATGTTCACTCGGTTCTACAAATTCAATTCCATCCAACTCAAATCTGTTGTTAAAAATGAAAGTTTCATTGGTATCTGGAAAGTTTATTTCGCAATTACCTTGACCTTCAGCAAAAGCCAACGCAATTGAATCTGCTACCCTCACCATCGCTTCTTCATCCTCACGAAAAGTTTTGATTCGATCGACTAAAATCCTTGCGTTTTCAATGTTTTTAATAGAAGGATCTATGTTTTCCAAATCAATGATTTCGTCATTCAAAAAAAGTCTTGCATAACCCTGATCTTTCAATAAAGTCAACTGCCTTTCAGTTCCATATTTTTCAAATGATTGAATAGGAGCGAGTATATAAGCTTTTGTTCCTTCTGTTTGTTTGATCAAAAAATCGATGACATCTGAAACTGTGTGTTTTTTGACTTCCAATCCTGAAACAGGAGAAATCGTTTTCCCAACCCTAGCGAAAAGCAATTTTAAATAATCGTAAATTTCTGTTGTCGTGCCAACTGTTGATCTTGGATTGCTAGAAGTCACTTTTTGTTCAATTGCAATCGCTGGAGAAATTCCTTTGATAAAATCGGTTTCAGGCTTATCTAATTTCCCTAAAAATTGTCGCGCGTATGAAGAAAGACTTTCTACATAACGTCGTTGACCTTCGGCATACAAGGTGTCAAAAGCAAGCGAGGACTTACCAGAGCCGGAAAGGCCTGTAACCACAGTAATTTTTCCGTGGGGAATTTTGACATCAATATTTTTTAAATTGTGAACTCGAGCGCCTTTGACGTGAATGAATTGTTGTGCCATTTCGAATGAAAGTCAATTGAATGATAAAAGTAAATAAATATCGTTGAATCAACAGTAAAATCAACGAAATGTTTTGAGAATTTAGAATTTTTTGGGCTTTATAAAAATCGGTTCGATATAGATGAAAAAAGTGCAATCACGAATTGAAATTTTACCAAATCAAACCGCATCTTTCATTTAAAAAATTCCTAAAACGCAAAAAAGTGCCAATCCAAATAGATTAACACTTTTCTGTTTTTGAATAAAGGATTCTTAATTATTGCCTTTGGCGTGGTCAGCTAAAAATTGCTTCAAACCTGAATCAGTCAAAGGATGTTTGGCGAGTGCCAGGATCGCACTCAATGGGCCGGTCATTACATCGGCACCAATTTCTGCACAGTTGATAATGTGCATTGGATGTCTTACAGAAGCTGCAAGTATTTCTGTGTCAAATACGTAGTTGTCGTAAATTTGACGAATTTGTGCTACTAAATCTAAACCATTCACTGAAATGTCATCTAATCTTCCGATGAATGGAGAGATATATGTTGCCCCAGCTTTGGCTGCCAACAAGGCTTGACCAGCAGAGAAAATCAATGTACAATTGGTTCTAATTCCTTTATTTGAAAAATATTTGATCGCTTTGATACCTTCAGGAATCATCGGTATTTTAACTACAATATTTTTGTGCAGTGCTGCTAAGATTTCACCTTCGCGAATCATTCCTTCCAAATCAGTTGCAATAACTTCCGCACTCACATCACCATCAACGATTTCGCAAATGGCTTTGTAATGGTTTAAGATGTTTTCTTGTCCTGTTATACCTTCTTTCGCCATCAATGAAGGATTGGTTGTTACGCCATCTAACACTCCAAGATCGTTTGCTTCTTTGATTTCTTGTAAATTAGCAGTATCAATGAAAAATTTCATGTTTTAATATTTTTAAAGTGAAAAATCAAGTTTAATATTACCAATGAAAAAAAATGCTTTCATTTAATTGCTCAAAAAACGGAAAAATATTTAAGCAATTTTAATTGGATTACTTTTTAAGAATTTAGATCAAAAAAAGTGGGGCAAGCTACTCGCATCGCACCGCTCAACTTCTTACCTTTGCTGCATTCCTGCCCTGGAGGAGTTAGAAGGAGCTGGTCGTACAAGACTTACCCCACCGCAAAAGTACTCATTTTTTTGTGTTTTGCAAGGAATTTTATTTTTTTGAAATAATATTTTCAATTTCAAACATTTTTTTGAATCCGTTGTTTCTCCTAAAACACAAGGCTTAATGTAAAAAAGACACTAAGCTTAATTAGATTAATCGAAATTGAGTATTTGAAAAATTATTTTGTTTCGATTCTTCTTGTTATATTTGCCTTTCGTAAAAAAAAAATAGCAAAATTATGGCTACAAAAGCAGTTGCAAAACCAAGCAAAACAACCAAAAAAAGTTCAGTTGCTTCCAATTCGAAGTTTTCAAAAGAAACTTATGTGAAATGGTACAAAGACATGCTATTAATGCGTCGTTTTGAAGAAAAAGCTGGACAATTATACATTCAACAAAAATTTGGTGGTTTTTGCCACTTATATATAGGACAAGAAGCAATCGTCGCTGGAACCGTAAGTGGTAGCCGTCCGACTGATAGTCACATGACTGCATACAGAGATCACGCGCATCCAATTGGTTTGGGTACAGATCCTCGTGTTTTGATGGCGGAGCTTTATGGAAGAACGACAGGTTGTTCTAAAGGAAAAGGTGGTTCAATGCACTTTTTTGATAAAGATAAAAACTTCATGGGGGGACACGGAATCGTTGGAGCACAAATTCCAATGGGAACGGGTGTTGCTTTTGCAGAGAAATACAATGAAACAGACAATGTTGTTTTCGTTTCAATGGGAGATGGCGCTGTAAGACAAGGTGCTTTGCACGAAACTTTCAACATGGCCGTGAATTGGAAATTGCCAGTGATTTACATCATTGAGAATAACAATTACGCCATGGGAACTTCTGTTGAAAGAACAACGAATGTAACTGATTTGTCTAAAATTGGTTTGTCTTACGATATTCCTTCTAAATCTGTAAACGGAATGTCTCCTGAAGCCGTTCACGAAGCGATCGAAGAAGCTTGTGATAGAGCTAGAAGAGGTGACGGACCAACTTTGTTAGATATTAGAACTTACCGATACAAAGGACATTCAATGTCAGATCCTCAAAAATACAGAACGAAAGAAGAGGTTGCTGAATGGCAAGCGAAAGATCCAATTGACCATTGTTTAGATGTAATCAAAGAAAACAAATGGTTGACAGAAGCTGAAATTGAGGAAATCAATAACTGGGTGAAAAAAGAAGTAGAAGAATCAGTTGAATTTGCTGAAAATTCTCCATATCCAGAAGCACATGAATTATACGAGGATGTTTACATGCAAACAGATTATCCTTACATCAAAGAATACTAAAATTTAACTGTTTACAGTAAAAAATAAAAATTATGGCAGAAATAATTTATATGCCCAAATTGAGCGACACCATGACAGAAGGTGTTGTTGCTGAATGGCATAAAAAAGTAGGCGACAAAGTTTCATCAGGTGAATTGTTGGCGGAGATTGAAACCGACAAAGCAACCATGGAATTTGAATCTTTTTACGATGGTGTATTGTTACACATTGGTGTCGAAAAAGGAAAATCAGTTCCAGTAAATGTGGTACTTGCAATCATCGGTAAAGAAGGAGAAGATATTTCTGCACTTCTTGCTAATGCAGGCGCTCCTGCTGAAGAAGTGAAAGTTGAAGAAAAAGCGGTGGAAGCGCCAAAAGCAAATCCTGCGCCAGTTCAAGCTGCTGCAACACCTGCTCCAAAAGCGGCACCTGTATCAACACCTGCGCCTACAAGCGGACGTGTTTTTGCTTCGCCTTTGGCTAAAAAGGTCGCTGAAGAGAAAGGAATCGATATCAACCAAGTTGCTGGAACTGGAGACAATGGAAGAATCGTTAAAAGAGATGTAGATCATTTTACACCTTACGTTCCTGCTGCAAATGCTGTTCAATTTTCTGCTCCTGCGGGACAAGAATCATTTACAGATGAAACAGTTTCTCAAATGCGTAAAACAATTGCTAGACGTTTGGCTGAAAGCAAATTTACAGCGCCACACTTTTATTTGACTTTGGACATCGACATGGACAATGCAATTGCTGCAAGAAATGCGATGAATGCTGATAAAAATGTGAAAATCTCTTTCAACGATATGGTTGTGAAAGCATCCGCTATGGCATTGAGAAAACATCCTGCAATCAACAGTTCTTGGTTGGGTGATGTGATTCGCAGAAACCACCATGTACATATCGGGATTGCAGTAGCAGTTGACGAAGGTTTGTTGGTTCCTGTAGTGAGATTTACAGACACAAAAGGACTTGCGCAAATTGGTGCTGAAGTAAAAGATTTCGCACAAAAAGCAAAAGATAAAAAATTACAACCATCAGACTGGGAAGGAAATACGTTCACCATTTCTAATTTAGGAATGTTCGGAATCGAATCTTTCACAGCGATTGTAAATCCACCTGACAGCTGTATTTTGGCTGTAGGCGGAATCAAACAAATTCCAGTAGTGAAAAATGGACAAGTTGTTCCAGGAAACGTAATGAAATTGACGCTTTCATGTGATCATAGAGTGGTAGACGGAGCCTCAGGAGCTGCTTTCTTGCAGACTTTGAAAGGTTATCTAGAAAATCCAGTAACGATGCTCGTTTAAGGAGAATACATTTTTAAAAAAAACGCTCATCTTACCAGATGGGCGTTTTTTTTTTTGGATTATTGGATTATTCGATTTTTAGATAGTTGGATAGGATTTTTATGTGCTTGTGAACAACGATAATTTAAATCAAAATTTTAAAATTGGTGTCGATTTCTATGATTAAATTTCTAACCAGTAAATAATCTGGTGGACAAAGGAATCGGCCTCAGCAATAAAAGCGTTAAAAAAAATACCAATTCATGACGGATAAACAAAAGTACTGTTTGAGCGATGATGATCTTAATGCTTAGAAAATTCCAATGGCGAGTTTACTTTTGTTGAGTCATGGATTTTATTTTTTTAGCTTTGATTGCGTAGCCTAGCGTTTTTTGGTTACTTTTTTTGGCAATGAAAAAAAGTAACGAAATCATTTCAGGATAGAGTCACGTTCATCTTAAAGAAGCATTATAGTTGCAAAATTCTCATATTTTGAGAATTTTGCAGGTTTTAAACAATCCACTATTGAATACCTTTTCCAAACCATGTCAAAGTTGCATTATATTTCTCGAAATTTGTTAAAAGCAAATTTACACGCGCTGAAAGATGAACAAAACACTCACTATTTCATATCAAGAGTTTGAAAATTGGACTTCTTTGGGCTCCAAGGAGCAAGAATTGGTTCATAAAGCTTATTCAATTGCTGAAAAAGCGTACGCGCCGTATAGTAATTTTAGGGTAGGGGCAATGTTGTTGTTGGAAGATGGAACAGAAGTGGCTGGAAACAATCAAGAGAATATTGCATACCCATCAGGATTGTGTGCTGAGCGAGTTGCTTTATTTTATGCAGGTGCAAACTTTCCAGAAGCAGCAATTCAAACTTTGGTAATTGTTGCAAAAGGTGATTTGATCAAACAAGATGATTGCGTTTCTCCTTGTGGTTCGTGCAGACAAGTTATTGCGGAAAGTGAGAAGAGACAAAAGACAAATATTCGGGTGATTTTAGTTTCGGAATCTGGTAGGACCTTTATTTTTGAGAAAGGAACTGATTTATTGGTTTTCGCATTCGGAATTTCTGAATAGTAAAGCAATCATTTTTGTTGATAGTGTTTTGTATGTTTTGAGTTTTTGGTATAAATAACTGTAAATTAGCATCTTACCATTTTAGTTATTAACATTTACTTGTTGATATATTATGAGCTTTGTATGTTGTATGTTTGCAAATTGGTAGTAAATTTGAATATTACTTACAGTATTACGAGAAACCAAGTTTAAGTGATGAAGTGTGATGATAAAAATCACGAGTTGTTATTTTTAACTTTAATTTGTTAAAATAAAACTATTGATCATAAATGATTAAGTTTTATCGATTTCTATTTTTTTATTGATCGTATAGTATTACGTTCAATTTTTTCTGCTATTTCATTTTCTTGTTTTATTAATTCACATTGAATTGTTTAAATCAAAAATATTGTTTTCAATTTATCTAAATTTACAACGCATCGTTTTATGGTTTTCGAATATTCGACGTTGTTATAAAATTTGAAATCCAATATTACGCAAACTTTTGAGCAATTAGGTAATTTGAATTTGAATTTAAAATAATACAAAATGGCTTAAAATAGGGTAGATTGTAAAGCTGTATGATTTGAATATGATTTTTACGAGCGTTAAAAATTATCATGCGCAGTGATCCGTCGAAAAAGAAGCTAATAAAAGTCAATTTAAATCATTTAAAAACGATCATTCTTGCCAAGTAATAGATGAATTCGGCTACTAAAATTATCGAGATTTTTAGATTAAAATACATATTGTCACTATCCGCTTTTTGGTTCATTTTGGTTTTTTAAGACGCAGACATTTGTCAGTCACCATGAATTCATTTAAGTTATATTTATGGAATTATAATAACGAGTAGACTAAATATACTCCAAATGCATTACAATCAAAACAATCACTTTCTATAATTTTGAATCATGATTTAAAATTGTTATTATGAAAAGCTTGATGTTATTGTTGGTTACTTTTCTTGCGGGAAATGTTGTTTTGGGTCAATATGAAAAGTATCGCCCTGTAAAATTTTTAGAAACCAATTCGTTGATGTCAACTTATAATTTAGCTGACAATATGCAAGCAAAGGCTCAAATCAGGGCGCAAGCTGGGGCTGCGATTTTGGAAGAAGCATTGATCAATTCAAGTGAAAGTGCTTGGCCCGAAGGTATTTCAACGTTGGACAATAGAAATAAAAATCGAAGTTTGATGAATTCATATAATGGAAGGTATGTTTCAGATGTGGAAACAAATTCCTGTATGATTTTGATTACTCCTGCCGAAAACAAACACATGGAGTTATCACTTAGACCGACCAAAAATATTTATTTTATATTGAGTAAAGAAAGTATCGAATTTACTTCTGGGAATAAGCAAACTTCTGTTGTGAGCAGTCCAAGTGTTTCATTTCCAACTAATTTTAATGGTCAGGTTTTGAGTTTATTGGCTGATTTTGAAACAGATTTTGAAAATGTAATAGGTGATAAATTGCCCGCTAAAAATGAATTTGACGTTTTTGTTGAATATGATTCAAAAATCAAGTTGGAAGGTGCTGTTAAATGTTATTTCCCTGATAATTTTGCTTCTCACAATACTTTTGTTGCTGATTTTGGTGATTATAAATCTTACGAAGAAGGAAAAGTTGTTTTTGATAAACTTGTCGCTAAAATCAATAATATTTCATTCAAAGACATAACTTTTGTAAGCAATGAAAGTAATTTGGATAATTTATGGACATACTATTGGTTACCGTTCAATCTTTCTGGAAAAATGAGTCCAAAAATGGAGAAAGTATTGATGGAAGTACAGATGATCAAGTTGCTGGCTTTTGACGAGAAATTCAATACTTATGATTCTTATTCATTGATTTTTAGAATTAGCAAGCAAGATCAGTAAAATATTAATCTCTATCGATACTGATAAAAAGCATCAAATCGTAACTGAAATGCGCGGCGATGCAGAACCAAATTCCCATGGGAGAAAGCCAAGAGCCAAGGGAAAGGATAAATGGAAGCAATAAAATTCCATACAACGAAAGTCGCCATTTTTTTGGATTTAAATATCCGTGAATCGCGATGAATAGGATGGAAGTAATCCAAATTCCCAACCAATGTTGCACGCCTACGCGGAAGAGAATTTCTTCCCCAAATCCTGCGCAAAACGACAAGAAGATTTTGTCCACCAAATTCAAATTCATGGATTGAATCAATTTTTCTTGTCTGTCGAGCTCATTCCCGAAAATCTTTAACTGAAAAATGCCCATGCTGAATACGGCATAAATCATTCCCCAAGAAAGACCTAATAAAGTTTTTGGATTAATTAATTTGGTGAAATCGAGAACTTCCCACGGATTTATTTCTTTAAAATACCTCAAAGCCCAAAAAGCGGGAATCGGAAAGACAAGCAATGTAATTAGTCCAAGGAAATGGATTCTGGTTTTGATTTGCATTTTATTAACTCAACCTTTGAATGATTTCCAAATCATTGGGAAACATTTCCAACAAATTTTCTGTCGAAAAAAGTTCAAAATCACGGAAATCAAAACCTGGAGCAACAACACATGAAACAAGGGAAAAACTGTTTTCTTCTAAAACTGTCGATCCGAAAATGGTGTTTTTTGGAACCATGAATTGTGGTTGCATGTTGTTTTTCAAATCGGTTCCGACCAAATGTTCATGGTGACCGTTTTCATCTAATGTATGCACAATCAGTGGACTTCCCGCATGGTGAAACCACAATTCATCGCTTTTGATTCGGTGAAATTTGGATACATTTTCTGAAGTCAACAAGAAATAAATTGAAGTCATTAAGTTTCTTTCTCCACCTACAACTGTTTCCTCTGAGCGGTAAACTTCTTTGTAAAAACCTCCTTCAGGATGTGGTTGTAATCCAAGTGCATCGATGTATTTTTGCATGAAATTCTAATTGAAATCTGAATTAACTAGTTGATTTATTGTTCAATCGGCCCTGGAATAAATTGGAAGCCTTTGTTTTTGATATTTGGTAAATAATACCTGAAATCGAAAGAAATATAAGTTCCAATTAAATTTCCAACCGCAACTTTTGAATATGATTGTCTTTCATAAACTGCTGCAATTTGGTAAATCGGTTTTACTGGAATTCTTCCCGAAATACCAAAGTAAAAAATCCCGCTTTTTTCAGTGCGATATTCAGCACCAAAATTGGCATTCATTTCAAATCCTAATCTTGAAAATCGTCTTCCTTCCTGAATAAAAACATTTCCTCCTTGTAATGATAACTTAGTCGCAACATCTGAAGGATTGTAAACCAAAGAACCGCCTAAAGAGGCATTCATGAAAATTTTATCGCTTAATTGGATATAAATTAAAGCATTGAGCGGAATATCGTAATTTAAAAAACTGATATCATTTTTTACAAACAAATTTGAATCGGGAATTGAAAAATCGATATCATAGTTTCTGACAACTTGATTTATTCCGGTTTCTAGACTGATTAATTTAGTTAATCCAATTCTTACATTGGCACCAAAGGAATATCCAAACTTCTGATTTACAACAGCAAAAAATTGTTCGTTGTTCAATTTCAATTGCGAAGAACCTAAAAAGTCTCCAGCTATCAATGGTTTAAACTGTAAACCAAAATAGGAAGGGAATTTCTCTTTTTTCTCTTTTTTTTCTGTCGTACTTTGGGCGAAAAACATATTTGAGACACTAAAAAAGTGAACTATAAGAAGAATTCTTAAGATTGATTTTTTGCCCATATACGAAACAAAGAAAACGTTTTTAATTCAATAATATTTGAATTTTAGAGAATATATAATATCAATTTATTTATCCGTATTTAGGACTGTTTTAAATGTTGAATTAATTAATTTATCTCCATTCAGTTAAATATTCAATCGGTCTTCTTTGTCCTTTTGGCCATTGCTCAGCTGGATAGCCCATGTAAAAAATTCCTAAGCATTTATCTGCTTCACCTAAATTCAAAAATTCATTCATTTTGGGACTTGAAATCACTTTTGGAGTAGCCCAAAATCCGCCGATTCCATAGGCAGTACAAGTTAAATGCATGTTTTGAATAGCACAAGCAATGGCTTCAATCTCTTCAATTTCAGCAATTCTACCTGATTCATCACGTTTCATTTTGATGGCAATGGCAACAGAAGATTTCATCGGACGTGTAATCATTTTCGCCAATTTCATATCGTTTTGTTTATCCGCTGGTGTTTCTTCCAAATATAATTTCCCTAAAATGTCGGCTAAATCTTGACGACTTTCATCCATAAAAACTGTAAAACGCCATGGTTGTGTATTTCCATGAGTTGGCGCCCAAATCGCATTATTTAAAATATGCTCAACCTGTTCTTTGTGAATTTTTCGATCGCTGAATTGTTCAGGATAAATTGTGCGTCTGTCTTTAATTAAATCTGTGATTTCTGAAAGATTGTACTTCATGTGAATTTGAAATGTGATTTAGAAAATATAGTTTTCTGGTGAACCATTGTTCCAAGTTTTAAGGGTCAAATTTTCTCCATCGAAAACTGCAAAAGTGTTGTATTTTAGCCAATCACCAATGTTCATGTAATTAGCATTTTCACCAATTGGAATGGAAAGTGGTAAATGTCTGTGTCCAAATAGATAAAAATCTACTGGATTCATTTTATTTTGTTCTTCGCAATAAATCGCCAACCATTCGTTTTCTTTTCCAAGGAATTTTTCATCTACTTTCCCCGTTTTAGCTCGGCTACTTCTCGAAGAATAATTTGCCAAACCAATTCCAAAATTTGGGTGAAAACGTGCAAAAAGCCATTGGCAAATCTTGCTGTCGAAGAAATTCTTTAACATTTTGTATTTCAGATCTCCCGGACCTAAACCATCGCCATGTCCAATGTAAAATTTCTTGTTTCCAAAAGTTCTAACGATTGGTTTCCTGTACAATTGAACGCCTAATTCTTTTGGGATGTAGTCAAAAATCCACATGTCATGGTTTCCGGTGAAAAAATGCACTGGAATTCCGCTGTCAGTAAACTCAGCGATTTTTCCTTGCAATCTTACAAATCCTTTTGGAATGGCATTTTTATATTCGAACCAAAAATCAAAAATATCTCCAACTAAAAAAAGTTCCCCACAAGTTGGTTTGATTGAATCGAGCCAGGCGCATATGGCTTTCTCTCGTTCCAAACTTTTTTCATAATTCGGCGCGCCCAAATGAAAATCTGAAGCGAAGTAAATATTTTTTCCTGAATTTTCAGTCATATATTTTGTTGGAAATCAGATTGATTAATGACCAAAAATACTTTTCAATGTGTTTTCTAAATCTGGACCTCTCAATTTTGTATTGATGATTTTTCCTTCTTTGTCAATCAAAACTGTGAACGGAATTCCGGTTACTTTGTATAATAAAGCTGCTTCATTTGACCAAAATTTCAAATCGCTTACATGATTTTGCCATACCAATCCGTCTTTTTCAATTGCTGCTAACCACGGTTCTTTCTTTTGGTCTAATGAAACACTCAATACAGTAAAGCCATCTTTTTCGTACTTTTTGTACAAATTCACGACATTTGGATTTTCTTTTCTACATGGTCCACACCAAGAAGCCCAAAAGTCAAGTAGAACAACTTTTCCTTTTAAATCAGACAATTTCAACATTTTTCCATCTGCCATTGCTTGACTAAAATCTGGAGCCACTTTTCCGGGAGCTAAAAATTCATTTGCTTGATTTTGTGCTTTCAATTGTACGAAATTGGCTTTGAGTTGCTCAATTGTCGGTGATCCATCAAATCCTGTAACCAATTGATTGACTACTGATTCATAAATTGCAAATTCCTTCTGAACGTCAATAGTTTGTAATGTTGGAATTAATGCTGGTGAATTTGGATTTTCTGCAATAAAACGTTGTCTAACAGCATTAAATTCGTAGAATATTTGGCTGAATGATTGATTCACAGCATCTAATTGATCTGGAAATTTTTGCAAGTAAGCATTGGCTGAATCTTTTTTACTATTGAAAACCCTCAAATCATTGATGAATGCATTCATGTGAGCCGATTCATCTGAGCCGATGATGTTGTTGAAATAATTGATATTCTTTCCATCACCATAAACCTTGATATCTGCGCCATCCTTCAAAATTAAATTCAAATGTTCGTTTGGCGAAATTCGTAAAACATAATAATCTTTGGCTGGCAACTTTCCTGTTAACTTAAAATCTCCTTTTTTCGAAACTGGCGCTTTGATATAATCTATATAACCTTGTTGCGTATATTGCGCAAGGATTATTGTATCTGTTTTGAGATTGAAAATATTTCCACCAACTGTCACTTGAATTTGAGCAAAGCTAATCAGTGAGCAAAGTAATAATGAAACTGTCAATAATTTTTTCATTTGTTCGTTTTTTAGAAATTGATTTTCATTTGAAATTTAAGACGTTTAAAATTCAAATTGGTTTATTTCAATATTTCATTCAATTTTTGTTCCAAAGCTGGTCCACGCAAATTCGTGCCAATAATTTTTCCTTGTTTATCTATTAGAACTGTATAAGGAATTCCATCAAATCCATACAATTCAGGAAGTGGAGATTTCCATTGTTTCAAATCACTGACATGATTTGGCCAAATTAGACCATCAGATTTAATTGCTCTTTTCCAAGCATTTGCATCGCTATCTAAAGATACACTGAAAACAGTAAAACCTTTGTTTTTGAATTTATTATATGCTCTAACAACATTTGGATTTTCTTGACGGCAAGGACCGCACCATGAAGCCCAAAAATCGATTAACACCACTTTTCCTCTTAAAGAAGAAAGTTTAAGTGCTTTTCCTTCAGGATTTTTTAATTCGATTTCAGGTGCTGTTATTCCGGCTGCGTTTCTAGGGCTGTTTTTGGAAGTTTTAAATTCAGCCATTCCTGCTGAAATTTGTTCAACTTGCATACGCATTGAATTGGCAATTGGTGAGCCAGGATATTTTTCTTCAAAAGCAACAGCTACTTTTTCCAACACATTCAAATTGTCGGTGTCCCAATTATCGAATCCCATGGCGGGTGTCATAGAAGTTGAAAGCACAATATTCGCTGGATTTCCAGGGTTTTTCAACATTTCAGCTTTGGCAAAAGCGTCTAATGGTTTTCTCATTTCTAAGAATTCCTTGATCTGTTGTTCCTGCGACAATCCTTTTTTGGTCATCAAAATGGCCTGTTTTTCCGCAAATTGATTGAAATTCGACATGTACTTGGTTAGCGTTTCTGCCCATACAGTGCCTGAAATTTTCGGCAATCGTTCATACGTTGTAAAGTCTGCCATTACTTTAATAGAATCTTTCGGTTCTAAAGTAAGTGGAATGATTTTGCTAGTATTTCCAATTTTGAGCTGATACAATCCCATTCCTTTGATATTTCCTTTCAACAAAAATTTTCCGTTGGCTGCGGTTTTCGTTTCCGCTAATTTGATTGATCCTTTGTTACTCAAAGCTTCCAACGCTAATGTTTGATTTCCACCGCCAGTAATTTGACCAGAAATTGAAAAGTTGACTTCTAAATTTGAATAATCTGTCAGTTGTTCTTCTTCATTGATTGCGCCGTCGATAGGTGTGTTTTGCTCGGGTTCGCCACAAGCAAAAAGGAGAAATAAAGTACTGACTAATAAAAACTTATTCATATTTAAAAAATATTTATACAGATAATTCATCTAACATTTTGCGCATCAATTGATTTGCTTGTTTTGGATCTGCTTTTCCGCCAGAAACTTTCATCAATTTTCCCATTAGGAAGCCAGTCAATTGCTTTTCTCCAGCAATGTAGCGTGCAATTTCAACTGGATTTTCGTCGATAACTTGTTGAATATATGCAATCAAACTTCCTTCATCAGATTCTTGAATCAAGTTCAATTCTGTGGCAATTTCCAAAGGATTTTTCTCTGGATTTTTCGTCAATTCAGGAAAAATGTTTTGTGAAGCAACCGTTGAAGAAATTTTTCCTTCTTCAATCAACTGAATCAATTGCGCCAAAGTTCTAGCTTCTACTGGAAATTCTTCCATTTCTAAACCGTTGTGATTTAGGTAAGATTTCACGTCACCCATCACTAAATTCGCTGCAGCTTTGAAATTGTTTGTATTCTTGATAATTTCCTCAAAATACAAAGCAACAGGTTTGCTATCAGTCAAAATTCCAGCATCATAAGCAGTTAAGCCTAATTTAGAAGTATATTTTTGAAACAATTCTCTTGGTAAAGCAGGCATTTCGCCTTTGATTAAATCGATTTGTTTTTGATCGATGAAAAGCGGTTGCAAATCTGGCTCAGGAAAATACCTGTAATCATTTGCTGCTTCTTTAGAACGCATGGAAATTGTGATACCCTTTAACGCATCAAAACCACGTGTCTCCTGAGAAATCGTTTCACCTTTTTCTAACATTTCTATCTGACGTGTCACTTCAAATTCAATAGCGCGTTGCACATTTCTAATGGAGTTCATGTTTTTCACTTCCACTTTTGTACCAAATTCTGGCGCATTGTGCAGTCTAACAGAAACGTTTGCGTCGCAACGCATTGAACCTTCTTCCATGTTTCCGTCGCAAATATCAAGGTAACGAACCAATTTCCTAACTTCGGTTAAATAGTCGTAAGCTTCTTGTGAAGAACGGATATCTGGCTCAGAAACAATCTCTAACAAAGGAACACCAGCACGATTTAAATCGACCAAAGTATCAAAAACATCCACGTCGTGAATACTTTTTCCTGCATCTTCTTCCATGTGAATTCTTGTGATTCCAATAGATTTTTCAGCGCCCTCTTTTCCTTTGATTATGATTTGACCTCCAGTACAAATTGGCGTTTTATCCTGCGTAATTTGATACCCTTTTGGAAGGTCAGGATAAAAATAATTTTTACGAGCAAAATATTGATCTCTCGCAATTTCACTTCCGCAAGCTAGGCCCAATTTGATGGCAAATTCGATCGTTTTTTTGTTCATTTTAGGTAAAGTACCTGGATGACCCAAAGAAATAACGCTTACATTGGTGTTTGGATTTGACCCATATTCGTTGACATCGTTAGAATAAGCCTTGGATTTTGTCAGCATTTGCGCGTGAACTTCCAAACCTATTACAACTTCGTATTTATCTCTAATTTCCATATTTTTTGATTGATTGCGAATTTAAAATCTTAAATCAATGAAATTTTGTGTTCGCAATGCATTGTTTTACAATCTTGTAATCAATTCTTTCATGATTAACGTCATTTTTGGCTCTTGGCGACTTGCTACTTCAATTACATCGTCAAGGCTCACTTTTTGGATTTTTCCTTTCACACCTAAGTCAGTGATAATTGAGATAGCGAAGCAAGGAATTTCCATGTGACGCGCTACAATTACTTCAGGAACGGTTGACATTCCAACAGCGTCAGCACCAATTGCTCGCACATATGCATATTCAGCTGGCGTTTCCAAAGTTGGACCAGTCAAACCAGCATATGTTCCAACAGCTACACGGATATTATTTTCAGCTGCAATTGTTTTAGCCAAAGCAATCATTGCCGGATCATACGGTTCGCTCATGTCTGGAAAACGCGGTCCTAATTCGTCGAAATTTTTTCCAATTAATGGATGTGCTGGAAATAAATTGATGTGGTCATCTTGTATCATGATTTCACCTACTTCAAAATCAGGATTAACCCCACCTGAAGCGTTGCTTACAAATAATCTTTCAATTCCCATTAATTTCATAACACGAACAGGATAAGTTACTTGTTTCATGTCATAACCTTCATAAAAGTGAAAACGACCTTGCATCGCGATTACTTTTTTGCCTCCTAAATTTCCAAAAATCAATTTTCCAGAATGACTTTCTACTGTAGAGACTGGGAAATGAGGGATATCTTTGTATGGAATTTCATTGATGATTTCAATTTCCTTCACCAAGCCGCCTAAACCAGTACCTAAAATGATACCGATTGTTGGTTCTACTGTAGTTTTGCTTTTTATATAAGCTACTGATTCTTTAAATTGCTCTAACATAATTGTTTATTTCTGTTTTAAACTCTAATTCTCTGTCTAGTTTCACTGTGATTTTTTGATAAAACCAAGGTTTTTGATTAATTACAGCGTTGAAACTTTCGCTTTGTAAACGCATGAAATCTTTTTCAGTGGTTACAATCACTTTATTTTCACTTGCAAAAGTATCAAATTTTTTATGAATTTTATGAATATCGTCCACACTGAAAGCATGATGATCGGGAAATTGCATTAATTCAACTTCAAAATTTTCTCGTAAATGTTTGAGTAGTGGAAGCGGATTTGCAATTCCTGTTACAAGTAATACTTTCTTAGCATGCGAAAGTATTGAATTTGAATTGAATGACTTTAATTCTCCATATTGAATTTCGGAAAAGTAAATTGAATCTGGATTGAATTTTAATTTTTGCTTGTAAAATGCTTTTGTCGCTGAATTCAAATTAGAATGACATTTACTAACAATTACAATATCAGCCCTTTTTCTACCTGAAATCCATTCTCGCAAATTTCCCGCTGGCATCATCCAGTCATTGAAGTAAGGTTGATTGAAGTCGGTGATTAGAATATTCAAGCCAGCTTTTACCGCCCTATGTTGAAAAGCATCGTCTAAGATAATTACTTGATTTTCTTTTAGTTTTAATAAATTTTCGATTCCTTTTTTACGTGATTCACACACCGCAACATCTACATTTTTAAATTGTTTGTGGTAAAAAAGCGGTTCATCGCCTACATTTTCAGCAGTTGAATTTTCGTCAAGTAAGAAGTATCCTTTGGTTTTACGACCATATCCACGACTTAAAATTTGAAGTTGATTGTGAGGATTCAATAATTCAGCAATGTAGGCAACGTGCGGCGTTTTACCTGTTCCGCCGACAGAGAGGTTTCCGACGCAAATAGATTTTACGGGAATTTGATATACTTCTTTGATTTTTAAATTGAAAAGCAAATTTCGAACAGCAGTAATTACTCCATATAAAAAGCCAAATGGAAGAAGAATCAATCGAAAATTTTTCATTGAATCAAAAGTAAAGAAATTATCAGAAATTTCTCACATATTTGGTTTAAAAGGAAACAATTGTTTATAAACTATTTCTTTTTAAGTTTAATTAAAATATCAGGAGAAAAAGAACTAGATTCCATCGAAAGAATGTCGAATGTGTACTTAATTTCCTTGCGATCATTGCTTATTGTAGCAGCATTTTTCGTTTCGATACTTGCAATTTTTCTTGGGAATTTTAGACTTAATTCATAATTAAAACCTTCCATTCCAGTTGGTTCTTCTGTTGTTTCAGTTTCCAGTGAACCGTCGCCATTTTTAGGCATCGTAAAAAATAAGGTGTTTTTATCTTTTAGATTGAAATATACAAACTCATTTACACTTCCCGAATCTGAGAACATAATATTTGCAGATTTATTAAGTGAATTTAAATCATCGAATTCAAAAGAGAATGCATACAATCCTTTTTCAACTTCTTTAACATCTACTTTTGAAACGCCTTTCGTTGATTTCAATAATTTGATTTTTTCCAACGTTTCTGGTTCTTCGATTATGGAAACGGCTTTTTCACCACCTTCAACTTCCATCATTGGCAGCATTTGGCGCATATCCAATTCGCAGTTCATTGAACCAGACCAGTTTTTATTGAAAGCAACATTTTGTTTAAAGCTGCATGAAGCCAAAAAAGAAATTATCGTCAAAAGCAAAATCCAATTTTTCATAACTTTGTATTTTCACTAAAAGTAATTAAATATTAGTTAATTAGTGACAATATAAAAAAGATTGCAAATTCAGGATTTTAAAATTTGCAGGCATAGATTTTATTTGTCCTTTTTTGCCAAACCAATTTTATAATTTTCCAAGTCACCAGTGATCTTTATAAAAACAAATTTTGAGTTTTTTTGACGGTATTGAATTTCATCTTCATTTTCTGATGTTGTATTTCCTTTTCTTTTAAAAAGTTTTTTCGATGCCACTTGGCCAATCATTTTCCATGGAATTCCGATTAAATAATCCATTTCCATATTTCCGTCAATTCTTTGTTTACCCGTAATTTCCATGAAGCCTAAAGTCGAGTTTACTGTCATTTTTGGGATTTCAAAAACACTCTTTTTCAATGTGAAAACATTGACAAGTGTATCAAACATAATTTTTGATAGATTCTTATCTTGAAAATAATTTGAAAGTGCAATAATTGGAGCGTAGTTTTCAAGCCTTCCATTTAGAACTGTCATTTCCATTCTAATTTCCGAATCGTCAATTTTTGGAACTAAATCAGGGTGAAGGTGAATCTTTCCAGTGATTTTTCCTGAAAATTTTCCATGTAAGTTTTCCGAAACCAAATGGTCTTGACCAAAATTATCAAACTTGATCAAAAATTTATCTAGATCTATGTTTTTTATGGTGAGTATTGGATTTAAATAAATGTGTTTTTTATCTTTTCCGCTCAAGTAACCTTGAAGGTCAAAAGAGCCACCAACCGCATCAAAAGTGAGTTTATTAATTTTAAAGACATGATTATTTTCAGATTGAAGATCTAAATTAAACTGATTTAACATGTATTTATGATAATTTAAGTGTCCGACATTTATTTGAACATTTAACTCTGGAATGTCGAAGTCAAAAATGCTAAAAACTTTGTCATGATTAACAGCATCAGTATTTTTTACAGTTTTTGGAGGAGGATTATAGTTCATTAATTCGTCAAAATTTAGGTTTGGAGCTTGGATTGATATTTTATTTTTTTTGGTTTTATTTTCTTTCCCTAAAAAATAATCCATATCTAATTCAAACTGTGTTTTTCCTATTTCACCTCCAAAATTTCTTATAGTTAATTGTTTGTTTTCCAGGTGAATTCGTCCTTTGAATTTTTCAAGTTTTAACGGATGAACTTTCATTTTACCTTCTAATTGAGTCAAATATAAATCAATAGAGCGCAGTTCTTTTTTGAAGTGTAAATCTGTAAATCCATGAATATTGAGTTGTTTGATTTCTTCATGTCTATAATCTTCTGGTACAAAATTTTCACCTCCATATTTGAAAATA
Source organism: Crocinitomicaceae bacterium (assembly GCA_044361165.1). GTDB lineage: Bacteria > Bacteroidota > Bacteroidia > Flavobacteriales_D > Crocinitomicaceae > JAQVCM01. The sequence continues at coordinate 63,084 of JBIKJE010000005.1, read as the reverse complement.
TTATCGAACTGTAGTAAGTTAGATTTTAGGTCAAATTCAATCTTAGTATCACCATTCATTTCTTCATTAAACCAAATGTCGTAATTGCCTAATCTGCCGGTAAAGTTGAAATCTGATTTGTCGATCATGCCTATAAAGTCCACAATTTTAAAATCTTTTTTATCAATCAAAACATCAGCATGAAAATCATGAAGTGTATGAGGATAATTCTTCATTTTTGCATAAAGATCTTCTATGAAAAATTCACCAATTGGAAGAGTTGGTGATTCAGCAATTATTTTTGCATTGCCTAGAAATTTGATTTTTAAACTCAAGTTGTTGATTTGTTCATTTAAGCCAACTTTACCATCCTTCTGTTTTGTCAATTCAGCCAAGTCAACAAGTTTTGACTTGATTTTTAAATCTGAAGAAATAGAAGTGTTTGAATGGTGAATAATTGCTGGCAAATCATTTATAGATCCGTTGATGTGTAAATCAGACTTTCCAATTAGAATATCAAACTTTTCTATTTTTGCTTTGTGGCCTGTTAATGAAGCTTTTAAATTTAAATTGTTTATGGGAATATCTAGTTCTGAAGTTTTGAATTTGAGTTTGTTGATTTCTAATGTACTGTAATAGGATTCATTAAGTCGTTCTATACTTTTTTCTGGATTTTCGAGATCTATGATATCTTTGAAATTCATTGTTAATTTCACTCCTCCAGAAAGTCCTTTTAGTTCTTTAGTATTAAAGAATTTAGCAAGGAAATCTAAATCAAAGTCCGAAATTAGTTTCATATCAATATTTGGAGATCTGAAATTTTCAACCACCAGTTTTCCAGAAAATATTCCCGCTTCTGGTTTAGCTGAAAATTTTTCTAAAACAAATTTCATTGTTTCTAAGTCATGCTTTTTACCATTTGTGAAACTTCCCTTAAAGCCGATCTTTGACAATTTTTTCTCTGATTCTAGGTTATTGAATTGGCCATTTTTGCACCCGAAAACAGCATTGATTGCAGGTTTATGTCCATTGGCAGATTTTCCTAAAACATGAATGTTGAAATAGATTTGTCCTTTATTTTCAAATTTTTCCAAAGTTGGTTCTAATTCAGCGGGAGCAAAGGCTAGAAGCAGATCAAAATTAGGTTTGTTTCCTTTAAATTGTAAATCTAAATCAGCATCTTTATTTAAATGTATCTTTCCCTGAAAGCCAAAAGCAGAATTTTCAAAATTTATTTCTGTTGGCGAAACGGTTAAGATTTTTGTAACTTCATTTATTTCAATTTCTGTATCAACTTTGAAATGTTTTTTTTCAATAAATGTTTTTTTATTATTTTTTATTAGACTTAGATCGAAATTTGAATTTAAATCAAGAGTCAATATTTTCTGGTTTGTCTTGAACTTTGATTTTGCTTTACTAAAGTATGCTTTTACCAAAACATTATTTTCTTCATTTAATTTTGATAAATTTATTCTATCCATTCTAATGGATTTTAAGTCTAAATTAAATTCTTCTTCAATATTTTTGATTGGTTTTTTACCTTTAAAAGCGTTAGAAATGTTGACAGATCCATCCTTATACTGCACAATGGAAAGTATTCCATCTGAAATTCGAATTGATTTAATATCATATTTGGCTGCAATTAAATCCCAAATATTAAATCCAATGTAACTGTCTTTTATGTAAACTATTCGTTTATTCTTTGTTTCTTTTTTTCCTTCAAAAATTTGAAGTTCTTCAATGTCAATTGAAATATTTGGAAAGTTAGCAAAAGGAGCTACATGACTTCCTTTAATTTTAATCATTCCAGTAAAATCTTCGTTGGCTGTTTTGATAATGTGATTTACAATCGCATCTTGCTTAAAGTAAACGATTGTTACTACCGTAGAAAACAAAAAGATAGGTAAGAGAATACTAAGAAATAAGAGTCTTTTCCAAAATTTTTTTCGCCTATAGAACATTATTACCATCTATTTTAAAGTTTTAATTATTTCATTATCAGTTTTATATGGTCTATGTTGGTCAAAAAAATATTAATCACCACCGAAACTGTGAATATCATTGTGTCTTTCTTCAATTTTATCTTTCACTATTTTGATGCTCTGAGCCAAAATAAATAAATCTTGAGTAGCATTGTGTTTTAGCCACGCCCAAGACTTTTGATTGTCTTCGACCGCCTGTGAAATGTGGAATAATAAATCCATTTTATTGATTTCTAACCATTTTGCTGCTTTCGTATTTCCTTCAGCAGCGTTGATCATCGCCATTAAATGCGGATATCCGTTTTGCATCAACCAAGTTCTTGCTTCATCTTTTAACCTAATGGCAGAACAAGCAATTGTCAATTCTTGAAAGCCATTGTCTGTTAGCCAAGTAGCAATCTCTACATTTCCATCCACCGCCTTTGCCCAAGCCAAAATTATTTTTGGATGATAATTCATTGGTTTCATAGGAATTACCTCAACAGCTTCAGTTACTGTCTCCTTTGATTTCTTCTTACTTTTGAACCAAGTCAACATTGTGTCTATAGAATAAATATGCAACAAAAATGGCTGTCAATGCGCCCACAATATCAGCAATAATTCCGCCCATTGCAGCGTATCTGGTGTTTTTTACTTTTACTGAACCAAAGTAAACGGCTAATACATAAAAAGTTGTTTCTGTACTTCCTTGAAAAGTCGCTGCTAACTTACCAACAAATGAATCAACCCCATAAGTTGACCAAGACTCAACCATCAACGCCCGTGCGCCACTTCCTGAAAAAGGTTTCATGAAAGCAACGGGCAATGCGTCAACAAAAGTTGTTGTAGTTACTCCAATCGCAACCAATCCCATTTTAATCAAATCAATCAATCCATCTAAGGCGCCGCTTGCTCTAAAAACTGCAATCGCAGCGAGCATTCCAACCAAATAGGGAATGATGCTAATGGCGACTTCAAAACCGCCTTTTGCGCCCTCAATGAACGTTTCGTAAACGTTGACTTTGGATCTAATTCCAAGAACGATAAATAGTGTTATAATTCCAAATAAAATCAAATTACTTCCAACGGAAGATACGGGTTCAATCCATGATGGATTTGAGTATAGGAAAATCATCAATCCGACGATAAACGCAGTCAATGAACCTATGTAAGCCAAAATTACTTTATCGAAAAGGTTGATTTTTTGCTTTACAGAAACATATATCAATCCAGCCAAAGTTGCGAAAAAAGTAGCAATCAAAATCGGTAAAAAAACTTCTGCAGGCGATGAAGAGCCATTGGTAGCGCGCAATGCAAGAATACTTACCGGAATAATCGTCAATCCTGAAGCATTTAAAACCAAAAACATGATTTGTGCATTCGTAGCGACTTCAGGTTCAGGATTTAAAGTTTGCATTTCTTTCATTGCCTTCAGTCCCATTGGTGTGGCAGCATTGTCTAATCCCAGCATGTTGGCTGAAATATTCATCATCATTGATCCAATCGCAGGATGATCTTTCGGAATTTCTGGAAAAATTCTACTGAAAAGGGGAGAAACGATTTTCGACATTTTTCTGATTGCTCCAGCTTCTTCACCAACTTTCATGAATCCCATCCAAAGGCAAAGAGCACCAGTTAATCCGAGAGAAAGTTCAAAACCAGACTTTGCGGCATCAAACAAACTGTTGATCATCGTCTGAAAAATGTGCAAATCTTGCCAAAATATTAGTTTTCCTAGCGCCATCAACATGGCAATCAAAAACATTCCTATCCAAATTCTATTTAAAAGCATGTGCGAATATCTCGTTTTATTTTTGACTTTCAGCGTTTGTTTTTCTGCAAATATTAACAAAGTTTTCAATAATTATTGAACCTTGATTTCCAGAAACTTCTGGGTGAAATTGAACGCCAAAAAAGGGTTTGGACTTGTGATACATTGCTTCGTTGACACAAGCATCGGAAACGGCGAGTAATTTAAAGTCTCGCGGCACTGAAATCGATTCGCAGTGATCTTCCATCATCTCAAATTCTGTTGGCAATTTATCTAACAAAGGATGGCTTTCCAAAGATTCAATCAATTGCCAATCGCGGTCTTCTTTTTGTCTTGCAGCGTTTGCATCATACAACAATCCTAATATTTGATGTCCAAAACAAATTCCAAAAACTGGAATAGTAACATCTTTTAACCAAGATAATTGTTCCAAATATGGTTGATTCGCAACTTCTGTAATTAAAATGGGAGCACCAGAAATAATAATTCCAAGGCAGTCTTTCGCTGCATTTTCATCTGCATCAAAAAGACCAACGGTTTTATAATCCATCTCTAAATCAACTGCTTGTTCAATGAATGGCGTTTTTTGACTTCCACAATCTATAATCAGAATCATACTTTATGGGTTTGAAAGTAATGTTTACTGATTGAAAAGTAAGAAAAATAATTAAATATCGAGTTTTCCGATTCCTTGACGGACAATTACAGGTGCACCAGATGTGCAATCAATGATGGTTGATGCATGTAATTTTCCATAACCTCCGTCAACAACCAAATCAACATCGTCGTCAAATCTTTGGTAGATTTCATACGGATCATTGAAATAGTCTAAAAATGTATCTTCATCATCGTGTAATGAAGTAGTTGCAATTGGTTTTCCCAATGCTTCAGTGATTTTTAAGATGATTTGATTGTCAGGAATTCTGATACCAATTTCTTTTCTGTTTGAGTCGAATAACTTTGGGATTTCGTTTGTCGCAGTCAAAACAAAGGTGAAAGGTCCTGGTAAATGTTGCTTCAATAGCTTGAAAGTTGGTCGGTCGATTTGTTTGACATAATTTGATAAATCACTCAAATTGTGACAAATGATTGAAAATCTGGCTTTATTTAATTTAACACCTTTCAATTTTGCCAATTTAGCCAAAGCATTTTTGTTGTATAAATCGCAACCCATGGCATACACTGAATCAGTTGGAAAAATGATAATTCCACCTTTTTTGAGTACATCAGCTGCCTGCTGAATCAATCTTTCATCAATATTTTGTGGATTTATTTCAATAATCATGATTTCCTAACTTTCTGCAAAGATACGAAGAATAGCAGGAGTTTTGATACAAAAAAGGCTTAGAATTTATGAATGAAAGCGATCAGTTTTTTGAGAAGTTTGGTCTTTTTTTCAGTGTATGGTCTGTATCGGAAATTTGGATCAATCCAATTGACTTGTTTCATTACACTTTTCGTGTGCGTAAACGTTTGAAAACTAGCAGCACCATGGTAATTTCCGAAACCACTAAATCCTCGTCCTCCGAAAGGCAAATTGGCGTGCGCCAAATGCATGATCACATCGTTGATGAGTACTCCGCCACTTGGAAAATTTTCAATTATTTTTTCTGTAAATGCTTTACTATCAGAGAATATATACATCGAAAGTGGATTCGGACTTTTGCTGTAAAAATCTTTAATTTCATTTTCCGAATTGTAGAAATATACAGGCAAAATTGGCCCAAAAATTTCTTCACTCATCAATGGATTTTCAGTATCAAAAATTTCAACAATCGTGGGGGAGATGTATCGTGTTTCTCTATTGTAGTCACCTCCAAAGTGAACTTCATGGTTTCCCGTTAAAAGTGAAGTGATTCTGTCAAAATGCTTTTGATTGATAATCGTACTATTTTCATTTTCATTGAGATAGTGTTTTATTTCCTCTTTACAGAATGATAAAAATGAACTCTTCAATGATTTAGGAATTAATACATAATCTGGTGCCACACAAGTTTGTCCACCATTCAGAAATTTCCCCCAAAGTAAGCGTTTCACACTTCTCTTTAAATTCGCTGATTCATGAAAAATTGCAGGAGATTTCCCACCTAATTCTAAAGTGACAGGAGTGAGTTTTTCTGCTGCTTTTTGATAGATAATTTTTCCAACTTGCGTACTTCCCGTATAGAAGATATGGTCAAATTCATTTTGAAGTATTTCTGTAGTTACAATTCCATCACCTTCAATTACTTGAATTACATCACTTGGAAATATACTTGAAATAATTTCCAGTATAATTTTTGAACTATTTACGGCAATTTCGCTTGGTTTTAGTAGAACGGTATTTCCACCAGCAATGGCACCAATGAGTGGAATTAAAGTAAGATTTATTGGATAATTCCAAGCTCCAATAATCAAAACAGTTCCTTTTGGCTCAGCATATTTTTTACCAGATGCAGGCAGTAAAAACAACGGCGTTTTTACTCGTTCTGGTTGCATATAAATTCTCAAATTCTTCTTGAAATGCTTGATTTCATCTAATACAGGAAAAATTTCAGTTAGATAAGTTTCAAAAAAGGGTTTATTGAAATCTTTTTGAAGTGCTTCTTGAATTTCTTTTTCGCGAGAAACAATTCCTTTTTCGAGCAAATCAAGATGAAATAATCTTTGTTTGAGTGTAAAGTTTTTCTTTTCTTGAAATCCTTTCTTTAGAATCGTTACCTTCTCACTGATTGTTAGATTTTCCATGAATTCTTCTGCTTTTTTCAGTTACACAAACTAAATTCCACAGGGCACGTGCACCAACATTGGCATCCCAATCATCTGCATTTCCAGGTGCAACTTCATTGAGGTCAAAACCAACAATCTTTTTTCCTGCGTTTACTAGCTCGAAAAATAAATAATTGATTTCATCCAATTCAAATCCACCAACAACCGGCGTTCCTGTGTTAGGACAAAGAAAAGGTTTTAATCCATCAATGTCAAAAGAAATATAAACATTTTCAGGAAGTTGTTCAATGATTTGATTTACTTGCTGTTTCCAAGTTGTACCATTAAATTGCGCTTCTTTTAGTTCCCAATCAAAGAAAGTTTTGATTTTCGGAGAATTAGCGTTGATTAAATCAACTTCGCTTTGCGCAATATCTCGAATTCCCACTTGAACTAATCTCTCTAAGTTTTTACAATTTTTGACCACATTGAACATGATACTCGCGTGCGATTGGTCAAAACCTTCGTAAGCATCGCGTAAATCTGCATGTGCATCAATTTGTAAAACTCCAAATGGAACTCCTTGTTCATCAATTGCTTCAATCAAACCAAGTGGCGTACTATGTTCACCTCCCAATACCGCTGGAATTTTTCCTTCGCTGATTATTTTGAGGGATTTTTCCTTTAAATTTTCTTTCAACGCATTTTGAGCTTCAGCAACTTCAGCTAGTAAAGTTTGATATTCAGGAGCATCTTCAATCTTTCCGCCATCTTCCAAAAATGCGATGTATTCAATGGCTCTGAAACACAAATCTGCGTTGATTTTTTTCCATTCCTCAGAGATCGGCGACATGAAAATTTTCGTTTTCCAAGCGTCATCTAATTTCGGGTGATAAAAATCCAATTGCGTTGACGCGTCTAAAATTGCTTTTGGGCCATCGCTCGTTCCCTTTCCGTATGAAGCGGTTGCATCCCAAGGAATAGGAGTGATGATGATTTTTGCTTCCTCAGCTGTCACTGGAAAACCGAAAATGTTTCCGTTGGCAATTCCAACGCCGTTTGGATCGAATGTCATATGTGTTGATTAGAAAATAGAAAATTGGCAGATTGCAAATTATATAGTCATAATCTGCAATCTACAATTTGTTATCTGAAATTTACTTTAAAAGTGCTTTAACAAAATTTGGTGTCGCAAAACTTCCTGTGTGAACATCAGAGTTGTAGTAACGCAGTCCTTTAGCTTCAACAAAAGCATCAATTTGTTCTACATTTTTGATTTTTTTCGGATGCTCTGAACCTTTCAATCCATATTGGAAACTCCACATTCCCGTTGGATAAGTAGGAACAAAGAACAAGCTTACTGGTGCATTTTCTTGTCCGAAAATTCCTCTTAAAGTGAAATTTAATTCAGAGAAAGCTTTTTCATTGAATTTTGGTGATTCTCCTTGTGCGATTAAAATTCCACCTGGTTTCAATGCATTGTAGCAGTTTTGGTAAAATGAAACGGAAAACAATCCTTCAGCAGGACCAACAGGATCAGAACCATCTATAATAATAATATCGTAAGTTTCAGGAGCAGCATTTTTTGCAAAAGCGATTCCATCGTCAACCAATAACTCCAATTTAGGATTGTCAAAGGCTGCCGCAATGTTTGGTAAAAATTCTTTACATGATTTAATAACTTCATCATCAATTTCAACCATAGTAACTTTTTCAACACCTTCATGTCGCAGGATTTCACGCACTGTTCCACCGTCTCCACCACCAATTACCAAAATGTTTTTGGCATTTCCGTGTGTAAACATCGCAGGATGAGAAATCATTTCGTGGTAATGAAATTCGTCTTTTTCAGTGGTCATTACCATATCATCCAATGCCAACATTTTACCATACTTGTATGACTCCATAATTCGAACACGTTGGAAAGGAGATTGAACGTCATAGAAAACTTCTCCGGTAAAACGCAAAGAAAGTGCTTGATCTTCATCTTTATCTGTAAACCAAACGTTTCTAGTGTACATTTCAGGATTTCTCCATTCAGTCGCTTTTTCACGCATTGAAGATAAATCGAAATCAGTGCGAGTCAATAATTGAATTGCACCACGTTTCATTTCCAATGCTGAATATTGTTTTGCACCGAAACATTCTTTTAAATAATCAAAAGAAATCCAAGCATCCATTTCACCACAAGTGAATAAATCGACTGCAGCGTAACCGTATTCTGGCCAAGTATGAATTGCTAAATGACTTTCTTGGATAACCACAACCCCAGAAACTCCATACGGAGAAAAATGGTGAAATGTAGAATTTATAACTGTTGCACCCGCTTTTTGCGCAGCGCCAACCATGTCGCGTTCGATCGAAGAAACATCATTCATGATGTGTGGATCGCAACCCATAAACTCAACGAGAATATGATTTCCTAAGGCATTACTCATTTCTTTATTTTATTTATAATTTGAAGGTGCAAAAATACGAGTTTCTTCGATAATTTTCAGTATAAAAATCGATTAAAACATTGTTAAATTTTGATTTTTATGAATTGAATTTACTTGCAGCGATAAAAAGTAGCTGAAAAATCCTTTTATTCATGAGCGCTTTAATAAAAATTAAAAAATAAATTGAATGAAATTTCTTGTAAATTATTGATTAATAATTAAATTGCATGTTATCATTGTATTATTGTTAATAAACATGCACTATTTTTACTTGGTGGGAAGGTAAAAAGGATTAAATTTGCCATGTAAAACGATACAATAGCAGGTTTTGAAAGTTGAAATACTTGATTTTTATTTAAATTAAAAAATAAGTTAAATTTTCTTTGCAATTTAAAATATTAATTATTAAAATTGTAACGTTCAATTAGAAAAAAGATTTTTTACAATATATTAAGAGGTTCATCATCAGTAGTAGTATGAATTGTTAGGTAAGAAAAACCCGGGGCCACCCGGGTTTTTGATTTTAAAATCATTTCAATATTTCATATTTTAGTTTGGCTGTAGCCCTTGAGCAAGCATTGAAATGCCACCATTCTGTTTGGATATTTGTAAATCTTTGGCTTAACATTACTTTTCTTAATAATTTTCGATTTTCAATCTGTTGTATTGTTAATTCGCCAGTTTCCAAAAAACGATTTTCAAATTTGGGATAGGCAATTTCACGTATATCGTCATATCCAGCGCCCATATCTAAAGCAACTCCATTTTCATCACAAATTGTTAAGTCAACAGCCGCTCCATAATTATGTAAACTACCATTTGCCGGATTTGACACAAATTTTGTCCTTTCATTGAAAGGAATTGTATCTAATGCGTCCCACATCGCTTGTTGAACAGCAAGTGGACGAACGCCATCATAAAGCAAAAGACTGTATGAAGGGTTGATTTTTTTTAAGTATTGTTGACATTTTGATAGTCTAACAGCGACATCTTTTTGCAAAAATAAATGTTGAATGTCTTTGTATAAAATTTTATGCATGAAATTGTCAGTTGTGGCATATTTCAAATCAACTTGAATTGTTTTATCAATTGTTTGAATGTCAGTTAACTGATCCAATCCAGCTCTTGGTTGCTCGAATTTCACAACAGTTTGTAAAGTATCGATATCCTTTGCTTCTTCAATTAAAGATTTTGAATTATTTTGTTCAAAATTTGATTCATTTGAACTACAGGAAACCAATAAAAGGGAGGCAACCCAAATGCAGGATTTTTTCATTTTTAAATTCATGTTACAAATTTAAGAATTTCTGAGGCCTTCAATTAAAGCGAAAGAATTTAATTAGTAGCTTTGAAGTCAATTTGCAAATCGAAAAATATAGTTATGCCAAAAATATCTCAAAAAGCGGTTGAAATGCCAGCTTCTCCAATTAGAAAATTGGTTCCTTATGCTGATAAAGCCAAAAAACTAGGTAAAATTGTTTATCATCTAAACATTGGTCAGCCAGATATTGAAACTCCAGAAGTTGCATTGAATGCCATTAGAAATTTTGATCACAAAGTACTTGAGTATAGCCATTCAGCTGGATTTGAGTCTTACAGAAATAATTTGGCTTTGTATTATCAAAAAACAGGAATTCCTGTAAATGCTGAAGATATTATTATCACAACGGGTGGTTCTGAAGCATTGATTTTTGGTTTTATGACTACTTGTGATCCAGGTGATGAAGTTATTATTCCAGAACCATTTTACGCTAATTACAATGGTTTTGCAACAACTGCAGGTTTGAAAGTTGTACCTGTTGGTTCTAGCATTGAAAGCGGATTCGCATTGCCTCCAGTGGAAGAATTTGAGAAAAAGATTACTTCTAAAACGCGTGCAATTGTAATTTGTAACCCTGGAAATCCAACAGGATATTTATACACGAAAGAAGAATTGGAGCAATTGAGTGAAATCGTTAAAAAACACGATTTGTTTTTGTTTGCCGACGAGGTTTATAGAGAATTTTGCTACGATGGAGCAATTCCTTTTTCTGTAATGAATTTGAAAGGAATTGAAGAAAATGTAATCATGATTGATTCAGTTTCAAAACGTTATTCCATGTGTGGAGCTAGAATTGGAGCGATGATTTCTAAAAATAAAGAAGTAATGTCAGCAGCCCTGAAATTTGGTCAAGCGCGACTTTCTCCGCCAACAATCGATCAAATTGCTTCAGAAGCTGCTTTGCAAACACCGCAAAAATATTTTGATGATGTTGTTACAGAGTATGTTACAAGAAGAAATATCATGGTTGACGGGTTGAATGCCATTCCAGGCGTTTTTTGTCCAAAACCAAGTGGAGCTTTTTATTGTGTTGCGAAATTTCCAGTAGACAATGCTGAAAAATTCTGTCAATGGTTGTTAGAAGATTTTGAATTTGAAGGACAAACTGTGATGATGGCACCAGCAAATGGATTTTACGCTACAGAAGGAGCAGGTCTTCAAGAAGCAAGAATTGCCTATGTGTTGAATCAAGATTCTTTGCATAAAGCAGTGAAATGTTTGGAGGAAGCATTGAAAGTTTATCCAGGAAGAGTTTAAATTATTATTCTCAAATATTTTAAAAGCCACTACTAAGTGGCTTTTTTTGTTTCAAAGTGGTCTTCCGAATTCTTTCGAAATATTTTCAAGAATGTTCATTTAAAGAATGATTTCTTAGATGGTTTTTGATATTTATGCTTTCTTTTTAATACAAATAGCAACAATCCAATTAATTCCATACCTTTGTATCAGATTTTTGGTGCCATCTTTTTGGATTAAAAGGGAATCTCGTGTAAATCGAGAACTGTATCTGCAGCTGTAAGTTCTGTAAAATCTATTTCAAAATGTCACTGTCCGAAGGCCAAGGATGGGAAGGCGAAATAGAGTTGGAACAAGTCAGAATATCTGCCAATCATCTTTGAATGAAGACTTCAGAATAAAGTCGGATTTACTTTACGGTTCATCTGTTTTTAAAGGGCATTTTCTGTCCCTGATTTCTTCTTAGTATAATTTTTTATTTAATAATTAATGTATGAAGAAGATTGTATTTACTGCTTGTTTCGCATCAATTTCTATGTTTGCAAGCGCACAATTCGTCACTTTTGAGAGTTTAACTTTGCCACAGGCAGAATCGTATTACAACGGTTCAGATGGAGCTGGTGGTTTTGATGCCATGGGAATTTATTTTTCCAACGATTACAACCAAGCTGGAGATTATTGGAATGGTTTTATTTATTCTAATATGACAGACGTAGCAACTCCTGGTTATGCAAATCAATACAGCGCTTTCGCTGGTTCCGGGGCTGATACAAGTGAAAAATATGCCATTTGCTATCCAGCAGGAAAGATAACTTTTCCTCAACTTGGAATGCCGCAAAATTTAAAAATTACAAACACAACTTTCGCAGGGATTTCTATGCGCGATGGTGATGCTTATGCGAAAAAATTTGGATCAATTAATAACGCTCAAGGCCAACCAGACGGAACCAACGGCGAGGATTTTTTCAAATTGACAATCAACGGTTTGAATTTTGTTGATGAAATTGTGGGTTCAATTGATGTTTACCTTGCCGATTTTAGATTTGCTGACAATAACCAAGATTTCATTTTAAATACATGGCAATCTGTTGATTTAACTTCATTGGGTAATGTGTATGGATTGAGTTTTGATTTGCAATCATCTGATGTTGGCGAATTTGGTATGAACACGCCTGCTTACTTTGCTTTGGATGATTTGTACTTTATTCCTTTAGAGAATATTGCAGAGCAATCTAAACAAGATTTTAAAATTTACCCAAATCCAATCAACGATTGGTTGACAATTCAAGGTGGAAATGGAAAAGTTCAAATTGTTGACCTTGCAGGAAAAGTAATTCAATCATTTGAGCACCAAGAATTTTCTAAAATAAATGTCTCCAATTTAGAAACGGGAACTTATTTCGTTCAAATGACAAAAGATGGAATTATTTCTTCTCAGAAATTGATGAAATAACATTTGCTTTAGTTTTTAAATATGTGTAAATCATTCGTTTTAATCTGTTTGATGTTTGTTTCTTTGGCTTCTTTCGCCCAGAGATTAGATCATCAATTGGATACACTCGAGGTGATCGATTTGCGCATTGAAAATGACAATTCACAAGTTCAAAAGTTGAACAGAGTACAAATTACAGCGTTGCAACCAGAAGATGTAGGCCAGTTGTTGCAGCGCTTTGTAGGTGTTGCGTTGAAAAGTTACGGCGGTTTGGGCGGGATGAAAACCATTTCAGTCCGAGGAATCAATGGAAATCAAACAGGAATTGTTGTGGACGGATTTTCATTGCAAAATACCCAAACAGGACAATTGGATTTGAGTAATATCCAAACTGAAAGCATTGAGAAAATCACACTTTCTATTGGTGGTTCACAGGGGTTTCTAAATCCAATTTCTGCCTTAATTGGCGGAAGTTGTTTGAGCATCGAAACTTTTGAAAGTAGTTTTGGAATGCCGAAATACCAAGTTCGATCAGCGTTAAAAGGTGGTTCTTTTGGACAAATTGATTCCTATATAGCATTAAAAATGAACAATCAACGCAGTTTTTTCTCCTTGATGGGCAAATACCGTGAGGCTGCAGGAAAATATGACTTCGAAATTGAAAATGGCAATCAATTGTATCAAGGAAAACGAATCAACAATGATTTTAAAGAAGGATTTGGCGGTTTTTCATCTGGATTTAAGATTGGTAAAAAAAGTATTTTTAGAATCAACGATCAATTTAATCAATCTGACAAAGGACTTCCGGGAGCTGTGATTTTGTACAATACAATTTCGAATCAGCAATTGAAAAATGTAACAAATCAAGTTAACTTTGATTTTACAAGATTTGATCAAATTTTTCCTTTCAGAGTTTACGCGTCGATGCGCAATGAACAATTGATTTATATTGATTCAACATATTTAAATACTGCTGGTTATCTAGATAATAGATATTACAATACACATATTATTAACGGTTTTTCATTCAGAAAATTGCCAATCAAACGAAGAGACTTGGATTCTATTCAATATGATTTAGAAATTGTAGCAACTAAGAAATTGAAATTGATTTATTTTGGAGGAATTGAACAAAGTTATAGTTTGTTAAACAGTAATTTACCTGTAATTTTAGCTCCTCAACGATATCAGTTGAAAGCATTGCTGGGAACAGAAAAGAAATGGAGTAGATCGAATTTCATTCTTCAAGTAGGAGAACAATATTTTTCAGATAAACAGTCGATCTCAGGAAATAATCTCAATCGATTTGTTTTTACGCCTTATGCTTCTTTTCAAACTGAAAAGTGGAGGTCTTTCATTGGCGGATTGAATTTCTGGGCGAAGCGATCTTTCAGGATTCCAACTTTTAATGAATTGTATTACAATGCTTTGGGAAATTTAAGTTTGAAACCAGAAATTGCGAATCAATTTAATATCGGCAACTTTCACACTTACTATATTCATAGAAACCAATTGAAGTTTAGATTGGATGCTTACTATAACTTGGTAGAAAATAAAATTGTTGCTATTCCAACCAAGAATCTTTTTGTTTGGTCAATTCAAAATGTGGGTAAAGCACAGGTTTTTGGTATTGATTTTCAGTTCAATCACACGCGAAATTTTTCAGAATTAAAATTAGAAACCAACGTAAATTACTCGTTTCAAAAGGTAGAGGATTTATCAGATAAAAATTCCCCAACTTATAAACATCAATTGCCATATTTGCCGCAATATACTTTAAATGCTGATTTCACTGTTGTCTACAAAACTAAAAGTGGAATTACGATTTCTGGACTGGCAACTTCTTCTCGCTATGCATTGAATGAAAATATTGATGCCAACAAAATAAATGGTTTCTATGTTTTTGATGCATCGATTTACCACACTTTTACATTTCCCAAAGCACAAAGTTTAAGATTGAGCTTGAATGTTAAAAATCTATTGAATCAATCCTATGCTTTTGTCCGATATTATGTGATGCCGGGCACTAATTTTTTAATTTCTTTGAATTATGCAATTCATTAAATTTATACTAATATTCAGTTTGTTAGCTGTCTTTTTTTCTTGTAAAAAAGAACAGCAAGAAGCAATTGAATCGCCTGCTATTCTAGAAAATGGAATGTTGGTCCTGAATGAAGGATTGTTTCAATTGAACAATTCTAGCTTGACTTGGGTTGATTTTGGCGCAGGGACATCAAACGATCAATTTTTTACTCAAAAAGCAGGAAGGTTGTTGGGAGATACAGGAAATGAAATGCTTCGTTACGGAAATAAAATATACATTGTTGTCAATGTTTCTAGTACGATTGAAGTGTTAGACGCAATAACGGGAAATTCGATCAAACAAATTTCGATGCAAACTAATGGAAATGCAAAACAACCTAGAAGCATTCGTTTTTTCGGTTCAAAAGCATTTATTTCTTGTTTTGATGGCTTTGTAGATGTAATGGATACCGTCACTTTTCAAATAGAATCAAGAATTCCAGTTGGATTGAATCCAGATCAAATGACAATTTCAGGTCAATATTTGTTTGTTTCCAATTCAGGAGGTTTGAATGCGCCAATGATGGATTCAACTGTTTCCGTGATTGATTTGAACGCAAAATCAGAATTGACAAAAATTGTGGTTGGAAAAAATCCAGGTTCAATTGTGACAGACCATCAAGGAGACGTTTATGTCATATCAAGAGGAAATTACTCAACGATTCCATCTCGCATGAAAAAAATCGACCAAAATAATTTTTTAGTTTTGGAAAGCTATGATTTCGATGCATCTAAAATTGCACTCATGAACAACAGATTATTGATTTTAAACAACAATAAATTGATGCTTTTCAATACAGATACTGACGAACTAATTAACGACAATTTTATCAACAATCCTACAATTACAACACTTTCAAATATGTATTTCAGAAGTTCAAGTCAGCAGATTTATTTATTTGATTCAAAAGGATATACAAATACTGGAAATATTCTTAAATACAATGTGAACGGAGATTTTCTGAGTCAATACCACGTTGGATTAAATCCAAATTCAATCTTGATTTATGAATAGAGTAATTATTTTTTTAGTTTGTCTGTTTCCATACAAAAGTTACAGCCAATCCTACGCTCCTGCGGCGAATCAAATCGGAACAACTGCTATTTCTAAAGACAGTAATATCATTGTTAGCTGGGCAACAGGAATACAATTGAAACGTGGATTTTTGAATATTTCTGATACTAATTATCAGCTGAATGGCACCAACAAAGTAACCTATGGACTTCCAGAAGCTGCTTTGTTTCAAGCTGAGGGAACGAGCGCGGATATTGTAAGTTTGGGTGATGGCGGAATAGCAACGTTGACTTTTGACGCGCCGATAAAAAATGATGTTGGTCCTGATTTTGCCGTTTTTGAGAATAGTTTTTTATCCAACTATTTGGAATTGGCATTTGTTGAAGTAAGTTCTGATGGAATTAATTTTGTTAGATTCCCAACGCACACTGAGGTTTCTTTTACAACTCAAATTGGTGGTTTTGAATTTATTGATTGTAGATATTTGAATAATTTTGCTGGAAAATATGAACAAGGTTTTGGAACGCCATTCGATTTGTCAGATTTGCCGCAAGATTCCTTTTTGAACTTGGATTACATCACACATGTTAGAATCATTGATGTTGTTGGTTCGATTGATTCACACTTCGCAACGTTTGATAGTTTTGGAAATATTGTCAACGATCCATTTCCAACACCTTTTGAATCAGGTGGTTTTGATTTAGATGGAGTAGGAGTGATTCACCAAGGAATCTTAGGAATTGAAGAGAATCATCAAGATTTTAGCTTTTATCCAAATCCTGCCAAAACTGAAATTACAATCGCTACATCGGAATATGCCGATATTCAGCTGATTGATCTTTCGGGCAAAATTATTGACGCTTTTTCAGTTCAAAATTTCAAGACCGTAGACTTGCAACAGTTGGAAAAAGGAGTTTACATATTGAATATCAGTTCCAAATCGGGGAGAAGTAGCAGAAAATTGATACTTGAATAAATTTATTGAATTTCCTTTAAAGTAATTTCTATTACTGTTCCCAAAGGAAAATGCTCTATTTTTAATTTTTGAATTCCAACTCGGATCAAGCGCAAAGTCGGAAAACCAACAGCTGCGGTCATCTTTCTAATTTGACGATTTTTTCCTTCTCGCAATTGTATTTCAATCCAAGATGTCGGAATATTTGCTCGAAACCGTATCGGTGGATTTCGCTCTTGAATTTCTAAATTTGCTAATGCTGAAACTTTTGCGGGCAAACATTTGTGCGATTTTCCATTGTGCTTGATCTCAATGCCACCAGATTTCAATTTGAATAACGCATCCTCAGAAATATTTCCTTCAACTTGAACCCAATACGTTTTGAAATGTTCGTTTTTTGGATCTAATATTTTTGTTTTGAGTTGATTATCATTAGTTAGTAGAAGCAAACCTTCACTGTCTTTATCCAATCTCCCAACAGGATAGATATCTTTAGGAAAGTTCTGTAATTTATTTTCTACAATCAAATTTTGCAAAGTCAAATCATTTTGTTCTCCAGAAAATTGGGAAACATAACCAAAAGGTTTGTGCACAACAAAATATCTGAAGTTACTCAAAACGAAAATTTATGCTTTTTCTTTGATGCAAGTGTAAACAAACGCTGGCGGAAAATTGAGTGGTGTGAATGCCAAGTGTACTGCATCAAATCTGTCTTCCAAAAGTCTCTTTGAATTAAGAGAATATTGAAATTGAATGTATTTCCCCTGATTTTTCAAAGTTTCATAGGATACATTGATAATATTCGTTTTTAATTTGTTTGGAAAAACAGCTAAAGGAAGGGAAGAAACAATGTAATCAACATGAATAAATCCTGCTTCGTTTAGGTATTTCTGAATGAATTCAGCACTGTCGTGAATCAAAATCATTCGATCGTCGATTATTTCTTCCTTCAAATGCTCGTAAAAAGTGTCATTTAATTCAAAAACCAACAATTTCGCATCCGGTTGCATGAATTCTAAAATCTTCTTGGTAAAAATACCAGTGCCAGGTCCTAGTTCAATAATGACTTTTGCTTTTTTGAAATCAATGTTTCTTAGCATTTTATGCGCCAAATATTTAGAGCTAGGGCTCATCGCGCCAACCATTTTCTTTTCTTGCCAAAATTGTTTTAAAAAAGCTGTTTTCTTAGCCATTGAACCTTATTCTTTGATTGCTAATTTACCGTTATTTATAATTCCAAGAACATTTCCGATCAAAACTTTTCCAACAAATGGGGAATTATATGTTGAGGAAACCACATTTTCTTTTTCAAAAGTCCATTTTTGATTTGGTGAAAATAAGGTCAAATCTGCTTTTTGTCCAACTTCAATCGATTTATTTTCAATGCCTAATACATTTCTGTTTTTGATAGAAAGAATGTCAATGACAGTTCTCAAATCGAATTCAGAAACTGTTTGTAAAGATCCAAACAAAGATTGCAAAGTGATATTTCCAAACGAAGCGTAATCAAATTCTACGTCTTTTTCTTCTTTGTCGAATGGACGGTGGTTTGAAACAATATTGTCAATCGTTCCATCTTTGATGCCTTCCCAAAGTGCAATTCTATCAGATTCTCTGCGTAAAACAGGCATCAATTTGAAGTTTACATCAAAATCCAAAACAGCAGTTTCGTTGAAAATCAATTGTTCTGCATGTACATCTGCTGTTAAATTCAGACCTTTTGCTTTGGCATTTCGAATCAAAGCAACTGATTCAGCGCAGGAAATTCCAGTTAAATGTAAATTTCCCCCTGTGTATTCTGCCAAGCGTATATTTCGCTCTACTTCAATGATTTCAGACATTGTAGCTTCTGCTTTCAATCCTGTTTTCAAAGAAGCTTCACCTTCATTTACTTGTCCATTTCCAGCCAAAGAATGATCTCTCGAAAAGCCAATGATTTTTGCATCGAAATTACTGCTGTAAAGCAACGCGCGATACATAATTCCAGAATTCACTGGAACTAAATCATCTGTAAAAAATCGTACGCCTGATTGAGACATGTCAAACATTTCAGCCAAGTTTTCACCTTTCATTTTTTCGGTGATTGCACCCATTGGATGTAATGTTGTAACCTGATTTTCTGCACGTTTCAATACATATTCAACTTGAGTTTTTCCATCAATCACAGGATGAGTAGACGGGAGAATCGCCACATGTGTAAATCCACCAAAAGAAGCAGCTTGTAAACCTGATTCTATCGTTTCTTTGTGTTCTTCTCCTGGATCGCAAAAATGGGCTTTCAAGTCAACCCAACCTTGAGAAATATGCAAATCTTCACCTTCAATCAATTTCGCGTCATTGTCCTCAATCTTTGATTCAATCGATTGAATGTTTCCATCTACAATTAAAATATCAACTTTTTTTCCAAAATGGGAAGAACTTGAGTCAGCTATTTTCCCTGCTTTTATTAAAAACTTCATGCTTATTTTTTCAAAAATTTAATCAATGCCATTTCTGTCAACACAAATAAAAGTGCCAACAAAACAAATATTCTCCAATATTCTTTGGGTTTTTCTAATTCAATTCTAGCAATGCTCTGACCTTCATCAATGGTTGTAAACTTTACATTTTCAATTCCTTGCAATGAAAATCCTTCGCTAATTTCATTTTCTGTCAACGTAGAAATGTCAGATTCAGATCGATTGTAATTCAATGCTAAATTGCCCAATGTAGTTTCATTTTCAATGTTGTACAATCCTGATTTCAATACATTTGCTTCAATTCCAGCAATGGAAATATAGGTGATTTGATTGATTTTTTCTGTTTGAGGAATGAAATCAATTTCGGTGTTTTTTAAGTGTAATGGTGTTTCTTTTTTAGGTGCGTTGTAAACTGGGAATTTACTATCACTTCCAATGGTCAGTGCGATAGGAATTCTGCGTTGACTCATTTCGGCGGACCTTAATAATATCGTACTAAACAATGCATTAGAGGTGAAATTTCCAAAATTGGGTGCCAAACTACTGCCAAAAAGAAATACTGAATAATTTGAATTAGAGCGAACTAATAGTGGCAATCCATTTTGCAATTGTATCAAGTTCATGGCGTTACTTGCACTGCCTGAGATAATTTTGTATATCTTGGTTTGCAATGGAAGATTTAAGTTTTCTGGTTTTTTCTCAAATACTCCATTGAAAAACACGTCATTGTAGTTGATTGATTTTACTTTTACTCCTTCTGTTTGCAATGCACCAAGTAACGGCATTTTCAATTTTTGCAATAATGTATTCCATGAATTGGTTTCAATATTTTCACCAGGAAACAGAGCCAACGAACCGCCTTCTTGTACAAAAGATAAAAGTAAAGTTGCTGTTCCTGAACTAATTTCATTCAATCCATTAACCACAATAAAATCTTTTTGATTAATCATGTCGGCGGTGAATGCAGTTTCATCTACACTTTTTACTTGGTAATAATCATCTAGATTGTAAACACGCTGTACATTTGGAACAGCACTTTTACCATTGATAATCAGTACTTGTGAATTTGATTTTACTTCATAAGAAAAGAAATATTCATCATCAAAGTAAACTTGCTTGTCATTCACTTTTACTTTTCCTTGTTTCAAGCCGGGTTTGATGTCTGTATAATTGATTGTTGTGGTCAAGGTTTGGTTGGCGACTAGATCTACAAAAACATCTCTTTTTGTGCCGTTTACATCTAATTGAAGTTCAACGTTTGTCAAATCTTTTTCACCTGCATTTTTGATTCTAACGTTTAATTCATTGTTAATTCCAACTTTAAAGTTTGGATCATTGAACCAAATCGTATCGATGTAAACGTTTGATAAATTTTGTGGAACCAACTGAACTGGGAAATAGTAGGCTGTTGAATCGGATTTCAAATTTTTGAATGACGCAGAACTCTTTTGGAAATCAGATAAAATTACAAATTGTCTAGTTCCAAGTTTCTGATTAGTAGCTTCTTCTTTTTCGATAATATCTCGCATCCAATTGATTACAACATCCGTGTTTTTAACCAAAGGAGAAGTTTCAATTTTATCTAATCGATTCAAAGCTTCCACTTTCGTGACCAATCTTTGCTCGATTCCGCTCATTTCGTTTGTCGCCAAAATGATTCTAGTTTCTACACTTGCTTTTTGAATCAAGTTTCTAGCTTGCTCTCTAGCTTCAGAAAGCAATTCTCCTTCAGTTCCTTTCAAGGTCATCGAAAAAGAATTGTCTAAATAAATCGCTAAAACGGGATTCCCACCAGATTTTTCATTGTCTGCAACTGGCAAATAAGGTTGTGCAAATGCTAAAATCAATACTGAGAACGTCAGTAAACGTGCAATTAAAACCAATAAATGTTTGAGTTTTTGCGTAGATTTTGTTTGTTCGTCAACTTGCTTTAAAAATTGTAAACTGGAGAAATACAGAACCTTATATCGACGAAAATTGAAAAGATGAATGATTATTGGAATGGCCAATAATAGAAATGCAAAAAGAAAACCTGGGTATTCAAATTTCATGATTTCAAAGATAGGGATTTATTTTCATAAATTAATTCAGGATTCAAACAGATTCCGCGCGGACCAAACGTAACTCCGAAGTGTAAAACACAATTCCACGCACTTGCTGATAGCCCATTTCCCTTAATGTATCTGCATAAACTTGCACTTGTTTTAAATGCTGCGCTTTTGGAATGCCTGTTTTGTAATCAATTACAATTGTTTCATTTTCTTTACAGATGATTTTATCTGGTCTTTTTATTTCGTTTACACTGATAATAATTCCCTGTTCATTTAGGATTTTCGTTGCATCATTTAATAATTCTTGGTAATCTTTCATGCCAAAAATTTGTTGCAAAGTTTCTCTTAATTTAGTTTCAAAATCCTTTTCAAGTAATCCGTTTTCTAAATTAGATTTTAAGTTGAATTCAATTTCGGAACTATCACTAGTGATTGAAAGGAGAAAATGAAGTTGATTACCAAATCGTTGTTTTTCAGTAAGTCCCGTCTCTTTATCTAAAGCGTTTTCTTTAAGGGAAATGTCCGGGAACCACAATTTATTTTTCAATGAAATAGGAGAGAAGTTGCCGTTGCTTAAATCTTCCTCACCATTTTCTTTTGCATCAGAATGCCAAATATATCCGCATTCAAATTGAATCTTTTCAGCCTCTGTTTCTATCGTTGAAACATTCTCAAAGTTTTTTTCAGACAGCTTTAAAAAGACATCATGTAATACTTTTCCAAATCTTGGTTCTCTTGGCTTCTCTTCATGAAAATTGGCAATATAAAGTCGTTCTACTGGTCTAGTAAACATGACATAACAAAGGTTGATTTTGTCGAGTAAACTTTGATTGTATTCTTTTTCGTGTTCCATTCGAATTCGATCAACTTTGCTATTTTTAGACAAACCAGCGTACACAAATTTTTCTGATTCTTTCATTAAAAACATGCTACTTTTTCCGGTAATTGACCAATCCATATTGGGTAGCAAAACTACTTTGAATTCCAAACCTTTCGATTTATGTCCTGTCATTACCTTGATAGCGTCTTTATTTTCAGGTATTTGAATAGCGGAATCTTTTCCTTTTCCATTGTAGAAGTCTAAAAATAATTCCAATTCTGGCCCACGTTGATTGTCAAATTCATGCACCATATCTGATAAATGATGCAAATATGGATTGTGAATTTCTTCCAAGCCTGTTAAATTGTAAAACCCTTGTAATAAGTTGTATAGATTTTCGAAAGGAAAGAAAAATTGATCTTCAGAACCAAAATTTTCTGCGAAAAACTTCTTGGTATCAAAAAACTGATAGATTTTTCCGTTGGCACCTTCTTCATTTTTCCAATATGACTGGATTTTTGAGATTGAATTTTGGGATTTAAGAGAGAAATACAACTCCGAAAATCTTCTTGCTTCCAATTCTCCTGCGGGATTTTTCCTCCATTTCAAGTAAGCAATTGCCATTTTCACGCCATGATCAGAATTGACCAACAAACTGTCTGCAGAAACAACTTTATGTCCTTGATTAGTCAATTCGATTGCCCATGAATTACAGTCTTTCTTCGTATTTCCTAAAATACAAATGTCTCCCTTTTCAAAACCATCTTGGATACATTGATTGATCCAAGATAGCATCATTGTTATCGATCTTTTATCTTCAATTTGTTCACTTTTTTTACCTTCACTTTTAACAGCTTCGGAATGAATGTAAACATATCCGCCATCTTTTCCCATTGGATTTTGTGCGACATCATCGTAAAATGTAACCAAAGAACTTGGAATAGAGGTCTTAAAGGTTTCAAAAAACACGTTGTTAAATTTTACTATTTCCTTGAAAGAGCGATAATTGTCTTTCAAAGGCTCTTTATCCCCTTGTTTTACAAAAAAATCAGATTTTCTTTGAATATCGATATCTTTATCAGGATTGTAAATTGCGGGTAAAGCTACAAATTGCTCTGCTAAACCATTTTTAAATCTGTAAATAGATTGTTTTGGATCTCCAACAATTAAATTAGCATTGTTTTGGGATAAAGATTCATGCACTAATGGGACGATGTTCATCCACTGCAAGCGAGACGTATCTTGAAATTCGTCGAGCAGAAAATGTTGAAAGCGAATCCCTAATCTTTCATAAATAAAGGGTGCTTCTTCTTTTTCGATCAACTCCGAAATGAGTTTGTTGAATTCTGAAATCCGAATTAATTTTTCTGTTTGTTTGACCGTTTCTAGTTCATCTGCAATGAATTGAAGCAAAGCCATGTTGTAGAAATTTTTCTTCACTAATTGAAGTAAATTCAATTCTTTGTTTTTCGACTCGAATTCTTCTTGAAATCTGTAACACAAACTTCTTAATTCATCACTAAAAACAATATTTTCCAATTTACTCAAGACTGAATCGGTAAAAAAGCCAAGATTTTTATCGTTTCCTTTTAGAAATTCATCGGTATTCAACTTCTTAAAGGCGTTTGCAGTTACAGATTTTCCTGGCAAATTTGGATGATCTGCGATAGAAAGAAAAAGTGAATAAATTTCTTGCGCTTGCTGTTTTAATAGGTTTTTGATTACTTCAATTTCAGTTTTTAAACCTTGAAAAGCCATTTCCGAAAAGTCTGCTTCTTTCATTTCTTTGAGCAGGGTGAAATACTTTTCATTGGTTAGAATATTGGCAAATTTCTTTAAATCTCGTTGAAAATTCCAACTTTCTTGATCTGCAATTTTTTCGCGAGAATAATTCAAAACCAGTTGCGTAAATTTTGCCCGTAAAATAGGATCCAAACCATCCATTAATTGGTCGATGACTTGATCTAGTACTTCGTCTTCGTTAAGGATAATTTGAAAATCACTGTCTAAATCCAAATCTCTTGAAAATGAACGAATCAAGCGCAAATTGAATTTGTCAATTGTCATGACATTGAAGTCTTCGTATTGATGTAAAATCTGTTTCAAAGCATTTTTTGCGCGGAATTGTAATTCAGGTTTGCTTATTTTTAATTCTTTGGCAATATCCTCTATAAGACTCAAGGCTTTTTTTGTTTCTGCTGTCGTTTTTCTTTTAGGATTACTTGATAAATCTAAGGCTGAGATAATGCGCGTTTTCATTTCCAAAGCTGCTTTATTGGTAAATGTCATCGCCATGATGTGCGCGAAAGTACTTGGACTTCGATCATCTCCCAAAATCAATCTTAAATATGTCTTTACCAAGTTGTAGGTTTTTCCACTGCCAGCGGAAGCATTCAAAATTTGCAATGGTTTTTTTACTTGATTTGTCATTATAAAGAAATTGAGGTTACTAAGATAGGCTGAACAAATCGTAATCTATGTACGTTTTTAGAATAAAATTTGTATTTTTATAAAATGAGTTACAGTCTCAACTTTTTAAAGTAATTTTCGTCTTACTATTTGATTATGGCTTTTAGAACAAAACATATTTTCGCTCAATTATTATTACTTTCTGTTGGATTGAGTTTCTACAGTTGTAAGAAAGATACTGTTGAAGCACCGCCAGTTGTAGTTGTGAAAGATCAACTTTCAATTCAAGTTTTACCAGTTTTTGGTAATCAAACTTTGTATTTAGATTCAACTTATTTGACGGATGAAGGATACGAAATCCAGTTTACTGACGTGAAGTTCTTTGGTGGAAATTGGAAAAATGGCAGTGAAACGCTGTTTGAAACCGCCTTATTCGATTACAGAAATGATGGCAATAAGTTTGTTTCAGTAAATAAAAAACCAGACGCTTTTGGCGCTTTGCAGGGTTTATTGGGGGTTGATGCATCTTTAAATCATCTGGATCCAACAGCTTTTGCAAATGAAAATCCATTGAATATCGCTAATGCTGGAGACATGCATTGGAGCTGGAATCCAGGATATATTTTCATCAAAGTCGAAGCGCGTGTGGATACGATTCAAGATGGAATTCCGCTTTTTGACCATTATGCTGTATACCATGTGGGAACAGATGAATTTATTCAAAACCTTGATTTTTCAGATGTAAATTGGACTTTAATCGGTGAAAAATCTTATCGTTCAAACATGAAATTGGATTTACATCAATTTTTATCAAATGTGGGACAACCGATAAATGTCAAAGATGAATTCATAACACATACTGCTGCAGGTCAGGAAGTTTTGACACTCAAAGCAATACAAAACTTTAAATCAGCATTAAGTTTTATTCCGTGATGAAAACTAATATTAAGCATGTAATTCAGCAAATTTTGAAGTTCAAATTCGTTTTGACCTTTGGGGTTGCCATTGCTATATTGTGGGCTTGTAAGAAGGACAAAGTCGGTTATGTGCCCACGCCGTATCAATTAAATGTTCCATCACACTTTCCTCAAATGCCTATTCCTGTTGACAATCCAATGACAGTGGAAGGCGTTGCCTTGGGAAGAATGCTTTTTTATGAAACAAAATTAAGCCTAGACAATACCATTTCTTGCGGAAGCTGTCATTCACCTGAAACTGCTTTTAGTGATTCTAGTCGCTATTCGAAAGGAGTGAATGGAGCTATCGGAAGTCGCCAATCTATGGCATTAGTAAATTTAGGCTGGCAACAATTTTTCTTTTGGGACGGCAGAGCTGTAACTCTGGAGCAACAAATCCTAGAACCAATTCCCAATCCGGTAGAAATGCACCAAAGTTGGGAAGCAGCCATTGCTAAACTAGAGGCAGAAAGTTCATATAAAAATGCATTTTACAAGGCTTTTGGTGAAGAAGGAATCGATAAATACAAAGTGGCCAAAGCAATCGCACAGTTTTTGAGAACCATGATTTCTGGCAATTCGAAATTTGATGTAATGTATAAAATTGAAAACGGTTTGCCACTTTCAAGTTCTGATCAGATGGTGAGTATTTCTCCAGAAGAATGGGGCGGATACGATCTTTTTAAAAGTTTGAATGGCGCAGATTGTTTTCATTGTCACAATGGACCATTGATGCAAGTTAAAAAATTCAGCAACAATGGTTTGGATGCATTTTTTGCAGATGAAGGCAGAAAAGGAGTCACAGGAAATATAAATGATTTAGGAAAATTCAAAGTTCCAACTTTAAGGAATATTGAGGTTTCAGGTCCATACATGCACGACGGAAGATTTAAAACTTTAGATGAAGTAATTGAGCATTATTCAAGTGGCATAATTCAGTCACCAACCATCGATCCCTTGATTGAATTTGCCAGTCAAGGAGGTGTCCAACTTGATGAAGAGCAAAAATATTTGTTAAAGAAGTTTTTACAAACACTAACAGATCATCAATTTATAAATAATCCAAATTTTAGAAAACCATAATGAATGGTAATTTATTAGATGCAAGGTTCGTTGTGTTATGTAACATTTTGTTTTTTTGACCTTATTTTTTTAATTGTTTTATACTTACAATTGGCTCAATAAAAACAGCATCAAACTCAATGAAAGAAACCTTTTTGAGCAAAAAGTCGTAAATTTGTCTATTCGATCTAGAAAAATGAAAAACGAAACAAGATTAACAACAGAGGAGAAGGCTTTAAAAATCAATTTAACACCTGATATTTATGGCTGTTTTGCAGAGATTGGGGCAGGACAAGAAGTAGCTGCAAATTTTTTCCAAGCAGGAGGAAGTTCAGGTACAATTGCCTACACACAATCAGCCTACGATATGAAAGTTTCTGATTCAATGTACGGACCTGCAACAAGATACGTTTGTGAAGAGCGATTGATGACCATGTTACACACCGAATTCGAAACAATGAACTACCGTTTGCCAGAAAAGGCTAAAAGTGCTCGTTTTTTCGCGTTTTGTAATACAGTTGAATCATTAAATTACCACAAAACAAATCAAGGTCAAGGTTGGGTAGGGTTGCGTTTTCAATTGACTCAAGGCGGAGCGCCAAACGATATTATTTTGCATGTTAAAATGCATGATAACAGCAATAAAGCGCAACAAGAGGCATTGGGCATTTTAGGTGTAAATTTATTACACGCAGCCTATTTTCACCACGATGATTTAGATGTATTTCTTTCAGCTTTGGTAAATAGATTACCTAGAGAAAGAATGGAATTGGACATGATGCGTGTTTCAGGACCAGATTTTGACAATTTTGACAATAGAATTATTGCGTTGAACCTTGTGAAAAGAGGTTTGACAGACGCAACAATGTTTGATTTGTGTGGAAGTGTTTTACAACCAACTGCAGCATTGTATAAGAAAAATATTCTTTTGATGCGTGGTCGTTTTCGTCCAGTTACAAAAGTTCACTTAGACATGATTGAAAGTGGGACCAAACAGTTTTTGAAAGAGGACGGAGTCAAAGAGGAAAATTTATTGGTCATTTTTGAACTGACGTTGAAAGATTTGACTGCTGATGGAAAAATTTCAGACAAAGATTTTGTTGATCGTGCTGAGCTTTTAGGTTCTTTGGGTTATACCGTAATGATTTCTAATTATTTGAAACATTACAAAATGGTTGACTATTTAGCAACTATCGCCCGTGGACAAATGATGGGTGTAATTGTTGGCGTTTATAATTTACATACAATTTTCGACGAAAGATATTACGACAATTTGCCTGGCGGATTGTTAGAAGCTTTTGGAAGAGGATTTGGACACAAAATGAAAATGTTCGTTTATCCGGCGAATGATGTGGACACTGGTGACCTTTATGGTTTGGATGACATTGTGATCCCAAAGCATTTAAATGGATTGATGCAATACATGAAAGACAATAATAAAATGGAAGCAATTCACGATTACAACAGTCAATTGCTGCACATTATGTCAGACGATGTACTTTCTAAAATCAAAGCTGGCGTTTCAAGCTGGGAAGATGATGTTCCTGAAGAAGTAGTGAAAGCCATTAAGTTTTTTGAATTGTTTGGATTTGTGAATAGAGAAAAGGAAATTCACGCATAAATTAGAATACAGTATTGTTATTCAAGTGATTACTCAGGTAGTCACTTTTTTTTGCAAAAAAAAATGGTGCTCCAAGTTAGAAGCACCATCATTTTAGAAACTTTTTAAATTTAATTATTCAATCACCAATCGCTTAATACTTGATTTCCCATTTGAATTGATTTTAATCATATAAATCCCTTTTTTCCAGTTGCTTGTTTCAATTTTTGTAACATTTTGAGCAATGTAAATTAATTTTCCTTCAATAGAAAATATGGTGATTTCAAACTCTGAAATATTGTTTGATTTAATTTCAAAATATTTGCTCGCTGGATTTGGTTGAATTGTAAATTGAATACTTCCAAGTTCATCAATTCCTGAAGTTCCATTTTGATAATTGTAAGGTGCAGAAGTTGCATCACAAGTTGGATTAGCTGTGTTGACAACTGTATAATTCCCATTTCCATATGTCAAAGGACAAGTTGAATTGGTTTCGCCTGTCAAAATATTGCCATTCAAATACCATTGAATATTGCTTGTAATAGACGACACCAAAACATTAGAACCTAAAGTAATTAGAGGAATTGGAGGGACTGTGTTTGAGCATACGTTATTCGCTTGAATTCGAGAATCTGTTGTTTGAGGTGAAATAAAATTATTCCAACCATTACAATCTTCTTTCAAATAATACTCTAACCAAGGTAAAAGATAATCCATCAAAACTTCTTGTTGCAAAGTTCTTTGAATGGAAATTCCTGTGGAAGATGTTGATTCACCAAAATCGCAATTAAAATTAGTGTTCGCGAAATAGCAATGTGCTCCACCTAGAATGCTAATAAAATACTTGCAATTTCCATTTACTCCATCATACATCGGTATGTGATTATCTGCTGGCGGGGTTACACCATCGGCGGAACCTGAAAAAATGAGTGTTGGTACCAAAACATTCGCTGCAGCTGCAATTGAGGAAGGAGTTGTTTCCGCTGGAGCAAGTCCCACGATCGTTTTAATATTTGAATTGTTAGCTGCTGCTAGAAATGTTGCGCCACCACCCATGGAATGACCCATAATTGCTGCATTTCCATTGATTTTATTTTCAAAAATGGAACCAGCAGTTGAATTTAGCGCCAACATTTTATTTGATACTTGTGCTAAATCTAATCCAAAATCCGCGTGAACAGGGGTAGGAAAGATACTGCTTTCAGTTCTTGGAAATGCCAAAATATAACCTTCAGTAACCAAAGCTTCCCAAACATTTTGATAAGCGTCCCATGTCATGGCAAAGCCATGTCCGAAGGTGATAACTGGAAAATTCCCATTGGAAACTGCGACATCAACACCAGTTGTAGCTGCTGGATAATATATCTCTGTTTGAATTTGACGTCCAGGTCCTCCGCCAGAGCCAGTGCCTCCTGTTCTAGCAGGATCATTGAAAGTTATTGTCGTTCGCCCAATTGAAAATTGTGAAAATGTAATCATTGGCCACGAAAAAATAAATAGAAGTAGTTTGTTTTTCATCATTCTTTTAATTAAGTCGATTGTTAAATCCATAAATATACTGAGCTCATTTAGATATTTAATAATTGTACAGTAATTTCAACAAATAAAAGAATAATGTGAAATTTTTCAATAAAAATATCCAAAATTTAAATCGTTATCTTTGAAAACAAAGAATTAATTTTTACTCTTGATCAAAACAAAAAAATACATAAAAGGTTTAGACGCGCTTCGTGCATTATCCATTGGTTTTGTTTTACTTAATCATTTAGGTGTTGATGTTTTGTTTTTTGAAAATCAATATCTTAAAAATAATTTTTATAGTTTATTTTCAGGTGAAACTGGGGTTAGATTCTTTTTTGTTTTAAGTGGTTTTTTGATAACAAGGATTTTGTGGATTCAATTTAAAGACACAGGCACTATCAATTTAAAGAACTTTTTTATCCGAAGAATTTTAAGATTAATGCCTCCATTGGTGTTGTTTTATGTACTCGTCATTTCGCTCATGCAAACAAAATTTATCGCGTATGATATTGAGGGATTGTTGTTTGCATTCTTTTATTTGTACAATTATGTCCCATTGTTGCATTACAGAAATGAATTGGCGCACATTTGGTCGTTATCATTGGAAGAACAATTTTATTTAATCTGGCCATTTTTTATTTTGGTTATCAAAAAATACAATGTTTTAGTAGTCTTGGTATTGATTTTTATAATTCTTTCCGTAGCTGCAACGATTTCTCTACCTGAGTTTGCTTTTGAGGCGCATTTACGGCCGCATCGTTGGTTTTTGCCCGCGGGAGGATATGTTGCAATTGGTGCTACGGTAGCATTAATTCAATTCAAATATGAAAAGTTCTTGCTTCAAATGTTTCAAAAAAATGCATTTGCGTTGCTTTTTGCTGCGTTCTTATATTTGATTCCTCTTTTTAGCCCGGTATTTTTAGTTGAAGTGTTCTCGTTTTTGCAAGCAATTGGTTTTGGGATTTTTGTTTGTTGGATTTTTTACAATCAAAATTCGAGATTCGTTGCATTTTTAGAGCTTAGTCCATTGGTCTATATTGGAAAAATATCCTACGGACTTTATGTTTTTCAAGGGGTGTTTTTGTTGACAGGTCCGGGTAGTGAACTGAAATTTCAGCAGTTTCCACTTAATTTATTGCTAACTTTTGGATTAGCAATTTTATCTTATCATCTAGTAGAAAAACCAATATTGAAATTCAAAAACCGATTTTAGTTTATTTGTTCTTCCGTTTGCTTTGGTAATTCGACAACTTTCGAAATTTCATTAGGATTTTGAATTGGCTCGCTTTTGATTGGTTGATCATTTGATTCTTGATCTAGTGGTTTTACATCCAACGTTTCAGGATGAATTGGTGCTTCAAATTTTTTGGGTGGCTCAAATGCAATTGAGGCATTCATCTCTCTGGTTTGCTCTTGAAAAGGTCTTTCAAAATCGTCAACAGTTTCTTCAATCATTCTATTTAGGTTCAAGTCATTTTTGATATCAACGCCAGATTTTTTTATTTCGTTTTGCAGATCTTGTGACGCATCTTTGATCTGACGCATTGTTCTTCCCATTGTTTTAGCAATACCAGGAATACTTTTGGAACCGAAAAACATCAAAATGAAGAGTAAGATTAAAACTACTTCAGAACCGGCGACATCACTTAAAAATAAAATCATTGTGCTTTGTTATACCACAAAATTAAGAAATACTGTGGATATAAATCTATTTTCTAAAATTGAAGTGAGCATTTAACAGAAAAATACAATTTTCCCTTTTTTGAAGAAAAAAGCAGTCTGATTTTTGACTATTTCATAGCTTAATTTTTTGTTTTAAAATTAGAAAAAAGATAGGAGGAAAGGTTGCATTTATTGACGTTTATACTATTTGTAAATTTTAAAATATCATTTAGAATTATAAATGTAACTTTATAAAATAGTAAAATAAATAATTTAAAATAGATAATTAGTATTAAGTTTTTAAAGTTTATATTAAGATAAAATATAGTTATGTAATTTATTTTTTAGATTTTTTTGAAACAAAAACATTTGTACTGCCGTAAAGGTGAAAAGTTAGTCAAGAAAGTAAGAAATTTTTAAAAAGTAAAAAGATGATTAATAATGCAGTTAGTTTAGCTCAATACAAATTGAAACTTCATCAAGATCAAGGTCAAAATAGTGAATTGAGCATTATAGAAGTAGCGAAATTAATGGATATTATCTATTTTGGTCCTTGCAATATTGAGGACAAGAAAGAATCAATCTTTTTTCAATTCTCGTATAATTAAGATTTTTCACCATAGTTTTTTGTTTTGAAAGTCGTCCCATTTGGGGCGACTTTTTTTGTGTTACAAATGTATATTATTTTGCAATTGAAATTTTAGTACATTTGTATATAAATCAATGTTACAAATGGAAATTCTAGATAGAATCAAAATGGTGATGAAAATGAATCAGCTCAATGCTGCTTCTTTTGCTGATAGGATTGGTGTTCAGCGTTCCAATGTTAGTCATGTTCTAACAGGTAGAAATAAACCGAGCTTAGATTTTATTGAAAAGATGCTCATTCAATTCCCAAAAGTTAATGCTTCATGGTTGATCTCAGGACAAATTCAGCAAACAGATGTAATTACTCCTGTGAAAGAGATTGAAAAATTAAGTACAAATGTTAATAGCAAAAACAATACAAATGTAAATAGTAGTTTTGGAGCAAAAGTTTCTGAAAAAAGGATCGTAAAGATGATTACTTTTTATGATGATTTTACTTTTGACGAATTCAGACCTTCGAATGATTGAAGATGTCTATTGAATAACTCCTGATCCAACTAATTCATCGTTTTCATACCAAGCTGCAAATTGACCAGGTGTGATCCCACGTTGTAATTTATCAAATAAAATATAGATTCCATCTGATTTTCTTACCAAAGTAGCTTTCTGTAATTTTTGTCGATAACGAATTCTTACTGCGAATTCTTTTATGTCTCCAATACTCAAATCAAAGCTTGGATTAACTGAGTGAATCTCTTTATTATCAATAAATAAAGCCCATCTATTTAAAGCTAAGTGTGAATCAGCTTGTCCGGAGAAAACGATGTTATTTTCAGTATCAATTTGAATTACAAAAGAAGGTAAAGGTCTTCCACCAATATGTAATCCTTTTCTCTGACCAACGGTATAATAATGCGCTCCTTGGTGTGTGGCAACTTTGATTCCTTCCTCTTTTTTGAAATGAAATGGAACGGCGAGTTTTTCTATATTTTCAACAATCGGATTGATTCTGTGGTATTCAATCAACGAAGGTAAATTTTCAGGGATTTCGATCACTTCACCTTCGATTGGCTTTAATTGTTGTTGCAAGAAAATTGGTAAACTGATTTTACCAACAAAGCAAAGTCCTTGAGAATCTTTCTTTTCAGCAGTAATCAATCCTGCTTTTTTGGCGATTTCTCTAACTTCGGATTTTTGATATTCTCCAATAGGGAAAAGTGATTTACTCAGTTGTTCTTGATTTAATTGGCAAAGAAAGTAAGATTGATCTTTCCCATCATCTTTTCCTGATAAGAGTCCAAAAGTGCCGTCGGCGTGCTCAGTTTTTCTGCAATAATGTCCAGTTGCAACAAAATCAGCACCTAAATTTTCCGCAGCTTTCAAGAATACATCAAATTTGATTTCACGATTACAAAGCACATCTGGATTCGGAGTTCTGCCTCGTTCGTATTCGGAAAACATGTAATCAACGATTTTTTCTTTGTATTCTTTGCTTAAATCAATTACTTGAAAGGGAATTCCCAATTGATTGGCAATTAAAAGTGCGTCATTTGAATCATCAATCCAAGGGCAATCGTTTGAAATTGTGACCGTTTCATCATGCCAATTGCGCATAAACATTCCGATAACTTCATATCCAGCTTCTTTAAGCAAATATGCTGTTACACTTGAATCAACCCCACCCGAAAGTCCAACGACAACTCTTTTCATGTCACAAAATTAATGATAAAGTTCTACAATCTGCTAAGATAGCTACCATTTGCCATTGCTTTTATGGAGTTGGGTTTGATAAAAAATGCTAAAAACACTAACATTTGGGCCTAATACCGTCTTAGAAATAATTTATTCCATTCAAATTCACTATTTTCGTTCCATATGAAGTTTTTATTAATTTTTGGCTTATCATTTTTCTTTCTTGGAATTGATAATATATCGGCCCAAAACTGTGAAAAAGTTTTTTTGACTGGAAGAGTGGTCGATACGATTCAAAACCAAGGTTTTTATAATTTGATGGTTGTCAATAGTACAACAGGAAGAGCGGTTTTTGGTCAGCCAGATGGTTCGTTTAATGTTTATACCTCTAACAATGATTCAATTACGCTTTCAATAAAAGGATATTCGATGTATGGTTTCAGGATTAAATCTGATTCGAATTGTCAAATGAAAATAGTTGGGATTTTAGATCACAAGGCAGTTCAATTTGATGAAGTGATTGTTAGACCACTGAAAACTTTACAGCAAATCAAAGAGGAAAGAGCAGCTTTATCGTTGCGAGAAACAAGACAAGTAACAGGTATTGAAGTTTTGCAAAGTCCGATTACAGCGCTTTATCAAGCTTTCTCCAAAAGAGAGAAAAATAAGCAATGGATTTCACAAATGGAATACAAAGATGATCAACGTAAAGTGCTAAAGGAATTGTTGCGAGTGTATGTTGCCTATGAAATCGTGAAGTTAGACGAAGAAGAATTTGATCATTTCGTGGAGTTCTTAAATATCGATGAAGACTTTTTGAAAACTGCTTCAGAGATGGAACTGATTACTTTTATCAAAGATAAATTTGAACATTTCTCAAGAGTAAATAATCATTATTATGTTGAACCAGAAAGAAAAAGATAGTATTATTTAAACTTCTATTTTAGATAGATCCTTTTTGTCCTTCAATGATTGCTTCACGAACATTTCCAAATTTTAGCAGTAATTCTTTTGCTTCATCGTAAGAAATATTAAGTTTTTCTTGTACCATTAAAGTTCCTCTGTCGACCAATTTAGAGTTACTTAATTGCATGTCGACCATTCTGTTTCCTTGCACACGACCCATTTTAATCATCAACGAAGTGGAAATCATATTCAAAACCAATTTCTGAGCGGTTCCTGATTTCATACGCGTACTTCCTGTAACAAATTCAGGTCCAACCTCTGGAGTAATGTGATGTTGCGCCAAATGTGTTAATGGACTTTCTGGATTACAAGAAATACTGCAAGTCAAAATACCATTTTCATTGGCTTTTTGAATAGCTCCGATTACGTATGGAGTTGTTCCCGATGCCGCAATTCCAACCAAAACGTCTTTAGAATCAATCAAATAATCAGTTAAATCATGCCAGCCTTGTTCTTTGTTATCTTCAGCAAATTCAACAGCTTTGCGAATTGCGGAGTCTCCTCCTGCAATCAAACCAATTACCAAACCTTGTGGAACACCAAAAGTTGGCGGACATTCGCTCGCATCTAAAATCCCTAATCTTCCGCTAGTTCCTGCGCCGATGTAAAATAATCTTCCGCCAGAAGCCAATCTTTCGAATGCAGCATCAACAAATGCTTCGATATTTGGAATTACCTTTTGTACAGCGATAGCCACTTTTTGATCTTCTAGATTCATATTGTTCAACAAATCAAAAGTTGACATTGATTCTAGTGCGTTGTAATTGCTTTCTGATTCAGTTATTTTTTTCATTGAAATTTTAAACTAGGTATGCGTTGTAATTGGATTCATCAAAATTGATTTCAACTCGATCTTTCAAAGTTGTTGATAATGTGATTCCTACATAGTCACACTTGATTGGATATCTGCGGTGTCTTCTATCAACTAAAGCTACAGTTTTGATTGCTCTCACTGGTTTTTCCAGCAATTTAATCAATGCATATTGCATGGTTTTTCCAGAATTTAAAACGTCATCAATTAATACAATGAAACCATTTTTTAAAACCTCACCGTCAATATTCATACTGACTTCAGAATCTAGTGGATGGTCTTTGTCAAGAGAAATTTCAAAAACTTCAATATTTTGTGTGGAAGTTGATTTCAAAATGGTTGATATTTCATTGGCAATTCTCATTCCATTCCCACAAATACCGGCCAAATAGATGGTTGACTCTTCACTTGCGTTTTCTAAAATTTGGTGTGCAAGTCGCATGATTTTTTGATCGATTTGCGTTTTAGTAAGAACTATTTGCATGGGTTTTATATTTTAATCAAAGATAAGGATTTCAAGGGTGAATCAATAAATTTCTCGCCATTGGACCTAAATTAAAAATAGCATCCAAAATACTTAATTCACTTTCTAATACATTTTCAATGTGAAAGACTTTGATATAGTTGGAGTTTTCAATGGTTGGCCAATCAATTTTCCTAAAATCTTTGATTGACTTATCATCTTGAATATAAGTTTCAGTGAATTGATTTTGAATGGGTAATGATAACCAACCAACTATTTTTTGATGAATTTGGAAATTAAAATCTACTAAATTTGAAATTTTGCTAAAAATCAGTGCTTTTAATTCCGATTCATAATGCTCAAAATAGGGTGAAGGCGCATAAGCACTTTCGATGGCTTTCCAATGATTTTTTTGCCAGTTTTCAGCATATGAAATAGAAATATCTTTGGTAATTGTTTTATTTCCGTTGGGCTTTTCTACTGGAATACTGAGATTCAATAATCCATTGGCGCCCAAGATAGTCATTCTGTTTCTGACAGTTTGCTTTACATAATGTTCGTAAAGTTCAAATGAAATTGCTTCCATTTGAACCAAACTTTTATAATATGAAATACTTCCGAAGTAAGCTGTCGGAAAAATAGAAGTCATTATTTAATGAATTTAAACACCCTGTTCCAACGAATTCCAATTTCTTCAATTCCGCTGTTAGAGAACCAAACGATAGATGCTTTTCCAACAATGTGATCTTCAGGAACAAATCCCCAAACCCTTGAATCTGCTGAATTATAGCGATTGTCTCCCATCATCCAGTAATAATTCATCGCAAATTTGTATGAAATTACTTTTTTTCCATCGATGTAGAATCCATCCACTTTTTCAAGTAATTTATGGCCTTCATAAGCTGTGATGATTCGTCTGTAGATTGCAATATTTTCTTTCGTCAAATTCACCGTTGTTCCTTTTTTAGGAATGGTTATCTTCTCAAAATTTGTCATGGTGTTTCCATGATAAATGTCTTTGGGGAAAGTATTTAAGTTATTGATCATTTCTGCAGGCGAATATCCATATTTAGCAAATGAATCTTTTCCAATTCTTTGTTCATAACGTTCCTCCAGTTCTAAAATAAATTTCACCTTTGGAAA
Source organism: Crocinitomicaceae bacterium (assembly GCA_044361165.1). Taxonomy (GTDB): domain Bacteria; phylum Bacteroidota; class Bacteroidia; order Flavobacteriales_D; family Crocinitomicaceae; genus JAQVCM01. Next base: position 26,003 of record JBIKJE010000005.1, on the reverse strand, counting down.
ATCACGTTTCAGTTTTTTCAGTTCATTTGCTGTTAAATTCATTTTAAACTCTGAACCACCACCGTAAACACCATAATCTCTGTCTTTTTCTAAACCATATGTTTGGTACATCTGGTTATGGAAAGTTTTGTCAGGCAAATTGTTATTCAAATCTGTTGGATTTGGAACAATGTATCTTAAATTTTGATTTTCAGCTATTTTAGCGGGTTTTCCATTTACATACAATTTAGCATTTTTGATTTCAATGACATCACCTGGAATTGCCACACACCTTTTGATGTAATTTTCCCTTTTGTCAACTGGGCGATAAATTACTCCATAGTGATTAATCATAATACCTTCGTTGTCTTGTGCTACCTTTTCAACAGCCAATTTTCTTCTTGCATAAGATTTCCATTTTTCGATATTATCGATAAATTCTTTTGCATCTTCATTGAAAACAGTCCCTCTTGCTTGAAAATAAGCTTCTTCCGTTATTGGATTTGCAATTTTCATGGCTATTTCTCTAATCTTGGAATCTTTTGTTTCCATCCAATATCGAATCGCTTCGTTGTTTACAATTCCATGATAATCATGTCCCATTAAGCCATTTGGCATTCTTGGATCGTAAACTGCAGTGTCACCAGAAGGATAATTGAAAACAACCACATCGTATCTTTCAACTTCTCCCATTCCTGGCAATCTTGTGTAATTGCAAGTTTCTAAATCTGAATACGACTTAATATTGACCCAAGGTATGAAATTGTGTACCAAGGGAAAAGAAAGGGGAGTAACGGGTACTTTTGGTCCATAAGCCAATTTGTTAACAAACAAGAAATCGCCTACTAACAAAGTTTTTTCCATCGATCCTGTTGGGATTTTAAATGGTTCAAAAACATAGGTTCTAATGATACTCGCGGCAACTAAAGCAAAAACAATCGAATCGCCCCATTCTTTGATTTTGGTCTTTTTTCCTGCTTTGTCAGAACTGAAAAAACCAAAAAGCGTTGCAACCAAATGTCCAACAACAGGAAAACACAAAAATAGAACGATATGATCTCCAATGCTTCTTTCATTAATTTCTTTGGGATTTGCCCAATTTGTTGCAGGTCTAACTTCTTCATTTTTCAATTTTGCCATCAAAATATATGGAAAGAAAATTCCTTGTAAGGTATCTTGCCATGAAAAATGTCCAAATTTTCTAATGTAGCTCAAATTAACTACAGCCCACATCACAATGTGCACACCAGGGAACAACATCAAGAGTGCCCACCAAGGTTTATTGCAACTGATTTTGAAAGCGACATAATAATTGTAACCTGGAATCAAAGCTTCCCATGATTTTCTGCCTGCTTTTTCAAAGCTTGTGAACCATAGCGCTAAATATGGATGAACTAAAATAAATAAGTAGAAATATAAAGCATTCATAATGTTTTGATTTTGAGGACATCTTTCATTGTGAAGATTCCTTGTTTATTAAAAATCCATTCAGCGGCCACTACAGCACCTAAGGCAAACCCTTTTCTGCTATGAGCCTCATGACTGATGGTAATCGTATCAATTTCAGATATATACTTAATAGTATGTGTTCCGGGAACATCTGGAAGTCTATGTGCGGTAACACCCAATTGATTAGCGGAAACATTTGGTTCTTCACCAACACCACAAATCCAAGAAGCATAATTACTGTTATTTTCCAAAATACCGTCCGCTAGAGAAATTGCAGTTCCACTTGGTGCATCTAATTTTTGCAAATGGTGTATTTCTTCAATACTTGCTTGGTATTCAGGATAATCAGAAATAAGGTTTGCAAGTCTTGCATTGATTTCGAACAGAATATTTACACCAATACTGAAATTACTGGCATGTAAAAGTGTTCCATTATTTCTATTAACTAATTCTGTGACTTCAGTTAATTTTGAATTCCATCCTGTTGTACCGACAACAATAGGAGTGTTTTCGTTTAGAGCTTTTTCAATGTGTTCAACTGCTAAGGATGGCTTACTAAACTCAATAGCAACGTCTGCCATTGCTAACATATCAGAATCAAGAGGTTGAGAACTATTTGAACGAAAAACAATTTCATGTCCACGGTCAAGTGCAATTTCTTCTATTGCTTTTCCCATTTTCCCGTAACCAATCAATCCTATTTTCATTTGCAAATAATTACTTTTTAAAGCTTGACAAAAATATAAAACTCAGCGAACTGGGCAATTTTTTTAGCGAAAATTAAGAGTTAACTTCAATCCTGGATTAGTTAAACTCATCATAGTTGGATGTATATTCATAGATAAATCTTCACTTACATCAAAACTAACAAAATGGGCTTCTACTGCTGCATCTACAACTTGAATGATGTAAACGGCTCCAAAAGCCAAAATAAATAAATCTCTTCTATTTAAATGTTGGTCATATAAATTCAATACTCCTTGATAATCATATTGTTCCCATTGTGTATCGAAAGTTTGCGTAAAATTTGTTGCTTCTCTCAAATTGTATTCTCTTTTCAGGGATCGTTGCAATGAATTATTTTTTAACATTAAATAACCTGTAGCTCCAAGTCCGGCATAGATTAGCGGAACCTTCCAAAATGCTTTTTTCTTTTTGGGTGGCATCGCAATGTGATTATAAATTTGACCTGCACCAGGAATAACAGCTGAAAAAATCACTGCTTTTTTTACTGAATGGGTAGTATCAAAAGTCGTTGAAGTTATAGCAATTTTCTCTTGCGCATTTAAAGAAATAAAAAACGCAGAACAAAAAAGAAGCGACAACAATTTCATTATTTATTCAATATTTCAATGATTCTATTTAAATCAACTTCCGAATTGAAACTAATCATGATTTTACCACTGCCTAAATTATTTTTCTTAATATCAACTTTAGCAGAAACACGGTCTCCTAAAAATGCTTTGAAAGTTTCTTGTGATTTATTTAAAGCAGGTGATGGTGCTTTTTCTTTTGGTTCATCATTGAAATCTTCTGCTTTATAACCTTCACGGATTAAAACTTCTAATTCACGAACAGACAAGTTATTGTCAATAATTCGTTGGTAAAGTAGGACCTGAAATTGTTCTTCTCCAGCAGAAACTAAAGCTCTTGCATGTCCCATGGAAACCAAACCATCGCGAACACCCAATTGAATAACAGCAGGTAATTTTAATAATCTAATGTGATTGGTAATACTAGATCTGCTTTTTGAGATTTTTTGACTCAATTGTTCTTGTGTCAAATTACATTCTGTGATTAATCTCTGGTAAGAAAGCGCCACTTCAATGGAATTTAAATCTTCACGTTGGATATTTTCAACCAAAGCCATTTCTAGCATTGCTTGATCATTCGCAACACGGATATATGCTGGAACTTCTTCTAAACCATTCAATTGAGAGGCTCTGAATCTTCTTTCACCAGAAATTAATTGGTATTTATCTCTGCCTAATTTCCTGACAGTCAATGGTTGAATGATTCCGTGAGTGGCAATAGATTCTCTTAATTCCTCTAGAGCTTCTTTCTCGAAATTTGTTCTTGGATTGAATGGATTTGCTTCAATATCTCCAATTGGAATCATAGAAATAGAACCAACAACTCCACTTTCCTGAGATTTTGAAGTGATGTCAGTTGCTGCATTTTCAAGCAATGCACTCAATCCTTTTCCAAGGGCTCCGCGTTTTTTTGTATTAGAGGTCATCTCCTAAATTAATTTTTTTATCGTCGTTTGCAATTTTTGTCACGTTGTTTTTTTGCAAAATTTCTCTCGCAAAATTCAAGTAATTGATTGAACCTTTGCTTGATGCATCGTGCATTACAATGGTTTCTCCGAAACTTGGTGCTTCACCCAACTTGGTATTTCTATGGATTACAGTATCAAAAACCAATTCTTGAAAGTGTGTTTTCACTTCGTCCACAACTTGATTGGCTAAACGCAATCTGGTGTCATACATCGTCAAAACAATTCCTTCAATTTCCAAATCCGGATTCAATCTACCTTGAACGATTTTGATGGTATTCAATAATTTACCCAACCCTTCCAAAGCGAAATATTCACATTGAACAGGAATCAAAACTGAGTCAGCAGCGGTTAATGAATTTACAGTGATTAATCCCAAAGAAGGCGAACAATCGATGATGATGAAATCGTATTGGTCTTTTATTTTTTCAAGCGCTTGTTTTAATCGATGCTCACGGTGCTCCATGTTAATCATCTCTAATTCAGCACCAACCAAGTCAATATGCGATGGAAGAATATCCAAATTTGGATTGTCAGTTTTGATAATTAATTCTGAAGGATGAACGTCGTTGATTAAACAATCGTAAATATTTCGTGTGTTTTTTGGATCTAATCCAACACCTGATGTTGCATTTGCTTGAGGGTCAGCATCTACAAGCAAAGTCTTGTATTCTAATACACCAAAACAACCACCCAAATTAATGGCTGTTGTTGTTTTTCCAACTCCTCCTTTTTGATTTGCTATGGCGATTATCTTGCCCATTCATTTATTTTTAGACCATAAAGATACGTTAAGTAATTGGCTTTTTGCCAACCCAAGTATGCTTATTTATTAACTTTTGGTTTGTTAAAATTATTTCAATGGCTTGAAATCATAGAAATTAATGTAAAACAGTACTTTCTGAAATAATTAATATTCCATTTCTGAATATTCTCCAGTTTTTTTCAATTCAGCCACCTTATTGATGACGTCTTCCAAGCCTTCTTGAAATTTTTCAAAATCTTCTTTGTATAGAAAAATTTTGTGCTTTTGAAATGATTCTGTGCCATTTTCGGTTGACTTTTTACTCTCTGTAACCGTAATAAATAAGTCGTTTCCTCTGGTCGATTTGATGTCAAAAAAATAGGTGCGTTTTCCTGCTTTGATCACTTTCGAATATACTTCATCATTGCGATCATTTCTCTTTTCATAGTCCATAGTTCGTTTATTAAGTGTCTAACTTAAAACAAATATGTAGAAATAATTCTAAATAACCTATGAATTGAATTAAAAAGGATTAATACTTACAGTAATTAGTTTCCTGTAATTCCAGATTTGTGCTTTTTATTTTTCCTTCTAACTGGCGGGAATTCAGCTTCCTCTTTTTTAGATTTCTTTTTTCTTGGAGTTTCTGCGATTTCTCCCTCAGGAAGGGCAGGAGTGTGAATATTCTCTCCAGCCGGAGCATTAGGATTTGAAGGGTCTATCCATTTAGCATTTTCTTTGTGTCGAACTAACTGACCATTTCTATCTATGTCTAATCGTACAACTGGATTACTTTTTGTTGTTGATTTTTTGTTAATTCCAATTACATCCTCTTCGAGCACCCATTTGTTGTTTGCAAACTTTAATGCATCGTAAGACATATCTGGGACGTAAAATTCTCTAAATCCTTCCATGCTTTGAGACTCAGGAGAAAGATGGTCAAAAATGATTCTATTTCTTGCATCGTCGTAGTTCAAACTCATGACACATTTTTTAGAATGTTCGAAGAAAACACGTTTCAACACTTGGTCCTTGATTTTAAAAATTGGACTTCCTAATTTGATATGATTTCCAGAAAATGAGAGTACATCAATCAGTTTTGTGTGACTCATATTATTGTTGGCATCATAGCCAAGTAAAGTATAGTAAGTTTTGTTTGACTTTTCGACTGGGATAATTTTATAATACAAAGCGCCGTACCACATCGTTTCATCTAACACATCTTCAGGTTGAGGAGCTAAAATCATTGAATTGTCAACTAATTCAATCGTTTTCCACTCTTTTTTCTTTTCATCAAACTTTAAAATGAAACAGTAATATTTGTGTGTTTCATCTTCTTGTTCTACGTTCCAATTGAAAAAACGAAATTGATTGTCAGGACTTTTGATGGTACCAACAGATTTTAACATTGCGAAAGGATAGTCGAATGCACCTTTTAGCGCAATTGTTTCTTGTAGAAATGTTTTGAAAGTTTGATTCGCGGTTTCTTTATCTAAATCTGATTTAGCATTTCTTAAATTGTCTAAATAGCCAGACAATTCTCTCTCTCGATTCAATAATAGACTATCCACCTGAGCATTTACGCTCAAAGAAAAAATCGATAAAAAAAGTACAACAAATCCTTTCATAATCACAAGAACGTTAAAACAATTGATTTGTTACTATTTCTGATTCAGTAAAGATACAGAATTATAAGTGCATGAAATCTTTCTTTGCAAGTAATTCATCTTCAGATTCTTCGTGTGCAGGATCATCTACACAACAATCTACAGGACAAACAGCTGCGCATTGTGGTTCGTCGTGAAACCCAACACATTCAGTACACTTATCTGAAACGATGTAATAAACATCCATGTCTTTTGGTTCGAAAGCATCTGTTGCATCGATTTCGTCTCCATCTAAAGTTGTAATCATTCCAACCAATGAAGTTCCGTCAGAGTAATGCCATTCAGCACCACCTTCGTATATAGCGTTATTTGGACATTCAGGCTCACATGCACCGCAATTAATGCATTCATCCGTAATCATAATTGCCATAATCTCTTTGTTTAATGAAAATTTTTGCAAATATACGTCAAACTTGAATGTTTTAATTCAATTTTTTAAAAAGAATTGAGCTTATGATTGTTGAAACTAAATTTAGACAATAAAAAAAGCGGAAACCAAGAGATTTCCGCTTCAATATAAATTTGTTAACTAAATTAAGAATTCAATTAATAGTAAATCGCTCTTCTAACTTTAGAAATATATTTCGCTAAACGAATTACTTGTTTTGTGTAACCAAATTCGTTGTCATACCAAGCATACAAAATCACGTTTTCACCATCGTTTGAAACGATTGTTGCGTGTGAATCATAAACTGAACAACAAGTATTCCCGATGATATCACTTGAAACCAATTCAGGATCAAAAGAATAATAAATTTGATTTACTAAATCACCGTTCAAAGCTGCGTCTTTGATTGCCGCATTTACTTCAGCAACATTTGTTCCTTTGCGTAAATTTAAACTTAAAATTGCCAATGAACCGTTTGGAGTTGGTACACGAACTGCATTAGCAGTCAATTTGTCTTTCAAATCTGGAATTACTTTAGTTACAGCTGAACCTGCACCAGTTGAAGTGATTACCATGTTGATTGCCGCAGAACGACCTCTTCTTGGTTTTTTGTGCATGTTATCCAACAAGTTTTGGTCATTGGTGTAAGCATGAACAGTTTCAATGTGTCCTTTTACAACGCCAAATTTATCGTTGATTACTTTCAAGATTGGAGAAATCGCATTGGTTGTACAAGAGGCAGCAGAAAAAATGTTTTCATTTTCTAAATCCAATTCTCCTTGGTTGATTCCGTAAACAACATTTGGAATTTCTTTTCCTGGAGCAGTCAATAAAACTTTAGAAACACCTTTTGATTTCAAGTGACGGCTCAATGCTTCACGGTTTTCAAAAACTCCTGTGTTGTCGATGATCAATGCATTGTTGATTCCGTATGCAGTATAATCGATGTCTTCTGGATTTGAAGCGTCAATCATTTGAACGATTTGTCCGTTGATAACGATTGCTTTTCTTTCCAAATCTTCTTGAACAGTTCCTTTGAAAGCACCGTGAACAGAGTCATTTCTCAACAAAGAAGCTCTTTTGATGATGTCTTTGTCAGAATTTCCACGAGTAACGATTGCTCTTAAACGCAATTGTTGACCTTTTCCTGCTTGTTTGATTAATTCACGAGCAGCCAAACGACCAATACGACCAAAACCGTACAATACAACATCACGAGGTTCAATTTCTTCTTTGTTTTGAGAACCTAAATTTCCTAATTTCGAAGCTAAGAATTCAGCTTTGTTTGCAAAGTTAGTTTGTTCAGCCAACCATTCGCTTGCTAATTTACCGATATCGATTTTAGCTGGAGCAATATTCATTTTCATAATTTCTTCAGCCAATTCTGAAGTTGTGAAAATATCGATTGGTCTGTTTACAACTTTGATTGCATATTCATGCAAGTTTAAGATCTCAGAAATTGTTACATCAGATAAGTGATTTCTGAAAAGTACCAATTCGATTCCTTTGTCGTAAAGTAATTCTCCTGTTTTGCTTGCTAATACTACAGCAGCACGCTCACGTTTGATGTGTGCGTTTAGTTCATTTTCGTAACCTTGAGCAGTTCCCATTTGCTTGTTTTGATTTTGAATTAAAGTGAAAATATATAAAGCCAAAACGGCTGCCCATGTTTAATGAACAGCCGTTTTTTATTTTATCCTAAATAAGATTTTAACAATTTGTTTCTCGAAGTATGTCTCAGCCTTCGAATTGCTTTTTCCTTTATCTGTCGAACGCGTTCTCTTGTTAAATTGAATTTCGCACCAATTTCTTCAAGCGTTAATCCGTGATTCATTCCGATTCCAAAGAAAAGACGTATGATTTCTCTTTCTTTATCTGTCAATGTGCTTAATGATCGTTCGATCTCTCTTTGCAAAGATTCCGCCATCAACGCGTGATCTGCTTTTGGAGAATCTGTGTTTGCCATTACATCCATCAATGTACCACCATCTTCTGAAGAAGACAAAGGTGCATCCATAGAAACGTGACGACCAGAAACATTCAAACTTTCTTTGATTTTATCTTCTGGAACTTCCAGTGCTTCTGCTAATTCTTCAGCTGAAGGTGGACGTTCGAATTCTTGTTCTAATTTTGAAAATGCTTTGTTGATTTTGTTCAACGAACCAACTTGATTCAAAGGTAAACGAACGATTCTCGCTTGTTCAGCCAATGCTTGCAAGATTGATTGACGAATCCACCATACTGCGTAAGAGATGAATTTGAAACCACGTGTTTCGTCGAATTTTTGTGCAGCTTTAATCAAACCTAAATTACCTTCGTTGATTAAGTCGGGTAGGGTAAGACCTTGATTTTGATATTGTTTTGCAACAGATACTACGAAACGTAAATTCGCACGAGTCAATTTCTCCAAAGCCCTTTGATCGCCTTGTTTGATCTTGCGTGCTAACTCTACTTCTTCTTCTGCTGTAATCAGTTCTTCTTTTCCAATGTCTTGCAAGTATTTGTCAAGCGATTGGCTTTCTCGATTGGTAATCGATTTTGTAATCTTAAGTTGTCTCATGTTAACTAACCCTTCTTTTTAGATTTAAAATCTGGAAATTGACTGCAAAGATACGACGGAAAAAAGTGATTTTCAAATATATTTTTGATTATTTTCGAAGTTTCTGCCTTTACAATAATTATGCCTTTTTGAATTTGTTACATAAAAAATAGGAACTTGAAGTGGAGACTTTTTACTTTCTCAAAATCAAATTCCTATTTAAATTACTGAGTATTTTGAACTACAGCTTTATAGACCAAATCCTACGTAATCTCTTTTTCCAGTTTTGGAAACAACTTCAAGTAAAACTCCTTTGTTGCTTTTGTTCAATTCCGCTGTCAAAAATTCTACTGAAATCACCGGTTTATCGTTGATTTTGGTAATCATCATGCCTTCTTCTAGTCCCAAAGACATGAGTTTTCCGGCGTTGATGGATTTAATTTTAACTCCATTGGTGATGTTCAATTCTTTTTTCTCCTTTTCTGTTAACGCAACAAAAGTAGCACCTAAGGCTGTGTTTTTGGAAATCGTTTCTTTGTCTAGCAAAGCCGTTTCACCATTGCTGTTTCGCAATAATATTTCTTTCACAATTTCGTCTCCTTTGCCATTTCTAATCGTCAAGGGAACTTTGTCTCCAGGACGTCTTTTGCCGATTTCCTCTTGTAATGCAGCTACTGAATTGACTTCTTTCGTACCAATTTTCAATATGACATCGCCGTCTTTGATTCCTGCTTTGTCAGCGCCACCATCTTCTACAACCTTGGAAATGAAAACTCCCTTGGTATTTGGAAGTTCATTTTTTTCTTTCACTTCTTGTGTAATATCGGCAATTTGAACACCTAAAAATCCACGTTGAACGATACCAAAATCGATTAAATCGCGCATTACTTTTTGTACCAAATTCACTGGGATCGCAAACGAATATCCAGAATAACTTCCTGTTTGAGATGCAATTGCCGTATTGATTCCAACCAATTCGCCTTTGGTGTTTACCAATGCACCTCCACTGTTTCCTGGGTTTACCGCAGCATCGGTTTGGATGAAAGATTCAATTGGAACATTGTCTTGCGTTCTTCTTTCTGATAAAATATTGATATTTCTCGCTTTTGCGCTAACAATTCCTGCAGTAACCGTTGAAGTTAGATTAAAAGGATTTCCAACCGCCAAAACCCATTCTCCTATTTGTAAATTGTCACTATTTCCCAATGAAATTGGAGACAAATTTTGTGCTTCGATTTTCAGAACTGCAATGTCAGTAGATGGATCTGCGCCAATCACTTTGGCCGTGTATTTCGAATTGTCGTTCAAGATAACTTCGATTTCACTCGCGCCTTCAATCACGTGATTATTAGTGACAATGTATCCTTCTGATGAAACAATTACTCCAGATCCAGAACCTGAGCCATATTGTTTAAACTCTCTGTTTCCAGTACCAGGACCATAGAAAAATTCATAGAAAGGATCGCGTTGTACCGCAGTTCTAACGACTTTTGTAGTTACGTGAACGACTGCGTTTATTGAACTTTGCGACGCTTGAACGAAGTCAGGTCCGATTGCAGCGGAATTGCCTGTAAAATTTACGTTTCTTGCGTTTGCAATTCTATTTCCATCGATTACTTGATCAGAAAGTGATTGGTAAGGATTACCGTTCAAAACCATTGACAAACTTAACGGCAACATTCCACCAATTAAACCTAATCCTAGAAATTTGATATTCTTGTTCATAGTTGTTTGATTATAATTTTACTTGTTAACTGTACAAAAATAACGTGGTTTTATTTTTCTATTATCGTCTGGTTGTTAAGGAATGTTAAGCAATTTTGTGAAAAATTTGTTATCAATTTCGGATTAGAATAATTTGATAAAACAAAAAATCCCGTTCTAAATAAATAAAACGGGAACAAGAATTGGGTTTTTTGCATGGTTTTTACCAAAAAAACGCACGCCAAAAACAAATTAATTTATGCGAACTTGCGATGATTCCAATATTTATCGGAATCATCGCTAAATATATTTGGTACCTCTGGCACCAAATCAATGGCTACAAAGTCCTTGTATTTCGTGGAATTTGTCGTGCAATTTTTCCATTTTTTCTTTCAATACTTCGTCTTTTACTTTTTTCGTGTTGATTTTGTGCAATTCTGTTGCGCCGGTAACCAATTCGTCAATCGCTTTTTTGATTTCTGTGGTATTGAAAGACGTTGGAATTTTACTGTTTTTCAATGCAATTGCTTTTGCCAACATTTCGCCGCTTCTTTCTTTGATTGGCGTGAAATTGTTTTCTTCAATCGGGTGAAAAGTTTGTGACATCACCATGTGAAATTCGTTCAATTCTTTCCAAGCGTTTTTCTCGATTACTTTTAATAAAGGATCTTTCAACGCTTCGATGTATCTTTTTGAAACGTTGTTCCAGTCAACTACTTTCCAAATAGATTCTAAATAATCGCCGCGTTTGTTTTGGTATTTCAAGTAATAGGCATGTTCCCAAACATCAATTCCCAAAATTGGAATTCCGCGATCTTTCGATACGTCCATGATTGGATTGTCTTGATTTGCAGTAGATGTAACCATCAATTTTCCTTCTGGAGTAACAATCAACCAAGCCCAACCAGAACCAAAACGTGTCATGGCTGCTTGATTCAATAATTTTTTCAAAGTATCCATGGATTTGAAATTCAAATCAATCGCTTTTTGCAATTCTTCCATCGGTTTGGAATCTGCGGCAGGCGCCAAAATGTCCCAGAAGAGTGTGTGGTTGTAATGTCCGCCCGCATTGTTTCTGATTGCTTCAGACCTTCTGCTTGCATTCAACATCAATTGTTCAATTGTCAATTTTTCCAATTCAGTTCCTGCCAATGCTTTGTTCAAATTGTTGATATATGCTTGGTGGTGCTTGTCGTGGTGGATTTCCATCGTTTGCGCATCGATGTATGGCTCCAATGCTTTGACATCGTAATTCAATTTAGGTAAACTGTAAGGAGCCTGTGCCGAAGCCTGAACCGCCGCGATAACAGCAAAGGAAGCAAGCCAAAATTTGATTTTTTTCATGAAAATTTGTTTTTGCGAACAAAGATAAAGCTTTCTGAATTAGGAAAGTTGTAAAATTTTGGGTGGGTGATGAAAGTCAGGAATTCACTCCACAACCACTTCATCCAAAAATATCCAAGCTCTTTCTCCAGCACTTATATGTCCTTCAGGACAAGTTTGGCGGTTTTTGATTACAAATTTAATCGCTTTGAATGGAGTGGAGGTTTTGAATTCCACAGTCATATTTTGCGTTAAGTTTCCTTTTTTAGCGGGAGAAACTGTGTTTTGAATCGTTCCGTTTGGTTTGAAATTGATTCCGTCTTCGGAGGTGAGAACTTGAAATTCTGTGGGGAAGAAAATCCAGGAATGTTCGTCTTGCAAGCAACTTACAGAGATTTTGCGCACGGTTTGTGGTTTTTCGAAATTCAAGATTCCTTTGGCGTCAACACCTTCGAATCCTTGCCAATCGCCAGATCTGAAGTCAGTGCTTCCTGAACGAATGCCGTCGATTAATGCATTTTCTCCGCTTGCAGCGTATTGATTGGCGAATTGTGTTTCCAATTGCAATGAAATATTATTGTTTGATTTGGTGAATGTTGATGAAACGGCTTTGCCCATCAAACTTGAATTTTCCACGAAAACACTTCCGTCCAAAATACCGTTGGTGTGGTTGTATTCAGCAATAAAAACAGCTGCTTTTAAGTTTGTTGTTTTGTTAAAAGTGAGTGGTTTTTGGTAAATCGCTGAATTAAATGTTGGTTCGGTTCCGTCAGTTGTGTAAACTATTTTATATGTTGAATTGGTATTCAGGTGTACAAAATTAATTTCTGTTGTGATCGAATCTAAAAATGTTCTTTTTGTTTGAGTGAAATGAGGAACTGGAATCACATCATTTGGGATCAATTCATTTTCAACGATTTCTTTTTTATAGTCAATCAATGCGTGATTCGGTTTGTCGGTCATGATAATCACCAATTCACCTCCATATTGCATCGTTTGGTGGTCGAGATATAATTTTTCATAAGGCGCACCATTCAATTTCATTGAATAAATATACTTGTGCTCAGGACTGTTGTCTTCTGTTCTGATGGTGAACGATTTTCCATTTTCAAAATGAATGGTTGCATATTTTTGCAAAGGTCTTCCAATCGCGTACGTTGGACTTCCTGGACAAACGGGATAAATTCCCATGGCGCTCAAGACGTACCAAGCCGACATTTGACCACAATCTTCGTTTCCAGCCAAACCGTCAGGCGCATTATGGTACATTTCACGTAAAATTTGGTCCACTTTTTCTTGCGTTTGAAACGGCTGATTGGTGTAATTATACAAATATGCCATGTGATGCGAAGGTTCGTTTCCATGCGCATACTGACCGATTAATCCAGTGATATCGACTTGATGTCGGCCTTCCAATTTGCTTTCAGTGGAAAACAAACGATCCAACCAAGTTTGCAAACTGTCTTTGCCGCCCAAAACACATCTCAAAGTTGAAATGTGTTGCGGTGCAGCTAAAGAATATTGCCAACTGTTCGCTTCAGTGTAGTTGAAATTAACTTCCGCTGGATTGAATGGCGCAAACCATTGTCCACCGCGGCGTGCGCGCATGAATTTGGTTTCAGGATCAAAAACATTCAAGAAATTGTAAGAACGATTTTCATATATTTTAGCGATGCTATCATTGCTAATTTCTTTTGCAAATTGAGCGATACACCAATCGTCATAGGCATATTCCAAGGTTTTTGAAACAGATTCAGGCTCAATGTTGGTTCCTAAATAGCCATTTTCGGCATATTGCTTTTTTCCTAGTTCGTTGATGGTTGACGTTTGAATCATCGCTTTCAAAGCCAAATTCAAGTCAAAATCATTGATTCCTTTTCGATAAGCATCCAAAATCACTGAAACAGAGTGGTAACCAATCATACAATCAGTTTCATTTCCAACCAATTCCCAAACTGGTAAATCATTCGTTTGCTTGTAAATCCTCAAAAATGATTCGATAAAATCTTCCGTGCGTTTGGTTTGCGTCAATGTGTAAAGCGGATGCGCCGCGCGGTACGTGTCCCAAAGCGAAAAAACGGAATATTGCATTTTATCTTCATAATTGTAGATCTTTCCATCATTTCCCAAAAATCTTCCATCAGCATCTGTAAACAAAGTCGGGCAGAGGTAAGCGTGATAAACAGCCGTGTAAAAATTCGTCATCACTTCAGGTTCATTGCTCTGAAATTCGATTTTAGACAATTCAGTTTGCCACTTTAATTCTCCTAGAAATTCGAGAAGCATCATTGACCAACTTGGCATCTCTTGTTTGAGATTCAATTCAGCTCCAGTCGCATCAACGGCTGAAATGGCTGATTGTACTTGAATTTTCTTGGTTTCTTCTGGAAATTCTAACAACAATTTGTGTTGATTGCCTTTTGAAATAATTGTTTTTTTGGTGAAAGGAACGTCTAATTCTAGATAGAAGAAGAATTTTTGATTTTTTGCCCAAGCATTTGAATGTCTGTATCCTGAAATGATTTGATTGGATTTTACGTCGAAATTAGCATCCAACACTTGGTCGCGGTGATCTAAATCAATCAAAATGTATTTTTTTCCTTTTGCTTCGTTGAAAGTGAAACTCAAAAATCCAGCACGTTCTGTGGCAAGGAGTTGCACGTCAATGTTGTTTTTCTGTAATTTCACTTCATACATTCCAGGACTGGCTTTTTCGTCAGCATGTTTGAAAAGTGAGCCGTAACCGTTTTTTGATAAATATCCTGGCGTTGTAATTGCTTTTCCTTGTTGCGGAACAATCAATAAATCACACAAATCTGGAACGCCGGTGCCGCTTAAATGTGTAAAACTGAAACCGTAAATAATCGAATCTGAATAATGATAACCCGAGCAACCATCCCAACCGTCATATCGCGTATCTGGACTCAATTGAACCATTCCAAAAGGAGCAGCAGCGCCAGGAAAAGTATGTCCGTGTCCGCCGGTTCCAATGAATGGATTTACATATTTCGTGACACTGGGATTTTGAATCATCCTTTTGAATGAAACATCGCTCTTGCTCGGATCAATGTATTTCTTTCTGACTTCTTGTGCGTTTTGAAGTTCGGTTAATTGACTAAAAACGATTGAAGAAATTCCAAAAAACAATGGAAGAAGGATGCTCTTTTTCATCGGGATATTATTGATAAGATTTCCACAGAATTGAAGCTGCGTTGCCCAATACTGCTGCATTTTTATTGTTTAAAGATGAGATCAAAATCTGAATGTCATCTTTGTAAATGTTTAAAATATTTGCTTCTAAATGGTCTTTTACTTTTTCAGCGAAAGCTTCGCCATTTTGAGAAATTCCTCCAAACAAAATATACGCTTTCGGATCTGAAAAACAAGCAAAATCAGCCAATGCAGAACCCAAGATTTGAGCTGTAAACTCCACAATTTCTTGTGCAAAAGCATCTCCATTTAGCGCCATTTCGAATACATCTTTGGCAGATGGATTTTCAATTTCCAACAATTTTGAAGTTGCTTTCAACGGCGAATCCAATTCATGAATACTGCGGACCACGCCAGTCGAAGATGCATAAGTTTCCAAGCAGCCTTTTCTCCCACAGCCACATAGACGACCGTTTGGAATTACACGAATGTGACCGTATTCACCAGCAACTCCGTGTTCACCGTAAACCATTTCGCCACCAATAAAAACGCCACTTCCGACGCCTGTTCCAAGTGTAATCGTTACAAAATTCTCCAAATCTTTGGCGCAACCGAATAATTTTTCTCCAATCGCAGCTGCATTGGCATCATTGGTTAAAATGGTTTCAATATTGAATTTTTCTTTGAATAATTTCGCCAAAGGAATAATTCCTTTCCACTGTAAATTAGGCGCATAGCGTATTTCACCCGTAAAATGATTGCCGTTTGGCGCTCCCACGCCAATTCCTTTCAAATCAGTTAAAAGATTTTCTTCGGAAAGGTGATTGTAAACGAAATCAACAAAAATTTCAGGCGTTTCGAATGATTTTGTTGGAAAACTCGTTTCGTACAAGATTTCACCTTTCGGATTTACAATTCCAAAAGCGATGTTCGTTCCTCCAATATCAATTCCCAATGCGTTGTGATTCATGACTTTGATTTCTAATTTTAGGTATTTTTTTATTTTTTGAAAAGCTAAAAATACGTGTTATTTTTAACATCAATCGTTGAAATTCGTTCGTAAAAGACAATTCACTTCAAGTCGCTGAGTAAATCTAACAAATTTTCTTTGCTTAAATTTTTGAAAAATCCTGATTCATTGGTGATTAATTCATCCGCAATTATTTTCTTCGATTCTTGCAAAATCCTGATTTTATCTTCAATTGTATTTGGACAAATTAATCGGATTGCCAAGGTGTTTTTTGTTTGACCAATTCGATGAACGCGATCAATCGCTTGATTTTCAACAGCAGGATTCCACCATGGATCGACCAAATAGACGTAATCTGCTTCTGTCAAATTCAATCCTGTTCCACCTGCTTTTAAGCTGATTAAAAACACTTTAACTTCTTTGTTTTCTTGAAATTCTCGTACAACAGCCTCTCGATTGGTTGTTGTTCCTGTCAGATAAACAGTTTGGATTTTTCGGTCTTTCAATTCTTTGTGGATTAAATCCAACATGGTTACAAATTGAGAGAAAACCAAAATTTTGTGTGATGGCGCTTTGTTGGTAATTTGTTCAATCAACATTTCTAATTTTGCAGACGGAATTCCTTGTGATAATTCATCCGCCAACACGGGCGCATCACAGATTTGACGCAATTTAGTAAGCCCTTTCAAAACGTACATCGAATTTTTATTCAGGTCAAATTTGTTTGAATTTTCGATGTATTCGCGGAAATCTTTTTCGTATTGATCATACATTTTTCGCTGCTGCGTTTCCATTTCGCAAAAAACGACAATTTCCTTTTTATCAGGCAATTCTGGCGCGACTTCTTCCTTGGTTCGACGCAACAAGAAAGGTTTAATTTTCTGTTGTAATTCCGCGGTTCGTTTGTCATTTTTGAAATGATCGACCGGTGCCAAATAAACATCTTTGAAATATTGCTTGTTTCCCAATAATCCCGGACAAGCGAACGAGAATTGCGCAAACAAATCAAAAGTGTTGTTTTCGATGGGTGTTCCAGTTATGGCGATTTTATTGCGGGATTGCAGCAATTTCACTGCTTTGTATCTTTCTGTTTCCGGGTTTCGAATGTTTTGAGATTCATCTAGGAAAATGTAGTTGAAGACATAATCCTTAAATAAATGAATGTCAGACATCAAAGTCCCATAGGAAGTTAAAATAACTTCGTTTTGATCAAATTTATCTGATTTTTTGATTCGCTGATTTCCGTGGTGAATCGTGAACTTGAGTGATGGTGCAAACTTCTGAAATTCAGCTTTCCAATTGAAAATCAAGGTTGCAGGAACGACCAAAAGATTTACATTGAAATTGACTTTCTCTCTTTGAAGTAAAATAAAAGCAATAATTTGAATCGATTTTCCCAATCCCATATCATCTGCCAAAACACCACCAAAATTGAAGTCATCTAGAAAATTCAACCAATTCAATCCGGATTTTTGATAGGAGCGAAGTGTAGCTTTCAATGAACTAGGAACTTGTGCATCTTGAATTGAACTGAAATCTGCGAATCGTTGGCGATAAACGGCCAATTCTGCAGCCACTTTTTCATCAATTTGCTCTGTTTCAAAAATTGTTTCAACGGCCGAGAAATTGATTTTTGGAATTTGAATGTTCTTTAAATCAATGATTTCTCCAGAATTGAAATAGCGTTTGAATTTTTCAATCCAATCGTTGGGCAAAATTCCCATTGTTCCATCATCGAGTTTCACATAATTACTTTTGTTGCGAATCGATTTTGCCAATTGTTTCAAGGAAGCATTTTGATTCCCATATTTCACTTGAATTTCAGCATTAAACCAATTGATTCCACTCAGAACTTTGATGTCAATTTTCACTTTGTTTGGATTCAATTTATTGCCTTGCAACTGATTAAATCCATGAATTTGAATGTTATTCGATTGCCAAGATTCGAAAGTATTCAAAAACCAATCTTCTTCTAAAAAGTGCTTTTTATGCAAGTAAAAATAAGTGAATTCATTTTCTAATTGTTCCTCAAAATAAGGATGTTGTCTGTAAATCAGTGCAGTAAATCTTATTTCTTCGGCTTGATTTCTTTTCACAACAAACTCTTTTCCTTTGTCGTCTCTAAGCGAAATCACTTTTTTAGAACGAATTGGCACTTCGATTTCTCCGTAGCGAATGACTGGAATTATATCTACAAAGTTCTCTGAATCAACTAAATAAATTATTTTTTCAATTTCGTCTAATTGTTCTTTTTGAATTTGTTTTTTGCTAGCTTTTGGGAGATGCGTGTATTCGATTTCAATCTTAGCTTCCAATTTTTCAAGAATTTCAGACTTAAAAGCGTTGAATTTTGATTGGTGAATTTGCCATTTGTTGTCTCTCTTTTTGAGCATTTCCAGCACATTCATCGTTTGCATTTTATCAGTCAAATAGAAAGTTTCACCCAAATGCAAGAATCGATTGAAGCGAATTTCAATTTGTTCTACGTCATACATCAATCCATCAATTTCCAATTGACCTGTTATTTCGTAAAATGGATCCAAAAATCGAACAGTCAAACTCAATGAACTTTGAAAGTTTTTGATTCTTAAAGGTATAAGTGACTTTGCTTGCACCGTATCGGAAACATCTTCATTGTGAAAGTAAAAATTACAACCCAAAGGATTTTTCGTAATCGCGCGAAGTGCCAACATTTCACTTTCAATGGATTCTGGCGTGTTGAAATTTTGAAATTGTTGAATCGCCGCAAAGAATTTTAGCTCAGGTGCATTTTCGTACCTCCAAATCACATCCAAAGGAGAAATGATTTTCAACGGATTTTTTAGTTTTCCTTGATTCGTTTTTATGGAATCAATCAAATCGATTTGCAAAGCATTTGCATGTTTTTGGTGTTTGAAGACAACTGCAAATTCTTCTGAATGAATACTTTTGGTTTCTGTGTTTAATTTATTGGAAAGCAAACTATTAAACTCTCTAATTCGCTCTGTTGTTATTGGAATCAGCGATTTGTCTTTGGGAGAAATCTCCAATTTTCCATGGATGTAATCAAAATCAAAAAATGATTCAACATTCGGTTCTTTTTCAAGTCCAAATTGTTCAGCTACTTTTTTAGTTTTGCGATTTCTTGAAGCTTTTTGAAAAAATAAAAGATAATCTTCGTTTCGGTGAATCGCGGTCAAAACAAGCGCTTGATTTTCACACAATTTATCGTGAGTCGCTTTGCAATTGCAAAAAACGGTTAATTGATTTTCGTCTTGAATAACGCTAATGGATGGGAAATTTAATCCGCCAGATTTGTGTGTAAAAATACCTTCGTTGAGTTGCAAAAAGGAGGGAACGATAACCAAACAGTCGCTCGTAGAGAAAAATGCCGATTGATTTGAATTTTTGGTAATGTCCAGTTCTGAAAGATTTTCAAAATTCATTCCATTGAAAATGAAACGATTGTTGTATAAATCTTCCGCTTCCATTTATTATTTTCTGATCACTTGGATGCTGTAATTCAATCCAACTTTGATGATTTGTGATGCAACATTGTTTTTTACATCTAATTTCTCCATCACAATAGCATCGACTTGATCTTTAATTTGTTGATTTACATCGGCAAAACAACTAGGATTGGCTTCTCCAGATAAATTGGCAGAAGTTGAAACCAAAGGTTTGCGCATTGATCGAATCAATTTCAAGCAAATTGGATCTTTGGTCAAACGGATTCCAACAGAACCGTCTTCCGCTAAAATGGATGGCGCCAAACTTTTTGCGTTTGGATATATGATAGTCAGTGGTTTATCCGCTAAATCTACTAAATCATAGCAAACATCAGGAAACTCAGGAATGTATTTTTCAATCATTTGCACGCTGTCGACTAGAATTATGAAACTTTTGTTTTCAGGACGATTTTTGATTTGCGAAATTTTCTGACAAGCTGCTTCATTGGTTGCATCACAACCAATTCCCCAAATGGTATCAGTTGGATATAAAATTACACCGCCGTTTTTAAGCGTTTCAATGGCTTTTTCCATGTTTTTGGTTTATTTCAATAAATCTGGTCGTCTTGCTTTGGTGCGTTCAAGCGCTTGTTCTTCGCGGAATTTTTCAATTTTGTTGAAATCTCCTGAAAGTAAAACTTCTGGAACTTTCATGCCTTTAAATTCCGGCGGACGTGTATAAACTGGCGGCGAAAGCAAATCGTCTTGAAAACTGTCTGTCAAAGCTGAAGTTTCATCGTTTAAAACGCCTGGAAGCAATCGCACAACGCTGTCAACAAGCACAGCAGCAGCCAATTCACCGCCTGAAAGAACGTATGAACCGATTGAAATTTCCTTGGTGATAAACATTTGTCTCACACGTTCATCTACGCCTTTATAATGTCCGCATAAAATCATCAAATTGCCCTTTAGCGACAATTGATTGGCATGCGTTTGCTCCAAAACTTCACCGTCGGGAGTCATGTAAATGATTTCGTCGTAGCTTCTTTCTGCTTGCAATTTTTCAATCAAAGCCGCAATCGGTTCGATACTCATCACCATTCCAGCACCGCCACCGTATTGATAATCATCCACATTCTTATGTTTATTGGTTGAATAATCACGGATGTTGTGCATGTGAATTTCCACCAAGTTTTTATCTTGAGCACGTTGCATGATGGAAGCCGAAAAAGGTCCTTCGAGCAATTCTGGAAGTATCGTCAATATATCAATTCGCATAATGCAAAGTTAATCATTGAAATTGTTTTGTTTTAAAAAGTATGAAATTAGATTTGAATCTATCAATTGGAGTAGGTTGAATAAGGTTAAAACTACTTTATTTACAATGAATTGGTTGAAACGAGCGAAAATTGTTGAAAAATCTTGTAAAATCGTTTGATAAATTCAAATCGGCGCATCTTAAAATCTTGTTTTTTTATTTATCTTTGAACCGATGGAAAAACAAGTCATTCTCAACGAAAAACAATTTGAATTGACCCTTAATAGGCTGTGTTATCAGCTCATCGAAAATCACAACGACTTTTCTGAAACAGTTTTAATTGGTTTGCAACCACGTGGAATTCACGTTCTAAAACGTTTGAAAGATCGATTGGAGCAGATTTTAGGTCATTCTGTAACTTGCGGAAATTTGGATATTACCTTTTACCGCGACGATTTTCGAAGAAGAGAAAGACCCATCATTCCAAGTGCCACAAATATCGATTTTATCATTGAAAATAAAGATGTTGTCATTATTGACGATGTGCTTTACACTGGTCGAACCATTCGATCTGGAATTGACGCTTTGATGGCTTATGGTCGTCCGAGAAATGTGGAATTGGTTGCTTTTATTGACAGAAGATTTAAAAGACAACTTCCAATTCAAGCGGATTATGTTGGTAAAACCATCGACACCTTGGCTTCAGAACGCGTTTCTGTGGAATGGAAAGAAATTGAAGGATTAGACAAAGTAGTACTTTATACACCGGAAAATAATGGATAATTTAAGTGTTGAACATTTAACGGGTATCAAAGACCTGACAGAGAAAGACATACAATTGATTTTTCAAACTGCCGATAGTTTTAAAGAAGTCATTAATCGACCAATCAAGAAAGTTCCTTCGTTGCGAGATATTACGATTGCCAATTTGTTTTTCGAAAATTCTACCAGAACAAGACTTTCCTTTGAATTGGCGCAAAAAAGACTTTCTGCGGACGTAATTAACTTCAGTGCGTCAAGTAGTTCTGTTAAAAAAGGAGAAACGTTGATAGACACTGTCAACAATATTCTTTCCATGAAAGTGGACATGGTTGTGATGCGTCATCCAAATCCAGGTGCAGCCTTATTTTTATCGAAAAGAGTAGATGCAAGAATCGTAAATGCTGGTGACGGAACGCACGAACATCCAACACAAGCGTTGCTAGATGCATTTTCAATCAGAGAAAGATTGGGAGATGTTGCGGGTAAAAAAGTAGTGATTGTAGGTGACATTTTACATTCACGTGTCGCACTTTCAAATATTTATTGCTTGCAAAAATTGGGCGCTGAAGTAATGGTTTGCGGACCTAAAACTTTAATTCCTAAATACATTCAAGAGTTGGGAGTAAAGGTTGAATTCAATCTACGCAAAGCGTTGGAATGGTGTGATGTAGCAAATATGTTGCGCATACAATTAGAACGTCAAGATATCAAGTTTTTTCCATCGTTGAGAGAATATTCCATGCAATACGGTTTGAACAAAGAAATCTTGGATTCGTTAGACAAAGAAATCATTGTGATGCATCCTGGACCAATCAATCGTGGAGTAGAAATTACCTCAGATGTGGCAGATAGTAAACAATCTATCATTTTGAATCAAGTTGAAAATGGTGTGGCTGTTCGAATGGCAGCTATTTATTTGTTGGCTTCCAAAATTGGACGTTAATTGAAACAATCTACTTTGTAAAATGTCAGTGATTCAGCCCATTTTACATTACAGTTTACATTTTCTCTTTCCTTTCTTAATTGCATGGTTTTTTTACCGTGAAAAATGGCTCAAAGCAGGATTGATCATGGTTTCAACCATGCTCGTTGATTTGGATCATTTGCTCGCAAATCCAATATTTGACCCCAATCGATGTAGCATTAATTTTCATTTTTTGCATACTTATTGGGCAATCGGATTTTATGTAATCTTGCTATTATTTCCAAAAGCTAGAATTGTCGCCATTGGATTGCTTTTTCACATGTTGACAGATTTTGAAGATTGCCTTTGGATTCAATTCTGTTGATTTATAGCTTTTTCATCAAAAAGCGGTACATTTCAACCATGCACATGATATCGAATTTGAAAACCTTTTCATCTGGTGAATGCACGAAATCTTCTGGTGCACCAATAAAAATCCAATCGAAAGGAAGATCTGTTTTTTGTAACATCGTACCGTCACTTCCGCCAGCAGATTCAACTTCTAACTGATATTTTACGCCGGATTCTTTGGCTAATTCAATGATTCGGTTCAGAAATGATTTGCGTGGAATTCCGCTATCGCGCATGGAAATTGCAACTCCACCACCGTGTACAACGCCATCTGTCACCCAAGTGATGTCTGAAATCAAGGCTTGTAAAACACCATATTTTTCACACAAAAACCTCCCACAAAAACCAACTGAATTTCCACCATGTTCTTCATAGGTTGAAAAAACGATAGCTCCATTTTCCAATGTTTCAGCTACTTTCAAAGCGTTCCAAACACCTAAACGGTTATCTAAATATGGCGATTGAATGTATTCGTCTGTTTCCCTGAAATTGGGTTTGAAAGTCAAATTTGTTCCTCTGTCAATTTCTCTATCCAACACATATTGAAATGATTGTCCTCCATGAGAATCATCAATGACCATCAATTCAGTATCAATTTCTCCCTGAGAATCAGAACCGACTAACTGAAAACCATCTTGCGTTCGTGGTCCGCCGATTTTATACAAATTATTGTCATATGCAGCAGTAAATCCAATCGTATCCGTGTGCGCAAAAATCGCTGTGGTTGGCTTTCCAAATACCAAAATCATTGCATCCTGAAAACCTTTTCCGTGAAAAATTTCAGGTTGAACTTTCCAGTTTGATTGATTTTCAGTTACATAATTTAAGATAAAATCTTTTATTAGACCTTCATCGCCAGATGCGCCGCGAACCGCTATTAATTCTTGTAATAATTTCATAAATAGTTTCAATAATTTCCTAAATAGTTTAACTCAATGTGCTTGTTTTCCTCTATCGTTTCTCGGATATAATTAGATTTTCCAAAAGGTACTGCAATTTCTAGCAAACAATTTTCTGCAAAATCTTGTTTTTCAATGGTTAGGTGGTGATTCTTAACCAATGACATGATTTCAGGCATTTCATTATAATTAAACTTAATCTCAAAGTGCTCAAAAACTTGTTTTTCAACGATTTTACCTTCTTCAATGGCGTCTTTTGCTGCGGCTTTGTATGCTTGAATTAAACCGCCGACTCCTAATTTTGTTCCTCCAAAATAGCGAACAACGCCAATTAAAACATTGCTTAGATCAAACGATTGGATTTGTCCTAAAATCGGGATTCCTGCGCTGTTCGAAGGTTCACCGTCATCGTTTGCCCGGAAAACTTTTTTGTCAAGACCGAAGCGATAGGCATAACAAACGTGTCTTGCTTGATGGTGCATTTTTTTCCATTCAGCCAAGTGAATTTTGGCTTCGTCTTCAGAATAGCAAGCAACTGCATAACCGATAAATTTAGAACCTTTTTCTTTGTAAATTCCTTCTGAAAGGGAATCCATGGTTTTATATGTATCAATTAATTCCAAGCACTTTTTTTTGCAAATTTAGCGATAAACCAGTGTTGAAACGTCAATACAACTTAAAACTTTCTTTTCTAACCGCAATTTCAAAAATACTTTCGGCTGAAATTAAAAGTTCAACATTTGATTTCGTTAGATGTATTTTTAATTCATTGATTTTTAAATGATTTAGATTAACCAATGCTTTCTTTGAAAATTTACTTTTTTGAATCACATTATTTGCCATTGTTGGAATAGAATCCATCATTTGCCCGACTTTGAATTGCACATTTTGCTGAATTAATTTCAATATCTCTTCATGAAACATGTCAGCCAATGAATTGAAAACTTTCGTTTCTATTTTGTTTTCAAAATCAATGTCTTGAATCGAAATAGTTTTTTTGTTCTTGGATAATACAGGAATTCCTTTGAAATAACTTGTACCCGTGATTCCACCAGAATGTTTGACTTTCAAATTCAAGTATTTTGATCCATTAGAAACGGATATAGATTCAATTTTCACCTTGATTCCTTTTATTTTTAAAGTTTTTCCTGCAATTTTTTCATCCAAAATCTGATTCAATTTAGCCAATGGCAATAAGAAATGAATATTGATTTTACTCATTGAATCGGAGGGAGGAATGCTCAAAAGCTTAATTTTCTTGGGGAAATTTACTTGAGAAATCAATAAAGTATCAAATCGTAAATACACTTTTGAAGTGACAACTAGATTTAATTTCAAAGAATCAGTGCAATTTTTATTTACAAACACGGCTAAATTTTGCGGTTGAATGCGCACGAATAAATCTTTCTGTGTTTTATTGGCTGGAATGGCTTTTTGCAAGTTGTTCCAAATTTTTAATGTAGTTTTTTTTAAGTTGATTTTTTTATAAATCAAATTGTCGAATTTCCGATTGATTTCTAATGTTTTAGCAGAAATAATTTCATCAATTTTCCGTTTCATATTGAAATCAATGCCCAAGATTTTCAATTCAGGTTCCTCTAGCCATTCTATTTTAGTTAGTTTGGTTTTTGTATGAAATTTTAGGAATTCATCAATCTGAAAATCAGAAGAAAAATGAACTTTTAGTTGAATAATAAATGGTTTTTTCTTTAAGAAAGTAATTGATTTTTTACCAATCAAATGCTTTTGAATCTGAATTTCAAGTTTTAGTGGAACGGATGAAATGATTTTTTCATTTTGTAATTGTACCGAAAATTTTCCCAAACGATACATTTTTATTTTCAAAGAGTCTTTTCCATTCTCAAAAGGAATGGTTTTGTCAGCCAATAAAATCTTGAGTTTCTTATTGATTAATTTCTCTAAATCTGAAACTGAAATATATAATGGGAAATTGAACGTGGTAACCGCTGGCTCAACTAGAGTTGTAGACTGATTTTGTTTAAATTCCAAATGTTTCGGTTTCGCGAAAAACCATGTGGAAAACCAAACGAGCAATGAAATCACAATGACAATAATACTTACTCTCCAAATTTTCTTCATAGATTTCAGTATTTAAGCTAGCCAAATTACCAGCTTCCTCCAGATCCGC
>JBIKJE010000050.1:0-23485 GCA_044361165.1 Crocinitomicaceae bacterium | reverse complement strand
TATATTGCCAGATTTCAAATCCACCGCCGCCTTCCATACTCAAAGCCAATGTTGCGGTTCTGTTTTGAACTACGCCACCTGTGTAAATCGTCATCAAAGGTGCTTCTGCAGCATCTTCAAAGACTTTGATATCAACCCCAAAAAATTTTCGATACCATTTCCAAATTTCTTGTACGTTGGGAACACCAATTCCCATTTGTTGAATTCCACAGATTTCCATTTTGCTTATTTTTTGTCTATTTCTCTGACAAAAATATAAATTTTATCGAATAGCTCTTTCGTTAAACAAAACGTAGCCGTAGCTAAACTGGAAATATAAAGGTGTTTTTTGTTTAGGAAAATAATTGGTTGTAAATCGAATTGGTCCAAATGGACTGTGATAAATAATCGATGCGGCAGCCATGTAAGTTTCACCTTTGAAAGGTCGTGAATATGCAACGGTGCCATCGTCATTCAGTTTTATTTGTTTGAATGGCTGATAAATGTAACCATCAAAACGAATGTCAATACTTCTTTTAATACTGAAAATCACATTCGTTCCCAAACCTGCATGTTGTGGTGCTCGGTATTCTTCTAGGAAAAATGTTCCTGCATCTGGCGTTGGTGAAAAAGAAGTTGTACTGAGAATGGACGCTTTATAATTGCTAAACAATGATTGACTATTCATGATTGCCTTTCCATGAACTCCTAAATGAAAAATTCGATTGTTGATTATAAATGACTGTGCTTCAAAATCTAAATTAATCCAGTCATGGTTTTTATTGATGTCATATTTCGTAAGTGAAGTAGAGCCTGAAATACTGCGCTCTTTTCCTTGAACATATCTAGCCCTGAACGAAAAATAATGTCCTTCCGAAGCAAATTGTTTTCTATTCAAGGAATTGTTTTCAATTTGCCAACTTGCCATTTCACCGAAGAATTGCGTGTAATCAGCTGTGTCAGTACTTTTAAAATTCTGCGTTTGATAATAATCGTCTTTCAATTCAAATTTTCTGATATCGAAAATACTTCTGGTATTATTTCCAATGGGATGTTTAAGTTTCGCACCGTAATAAATCTCGTTTTGTACAAGAAATGAAGGCTTGATATCTTCAAAAAAAGTAGAAGAACTGCGGTAGTAATCCCAGCGATTCAGCACAAAATAAGGTGAAATTGAAATTGGGTAGTACATAGGCAATTGTAAGTCAATGCTTGTTTTTACGGAAGCATAAAATTTTCCAAAATAAGACTCTCCTTTTACTTTCAATGCCACTTTACTTAGGTTGAAATAAGTAAGGCCGATGTATCCTGTATTCACGGATCTTGAGGAAAAATGTCCGCCAACTTCTAATTTAAAATCTTTTATTTTTCGAACTAGTAAATCTAAATGAAAAGTTGAATCGGGTTTCAATGTGATGGTAGGTAACAAATAATCAATTTGAGGAATGGCAGCTGTCCTGAAATAACGCTTATTGAGTAAATCAGGAGTAATTATTTGATTTTTAGTGTTTTTTAAAATGGATTTTCGAACAAAACTGACATCCATTTTTTTCAAACTATAAGTGTTTACAGAGCTGATGTACAATTCAAGAAATTTGTTTTTGAATGCTGCGCGTTTGGCAGTCAATTCTTCGATGGAAACCCTTCTTTTTACGTGTAATTCGATTGAATCGAGGTATTTGATAGTGGAAAGATAGCCATCTTGAATCGCATCTTGAACATCTTCAAATTCAAAAGTCCCTACATCCGTTGTTGGTTGGATAATGATTCCTTCATCACATGGTAAATCGAAGTTGGTGTTCGAAACCAACATATTTCTCAGTTGACTCAACAAATCATCTTCCGAAGGTGGTTTGGCATTGCCTGCAACGTTGCTTCCAATGATGTAATCAGGTGCAAAGTCGTTGTACATTACGTCACTTGGAAAATTATTGTACAATCCACCGTCGAACAACAATTGACCATCTATCCTGATTGGATTCACAAAAAACGGGTAAGTCATGGAAGCCCTCACTGCTTGATTCAATTTTCCGTGGGAGAAAACAACACTTTTCTTATTGTAGATATCTGCAGCAACACATCTGAAAGGTACGAAAAGACTATCAAAGTTTTCACCGCGTGATGCGCCAATTGTTCCCAAAATGGTCATCATTTCAAAATCCAGCAAAGTAGGTCGGATGTAGTTGGTTGGCAAAGATTTCTTTAAGATACTATCTTTAGAGAACGCCAAATCGATCAAACTAGCATCTTCATCGTCTTTTTGAAAAAGGAACTCTTGGTTGCGTTCTAATTTTCCAGCAGACATCAATTGAAAGCGTTCACTCAAAACATACGCTTCCATTTCAGCGGGTGTGAAACCAATCGAATACATGGAGCCTACCAATGCACCTGCAGAAGTTCCAGTGATATAATCAATTGGAATACCTCGTTCTTCGAGTGCTTTGATTACACCAATGTGTGCAAATCCTGTTGCGCCACCGCCACTCAACACTAAACCAACTTTTTGAGAAAATATAGTTGAAGCCGTAAAAACGGTAAACAGCAAAAAGACGATGAATTTTAGGCGGCCGTTTGTTCTCAATTTGTGTAATTTTGTACAAAAATAAAGGATTTTTTTACATCGAAAGCAATGTTACTAGCTATTTTTGAACATCTTGGAATTTTTGTTTTTGCAATCAGTGGATTATTGACTGCTTCAGAAAAAAGATTGGACTATTTTGGAGGAATGGTCATTGCTTTTTTTACCGCTTTGGGTGGAGGAACAATCCGCGATTTATTACTCAATACCGAAGTGCGTTGGATGGAATCTTCTGTTCTCATTTTTACAGCGTTATCAGGCGCTTTGGTCGGAATCATTTTTAAACAATATTTAATCAAATTGCGTCGAACTTTCTTCTTTTTCGATACCATTGGTTTGGGACTTTTTACCATTTTGGGAATTCAAAAAGGCATTCAATTTGAACAAATTCCTGTAACTTGTCTCTTTCTTGGCTTAATTTCAGCTACTTTTGGGGGCGTTATCAGAGATGTGCTTTGCAATGAAATCCCATTGATCTTCAGAAAAGAAATTTACGCAACCGCTGGAATAGTCGGTGGTTTGTGCTATTTGGGCTTTAGAATGATTGGTTGGCACAACAGCGCTTCGATGATTGTTTGTGTGTTCATCATCATTTTGATCAGAATATTAAGTGTTGTTTATGGCTGGAAAATGCCGATTTTGAAAAAAGAAGACAATTAACGCAATTAGAAATTAAGAAATACAATATTAAAATGGAAAAATTAACAATCACCATTAAGACAATTTTTGGCGTTGAAGAGGTGTTGAAAGAAGAATTGAATGAATTGGGCTACAACGACGTAAAGGTGCTTAATCGTGCAGTTCAAATTCAAGGCGATTGGAAAGATGTGTATTATTTGAATTTACACTTACGTTGCGCGATGTCTGTTTTGGTGGAAGTGAAAAGATTCAAAATTCGCGATGAACAAGATTTGTACAAGCAATGTATGAAAATTGATTGGACCGAATATTTCGACATCGACAAAACTTTTGCAGTTCGCGGTGCGATTCAATCTAAATTGTTTTCTCATACGCAATTTCCATTTTTATTGGTAAAAGATGCCATTGTGGATACTTTCCGCGATAAATTGGGTGAAAGACCGGATGTAAATATCAAAACGCCTCAAGTTGTTTTCGATTTATACATCAAAGAAACACAAGCAACCATTTCGTTGAATACAAGTGGAACAGCTTTGTTTCAAAGAGGTTATAGAACTGAAATCGGACAAGCGCCATTGAATGAAGTAGCTGCAGCGGCATTGATTAGAATGTCTGGCTGGGACAGAAAATCGACTTTCATGGATCCTTTTTGTGGTTCAGGAACACTGTTGATCGAAGCGGCTTTGTTGGCGAGCGGAATTCCTTCAAATATTGATAGACAGCATTATGCTTTCAAAAATTTCAAAGGATTTGATGCAAATATTTGGGAGGAAATTCAATCCAAGGCGACGAGATTATGTAAAGGTTTTGATTTTCAAATTATTGGTTCTGATATCGATTCAGACATGATGATGATGGCGAAACGCAATTTGAGAGGTTTGCCAATTGGCAGATTTGTGACTGTCAACACAGCGTCATTCGACGAAGTTAAAAAGCCAACTGACAATGGAACATTGATTTGCAATCCGCCATACGGAGAAAGAATGGGCGAGGAAATCGAAGATATGTATCAAGGTTTGGGCGATTGGTTCAAAAATGAATTGAAAGGCTGGAATTGTTGGGTCATTTCTTCGAATGAAGAAGGTTTTAAATCAATCGGTTTGAAACCAAGTCGCAAAGTAAAAATGTACAACGGTGATTTAGAATGTAGTTTCCGTGAATACCGCATTTTTGATGGATTCAGAAAAGAATTTGTGAAAGGAATGAAAGAGGGAAATGGAGAAATTGAAGAAGGAAATTCGGAAGAATAGAAAGCGATAGATTTTTTAGAAAGACCATTTGATGTAAAAGTTTGATGGTCTTTTTTTTGCGGAATTTTTTTTTGTTTGTATAAAATCATATATTTGATATGATAATATCTTTAATATGAAGAAAATACTATTTGTTTTTTTGTTCTTTTTAACTTTAAATTTTGATCTCAAAGCTCAAAAAATGGAGTTTAATTTTACTGATTTTACAAGTTTAGAATACAATCTTAGTGATATACGAAAGGTAACTTTCGACGGAGATATGTTTAATCTACATTTATTTGATGGTAGTATTTATTCTTGGAATGTGTACACCATAGATTATTTGGATTTCATTAATGAAACCTCTGGAATTGAAAATAAACTAGATATTGCAAAATTGAATATTTTTCCTAATCCATGCCAAGATGAAATATGGCTAAGCTGCAAAAGTTTAGAAAATAAATCATATACTTTTTTATTGATTGATTTAAATGGAAAGATTTTACTGGAAAAAAACATTGAATTAACTCAAAATAATGATTTTAAAGAAAAAATTGATTTTTCTTCCTTTCAATCAGGCAATTATAAGTGTGTATTAAAGAATGATAAGTTTAGTATATCTAAAACCATAACAAAGAAAACCAACTAAGATGAAAACAAAATTTTTACTACTAATTTTTGTGACTGTAGGATTGATAAATCAATCATACTCACAGACAATTATGAATATTTACCAAAGTGGAGGTAATGTCACACAAATTCCAGTTTCTACAATTGATAGTATAACATATACATCAGCGGTTGTAACAAGTAATTTGCCAACTGTAATTACTTCTCCAGTTACAAATATAAATTCACCGAATGCAGTTTCTGGCGGTGAGGTCACAGATGATGGAGGTTCTACTGTTATTCAATATGGAGTTTGTTTGTCAAATAATCCAACTACAGAGCCAACAATTGATGACTTCATAACTATCGATGGAAGCGGAACTGGTGTTTTTGTTTCAAATCTAAATAATTTAATTCTAAATTATACTTATTATGTTAGGGCCTATGCTATAAATAGTAACGGGGTTTCATATGGAAATACAATTAGCTTTTATTCAGTGTATGCGCAAAATATAATTGTTTCAAATCCAGGTAACGGAGTAGTTTTGGATGGTTATAATTATCCTACAATCGTTCTTGGAAATGGACAAGAATGGATGGCTGAAAATTTGCGAACAACAGTTTATGCGAATGGAGATCCAATTCCGAATATTCAAAATAATAGTCAGTGGGGTTCTATTGAAGCAGATGCTTATTGCTACTATTTAAATGATGTTCAATACCAAAATATTTATGGAAATCTCTATAATTTTTATGCGGTAGCAGATAATAGAAATGTTTGTCCCACAGGTTGGCATGTACCAAATGATTTAGATTGGCAAACTTTAATCAATTATTTGGACGTGAACGCCGCAGGCGGAATGAGTAGTAATACATCAGGCGGAAAAATGAAAGTCACAGGAACGCAATTTTGGCAAAGTCCAAATGAAGGCGCAACAAATGAAAGTGGCTTTTCTGCCTTACCTTCAGGTTGGAGAATTTATGGTGCATTTGAACAAATTGGAACGTGGACTTATTTTTGGAGTTCAAGTTCATTTGCTGGCGTCCCAGGTGGTACTTTTGATCTAAACTCAACATCAAGTTGGGCTATGGGTGCAGACGGAGGTTCAGGTGATCCAAATCCGGGAAATGCGGTTAGATGTATAAAAGATTAATTGATGCAAATTGTGCCCATCTCCGCTTTTTCCAATACCGATTTAGAAATTGATGCAAGCGGTTTTTCAGCAGGAGTTTATAGCATTGTTTTGTCATCTGACCAGCAAATTTTGCAAACGCAGAAGTTGGTGAGGATGGAGTAAAAAAATGAAATCCCTTTGAGAAACTATTTCAAAGGGATTTTTAATTTCTTCATTGCTTTTTGGTAAATTTTCTGAATGCTATTTTTTTCTTCGCGCAAAATGATGCTTTCAATTGCAGGAATGAGCGTTTCGTTGTGTTATCTGAAAAGTCCACAAAAATAGATACATAGATAGCCTTGGTGAGTTGAAAAATCTTAAAATCAAAATAACTATCTTTGCAAAAAAAATTACTATGCATTTTATATCAGTTACTGATTTGAAGCAACAATTGGATAGCAAAGCGAATCTTTTTTTGTTGGACATTAGAGAAAACTACGAGCGTGAAGCAGTTTCTATACCTTCCAAACACATTCCTATGGATGAGGTTTGCGCTCATTTGGTTGAATTTCCTGTTGATCAACAAGTTATTTTAATGTGCAACAGTGGAAAACGAGCGGAAGCCTTGGCAAATTTATTGGAAACTGAATTTAATCAATCAAATCTTTTTGTGCTTGAAGGTGGAATTGCTGCTTGGATGGAACAATTTGCAGAAAACTAATCAAAAACTAAATCAATTTTTATGGTAGAATTATTTCAACACCTTTTTCATTTGGACTTTAATTGGATAGTCGAAAACTATTCCAATTCAATTTATGTTGTGCTTTTTTTGGTCATTTTTATCGAAACAGGTTTGGTTGTAATGCCTTTTTTGCCAGGTGATTCTTTGCTTTTTACCGCAGGACTTTTTGCCGCACCAACAGCAGCTGGTGATCCAGGACAATTGAGTATTTTTTTACTTTTAGGTCTATTAGTTGTAGCTGCAATACTTGGAGACAACGTTAATTATTGGATTGGAAGAAAACTCGGTTTAGGTGTTTTCAGCTGGAAAATCAAAGGTCGTCAGTTAGTGAAAAAAGAATATTTAGAAAAGACTGAAGCTTTTTTTGAAAAAAATGGAACCAAAGCGATCATTATGGCGCGTTTCGTTCCATTAGTGAGAACTTTCACGCCATTTGCAGCAGGAGTTGGTAAAATGGATTATAGACGTTTTTTAGCTTTCGATGTCATCGGTGGATTTTTGTGGATTTTCAGTTTGACCTTGGCTGGTTATTTTCTTGGAAACGTGACTTGGATCAAAGACAACATCGAAAAAGTTTGCTTGGGAATCATTTTTATTTCCGTATTGCCGATGTTGATTAGCGTTATCAAGTCTAAAATGAAATCCAAAAATGCGTAAGTTTGGATTACTTGGCAAGAAATTAGATTATTCTTTTTCTCAAACGTTTTTTACAGATTTATTTGCTAAAAATCAGATTGATGCATGCTATGAAAACATTGAAGTAGCAGATCTTTCGAGATGGTTTGAAGTAAAGTCTTATGCCGAATTTTCTGGTTTTAGTGTTACCATTCCTTACAAAACTGAAATAATCCCTTTTTTGGATGAATTGTCCGACGAAGCAAAAGTTATTGGAGCTGTAAATACTGTGAAAAATGTAAATGGTAAACTTATTGGTTACAACACAGATGCTTTTGGCTTTGGTCAATCTATTAAACCGTTTCTGAACAACCACCACGAGCGCGCCATGATTTTAGGGACTGGTGGTGCTTCAAAAGCAATTGCTTACATTTTGAAAAATATTGGATTGTCTGTCATTTTTATTTCTAGAAATCCAAAAAACAATAGTGAATTTGGTTATGAGTCAATCAATGAAAACATGGTAAACGCCTGTAAAATGATTGTAAATTGCACACCTGTTGGTACATTTCCAGATGTGGATGCAAAACCAAATTTTCCCACAGATCTAATCTCGGACAAACACTTGGTTGTTGATTTGATTTACAATCCCGAAAAATCACGTTTACTTCAGGAATCTGAAAAGCAAGGAGCTATCGTGTTGAACGGTTACTCTATGTTGCAAGAACAAGCTAAAAAAGCTTGGGAAATCTGGAATTAGTTTATTTAATCATATAATGAATTCCAACTCCTAAGTCTAAATAACTTCTTTTGCGCGTGACATTGTCCCAACTTTGTACTGGTTTAAAGTCATATCCAAAATTGGTATTCAAACTTACTCCCCAATTGGAAAATTGATATCTCAGTTGTGATCTCAAGCAAGCTTTTACCCCAAAATGATTCACTGTTCGACTCGAAGTATTTAAATATTCATAATTCGTTCTACTTCCTTGGAGATTTAAAATCGCGCCAGCACTCAAATCCAAAAATAATTTCGGATTAAATTCGAATGAATATTGAAATATGATTGGTAAACCGATGGAATAAACTTGGTAACTATTGGCAAAATTGATTGTGGTCGAATCTTGCCCATAAACTGGAATGGCAATTGAATCGACGACAGTTTGCATTGAATCTAAAACATAGGTATAATTGTAACTCAAAATCACTGAATCGCCCAAAACTGTTTGGTCTTGAGAGATATTCTCAAAATTATTTTGGTAATTTACACCAGACGAAAGAGCCATTTTTGAGTTGAGATAATAGGCAAATTCAGTTTGAATGAAAAAACTGCTTTTTTCTTTTAGTGATAAAGTAGATGAAGATTTTAACTGATTAAAACCAAGTGAGGTTCCAGTTTTTAAACTAAATAACCATGGTCTGTTGACTTTTGGAACATTCGCCATTCGGTAGTTTTCTTCCAATGAGTCGTTTTCTTTGCTGTTGAGCGAATCAGCATTTGCAATAGAATTTGAGTCAATGTATGTGTTTTGCGCAGGGTCGTTTTTTTCAATAGTTGTAACAATAGTTTCTCGTCCATCATTATTGTCCTCTGCTTTCAATTTGTATGGAGTTTCATAAACTACTGGTGTTATTTCTTCAGAATTGATTTTTTTATTGGGGTATTTATTACGACTCTTTTTTGATTTTTTCTTTTTTGTAGACGCAAAATTAGTATTTGATTTTGAAGTGTTTTTTTCGTTTGAGTTTACAGAATTGTTTTTGATTTTCTTCGTATTGCCAGTTTTTTGCTTCTTGCTCGTTTTGACAAGTTGCTTTGAAGTTTTTAAACTTGTTTTTTCAAGAGCTGGTTTGTTTTTTTCTAAAGCTTTGGAATTGTTGTCAATAGTTTGATTTTCTTTTGAGCCTGAATTCAATTTGCTTTCAATTTCGCGTGTCTCAGAAGCTTTCGTCTTATCGCCATATTCCGATATTCCGTTTGAAGGCTTATCGTCATATTCCGATATTCCGTTCGTTGCCAAATGGGTTGTTGAAACATCAGATTTATCTCGATTGAAAAGGAAAACCGCAAATGCCAAAATCAAAACAGAAATCCCTGCAACAAAGTACCATTTCAATTTCCCTTTTGTTTGGAACTGACTAATTTTTTCATCAATATGGAATTTGACACTCGCTGGAGGAGTGACTTCAAAGCCGTCGAAACTGTCTTTGAATAAATCTTTTATTTCATCTTGCTCTTTCATCCTGCAATTTTTTCTGATTCAAGAATCTTTTGAATAAATTTTTTCGCCTTAAAATATTGGGTTTTGGAAGTGTTTTCACTAATTCCCAAATATTCAGCAATTTCCTTGTGGGACAAATTTTCTATTGCAAATAAATTGAAAACCAATCGGTAACCTTCAGGAAGTTTGTTCAAAATCTGTATCAACTTCGCCCTCAATTCTTCTATTTCAACAGTTGGTTCTTCGTCCCAAACCAATTCATCAAACACATTTTCATCTTCGTGCAATTGATATTTGTATGTTTTTTGAATGTAAGTCAACGCTGTGTTGATGGTGATTGATTTGATCCAAGCGCCAATCGGAGAAGTGAGTTGATATTGAGATTGATTCTTGAAAACTTTGATAAACGCCTCTTGCAAAACATCTTGCGCGTCGTCTTCACATCTTGTGTATCGCAAACAAATGGCATACATACCAGCAGCATATGATGAATATATCACATCAAATGCATACTTTTTACCTTTTGTAAAATCAACAAGAACTTGCTCTGTTATCACCAATACGGTTTTATTCGATTCTTAAATTATTTCCATTCATAAAGTTTTATTTTCCCTTGCGTATTAATTACACTTGAGAAAATCAAAAGTTGCCTGAAATAAAATTTAAAGCTAAGAAAAATTGCAACCAAATGGAATATCGGAATATTGCGATATTCCGGAATTTGACAAAATCGTACGAAAAGACTTTTTTTGGTCCTTAAATTAATTTACCATACAAATCATAATGATCTGCAGAAGTTATTTCGACAGTTGCAAAATCACCAATTCTGACAAAACCTTCAGATTTTTTCACCAACACTTCATTGTCCACTTCTGGAGAATCAAATTCAGACCTTCCAATGAAATAATCGCCTTCAATTCTGTCGAATAAAACGCGGTAAACTTTACCAATTTTTTGTTGATTCAACTCAAAACTGATGCCCGATTGCAATTCCATGATTTGGTCAGCGCGGTCTTTTTTGGTTTTTTCATCCACATCGTCTTCCAATAAGTAAGCGTGTGTATTTTCTTCGTGCGAATAAGTAAAAATCCCCAATCTTTCGAAACGCATTCTTTCCACAAAATCGTACATTTCTTGGAAATCTGCTTCCGTTTCTCCGGGATAACCAGCGATTAACGTTGTACGAATCGCAATTCCTGGCACTTTCGCGCGGATTTCGTTTACCAATGCTTCCGTTTTTTCACGGTCGATGCCACGTCGCATGGATTTCAAAATTTTCGAAGAACCGTGTTGCAATGGCATGTCCAAATAATTCACCACTTTCGGATTGTTGTTCATCACGTCCAACACATCCATCGGAAAACCTGCTGGAAAGGCGTAATGCAAACGAATCCATTCAATTCCTTCCACTTCAGCCAGTTTTTCTATCAATTCGGCCAAGTTTCTTTTTTTGTAAATATCTAAACCGTAATAGGTCAAATCTTGTGCAATCAGCATCAATTCTTTCACGCCTTGTGCCGCCAAACTTTTCGCTGAATTGACCAAATCTTCCATCGGCGTAGAAACGTGTTTTCCACGCATCAAAGGAATCGCGCAAAAGGAGCAAGGACGATCACAACCTTCTGCAATTTTGAAATAGGCGTAATGTGAAGGTGTTGTCAAAAGTCTTTCACCAACCAATTCATGTTTGTAATCGGCTTTCAAAGTTTTCAATAATCTTGGCAAATCTCGTGTACCAAAAAACGCGTCTACCTCTGGAATTTCTGCTTCTAAATCGTCTTTGTAACGCTCAGATAAACAGCCAGTAACATATACTTTATCCACCGCGCCTTCTTGTTTTGCTTGCGCATATCTCAAAATAGTGTCGATGGATTCTTGTTTGGCATTGTCAATAAATCCGCAGGTATTGATAATCACAATCTCTGCATCATCGCTCATGGATTCGTGTTCCACATCAAATTTATTCGCTTTCAGTTGAGCCATTAAAACTTCTGAATCGAATAAATTTTTAGAACAACCTAAAGTCACAACATTGACTTTATTTTTTTTGAGCGTTTTTGTTTTCATGTTGCAAAATTACGGAAAACAGTAGGAACAAGCAAGAATTGATTTTTTTGTTTCGGTCTAACAATTAACCCTGAGATGATTTATAAATGAAAAAGAGAATTCTGATTTAATCTAGTTAGATGTAATTTATCAATTGACGAATGTTTTTAATGCTATCATTTAGTTGTGATTAAGAAAATATTTGTGTGGAATTTTCGGCCTTTGAAGAAAGGTTTTTGAAAGTGAACTGAAAATGTAGACTTTTGGAGGAAGCTACGCAGTGAAAACGGAGTAGATCACCGACACTTCCGAAGGATGCAGCGAAGCTAAAATCACGTTTTCAGACCGCGATAGCAGCACCGCAGGTAATCTTTTAAAATAAAGCGCCTTATGCAATAAATTTTAATGAGGTATATATTTGCGCTTTAACTTTCTGAATCAGCCTTGAACTTAGCCGAAGGCGATCTCAGCGAAGCTATTTTTTGCATCTTTTTGATCAAGCAAAAAGAAGGGAGAGAACTATTTTAATGAATTCATTTTCAAAATTGGTATTATATTTGACCAAACAGAAAAAACAAAAACCATGAAATCAATCGTTATTTTACTTGCAGTTGGATTATTTTTTAGTTGTGGCACTAAAAAAATCGCAGGAGATGGAACAGGTCAAACTTTAAAAACAAAACCAATGAAAGCAAATTCAACAGTTGGCACTTTCCCAGAAAAAAATGATCAGACCAATATTCAATCTGCAAAAATTGAAGGGAATAACTTGATTTTAGAAGTTTCATACGGCGGTGGGTGCGAGGAACACGATTTTAGCTTGGTAGGAAGTGAAATGATTTCAAAATCTTTGCCTCCAATTCGCGCTGTCAAATTAATTCACAATGCGCGTGAAGATAAATGCAAAGCGTTAATCATGAAAACCTTGACTTTCGATATTTCTAATTTGGCATATAAGCAAGAAGTGGGAAGTGAGATATTCTTGAAAATAGAGGGCGTTTCAGAGAATTTGAAATATACTTTTTCTAAGTAGAGTGTTAATTTAGAGATATTTCTCCATCACAAAATCCTCCATGAAATACCCATTTCCGATTTCAATGTCTTCAACTTTGCAGATATTCATTCCAATCCTTTCGTAGAAATTTTTTGCTTTGTTGAATCGATTTACGTTCAAAAAGACCCTGTTCAAATTCATCGATTTAGTCAAATTTTCTGCGTATTGAAAAAGTTTCAATCCAATGTTTTTGCCTTGATTTTCGGGTAAAACATACAACTTATGAATTTTCAAAGAATCAGGTTCTAATCCTGCTTGAACGCCTAAAAATCCAAGTGGAATGTCGTTTTCCGAATATATAAAATAGCGATGACCAGCATCAATCGTTGATTCCAAGGATTCGAGGGTGTAGAATTTATACAGCATATAAGTCAATTGCTCCTGACTCAAAATTTCACCATAAGCAACTGGCCAAGTTTCGAACACAATTTTTTGAACGATGGTCAAGTCTTTTTTGCCGATTGCAAGAATGTTTTCCCTCATTATTCTTTGATCACTTGAACTGATTTATCACCACCATTTGAGTGAATTTTCAAAATATACATGCCCGTTTGCAAAGCGGATAAATCTAATTTTCCGATTTCAAGTTGACCATTCAACAAGATTTTGCCATCCAAACCAATCAATTGGAAAGTTTCATTTCCTTTCAAATTTCCTTGAATGTATAACAATCCTGACGTTGGATTTGGGAACACTTTAACAAACGATTCTTCTTCTATTTGGTCTATTGAAACGGTGTTTAAAGCCAATTTAATCGCTTCATAAGCGTCTAATTTTCCCATTCCCCAGCGCAAACTTCCTCCCGTCGGAATTACGCCTGTGTATGAATCTGTGCGCGCACTTTGGCGAATGATGTCTTTCACTTGCCATGGCATCAAATAGTGATTTGCTTCTAAAATCAACGCAACTACGCCTGTTACCATCGGCGATGACATCGAAGTTCCAGAAATTCTGGTGAATTTATAGTCTGTTCCGTTGAAAGAAACAGTTTGCGCATTCGAAAATGAATTGTCTGTAAACGAGGAAACCGCAGAACAAACACTTACTCCTGGCGCAGAAATGTCTGGTTTTGAACGCTCGTCTAATGTTGGTCCATAACTAGAAAATGTTGCAATTGCACCGCCAGTCAATGTTCCACTTGGCAAAGCATATTGAGATGAATGTGCCGCGACTGAAATCACACTTTCTGTACACGATGGTTCTCCAATTCCGTAGTTTGCATCACCAAAAGTCGTTCCTGAACCGCCTAATGAAAAAGGCATTCCCCAGTTTCCAACGCCGTTGGTCAATTCTGTCACATTCCACGCATGAACAGTTCCGTCTGTTGCTGAAACATTTAAGATGATTCGATACGCTGTATTCGTATTTTTGATTCTGAATCGTGCATGCGGACGATTATTTAATGGATTGGCATTTTCCATCGATAAATTGTAGAAAACAGTATCCGTTCCAATAACCAAAAAGGTGTCGATGTAATTCGTTGTAGTGGCAGAATTATAGTAAATGCTTTCGTTCAACAACACATTCGAAGTGTTTGTGACACTCACACCAACTGAAAAGTTTTTGCTCGGTTCGCCCCAAAGTGTGATCGATTGTCCCCACATATTTGGATTCGCTGAATAAGAATAGAAATCAACTTTGGATTTCAAAACGTCATTATTGAAGGTTTTTTTGAGGTGAAAATTGACATCGCCATTGTTTCCACCTGATGAAGCAAAAACAACTCCTTGGTCTGAAAGATTATCAATCGCTTGACTAATAAGTGAAGTTCCATCTAAATTTCCGATGTAATGCAAGCCCCAACTTTGGTTGATGACCAATCTTTTGTTTGCTGCAACTGCTTTTTGGTGCATCCAATCGTAAGCATCCATCACCGCGCCGGCGTCCACCAAGAACGTTGTGAAAAGAAATTCAGCTTCGTATGCTACACCGCGATAAGCCGTTCCAGCACCTGAACCGCCTGCAATTCCTGCCACGTGTCCACCGTGATATGCGTAACTATAAATGTTTGCCGTGTCTGATCCAGCAGCCAACAAATCTGCTTGCGACGTGTATTCTGTTCCATAATTGAAACCTGTTGGATTTGGACCACTTTGTTTGTATTGATCCCAAGCCGCAGCGATTCTTGTGTATGACAATGTAGTATCGTAATACATTGGATGCGTATAATCAAAACCCCAATCCGTAACGCCGATGTACACATTTTTTCCTGTGTATGCTTGTGGAAGATTGATTCCCAAATGAACGCTGTCTACACGTGCATCTTTCAAGGCTCTGTTTAAATGCGGTTGCACTTTCGCTGCAATTTCAAGGTAAGAAATTCCCGGAATCGAAGTAATTTGATGAATAGCATTAAGCGGAACTTTTAAAGTCACAATATTTCCGATTCTAGAACCTTGACTGATTTCATATTGTTGCAAATTGGAAACGTTGTAGCTGGAATTTACTTTGGCAATCAATGAAATAATTTCCTTTCCGTTGATTTTATATATTGGGTGCAGATTTTCCAATTTTTGAAAAGATTTGATTCCTTCTTTAGCCCAAGTTTCTTGAATTATTTTCAAATCATGTCTTGAAGTGGTTGGCATTTGGATTTGTGCATTCAAAGTATTTAAAGCAGTGAATAACAATATCAAGGAAAAGTATTTTTTCATTTTTAAAATTTATTGGTAGTTTAAAATTAAATAAATAAAATGAATTTCAATTTGCGTTGATAGCTCTGCAAAAAAAAAGACTTCATTTCTGAAGTCTCTCTATTGATTTATCTGGTTTTAATTTTTATTGCTTCGGCATCACAAAATTCGTCATGTCGATTTGGTATAAATCCAAACTTGCTTTTTGACCTTGGATGGTGAAACCTGCGAAAACTGCTTTTTTCAATTCTGGGTAATATTGGAAATGCGTATCGTTATTCACAGTGTTGATTCCGCTTCCTAGATTGATTGGTTTTGACCAAGTTGAACCCAAGTTTTCAGAAACAAAAATGTCATAACCGCCCATACCTAAATGTCCGTTAGAACTGAAAAACAAATATCTTCCGTCTGGCGTGATATAAGGTGTTGTTTCACTTCCTGTTGTGTTAATGCTGTCAGAAACTGGTTTTGGTTCGCCCCAAGTTTTTCCAGTTTTTTGAGAAACATAAATGTCAAATTGTTTGCGTTCACCATTCCTCGTAGAAACAAAATACATCGTATTTCCATCGCCAGTCACTGATGCGGCTCCGTCAAAGAATGAAGAATTTACCGCAGCGATTTTTTTAGGATTTGACCATTTTCCTTTGGTTGTAAATTGAATTTCAAAAATATCAGAACTTTGTGTTTGGATTTTTTCGTCCGCCGCTTCATTATTGATTGTAATGTAGGCAGTCAAACCATCTTTAGAAATCCAAGACATTGCTTCGAAACCTGAGGCATTGATTCTGTCGATTTCGTTGGTGATGCTGTCCCACTTTTGCTCTTCTTCGTTCCATTGAGCATAATAAATATCTTCAAAATATTGCTCATCTTCTGGATTCATCAATCCACCAGTGGTGTTGTTTCTTCTTGAAGTAAAAAACATACCTTTTCCACCTTTTACGATGATTGGCGCATATTCATTGTATCCAGAATTTACTTCCCCGACCATTTTTGCTTTGGTTGCGAAAGGCGTTTTTGCCATTTCTACTTGTGCGAATTTACAGTTTTCGATTTTTTCTTTGATTTGTAAATCTTTGGCTTGCATTTTTGAAAGTTTTTCCAACGCAATTTCGTAGTACATGATGGCAGAATCCAACTTTCCAACGCTGTGGTAGCTTTTTGCAATCACATCATAAACATCTTTGTCAACGCCATCTGGGTCCAACTTTACCGCTTTGGTTGCGTATTGTAAAGCAAATCCGTAGTTGTCTAGATTGTAGTGACACAAGCTAATCCAATAAGGTGCTCTCCAAGTATTTGGGTCTTTTTGTGCAGCTTCTCTGAATAATATCAACGCTTCGCGATTTTTTCGTTCACTAAACATTTTTTTACCATCTTCAATCATAATCAAAGCAGCAGATTTATCAACCAAATTGGTCGTACTGTCGGGTGGTGTGATTGAATTACTTGCAGCAAAAACTTTTCCGTTTAAGATTGTAACGAAAAGGATTAAAGTGCAGAAAATACTTTTAAAATTCTTCATAAAGTTTGATTTTGTTGATCTTATGTTAGCAATTGTGGTGCCAATTAATTATTTACAATATACGAACAAATATAGATGAATGAATTTTTATTTCAGAAATGATTTTTGGCAAAAAAAGATTTTTTTTACAGTCGAATTGTTTAAAAGTCAAAAATTAAAATTTTATTGATTCATGTCGTTTCGTTTGATGAATTGATTTCCGCTTAAATCCACCAAATCATGCATCGCAATCGTAGAAGCTACGCTCGCTAAAATAGGCGCAAATGCAGCACAAAACCACAAGAAAAAATGCACACAAAATTGGCTGACAACCTCAATTGGAGCGACGGAAAAGCGGTGCCAATCAAAAAGTGCGTTCAAATTTACCGGTACCAAAATCAGCAGTGAAAATACCATTCCAATCGCCATGGTTAAACCGCGGTGCTTGCGCATGAGTAAAATACTGGCGTCGACACTCAATTTTCGGCGTTCATTAACGTAATCCAAAAAACTGAATCCGTAATAATAGAAACTGATCAAATAAGTGATGTAGAATACTGGACTTTCGTGAATATTATCCCAGAAAATGGCGCAAAATGCAAAAATCACGAGGAAGAAAAAATATTGCCACATGATGTTTCTGACCACAATCCGCAATCCACGCTTAATGTCGAGCCAAAATTGTTGCTTATTGAATGGATAGTGATTTCCTGTAATAATTTTTTCAGTTTTCTGTGATAAGTAGGCGAGAAGTGGTGATAAAATCGTGACAACCATGTATTTTGAGAATTGCATCAACAACAATGCAATTGAAATTTCAAGCATCAATTGAATCAAATACCAAACGATTCCATTCATGGTACTTGTGTCAGTATCAAATTGTCGGTATTGTATCCAACTGCCGACTTGGTAAATTCCCAACATCAAAAAAGCAGGAATCAACGCATACCAATACATTTTCCTTTCCCGAATGAAAAGAAAAGCCTTCCAATACGCCCGCATTCCAAGCACAAAATC
Source organism: Crocinitomicaceae bacterium (assembly GCA_044361165.1). Lineage (GTDB taxonomy): Bacteria > Bacteroidota > Bacteroidia > Flavobacteriales_D > Crocinitomicaceae > JAQVCM01. The sequence goes on along the minus strand of JBIKJE010000050.1, from coordinate 5,503 downwards.
CTTGATGAAATTCATTGCTCAAAGGTAGGGAAAAATGGATTATTAGATGGTTGGATAAATAGATTATTAGAGGGTTGGATTTTTAGATTAATGGACAAAAGTTCAGATTCAATAATCCATAAATCCAACAATCTAAAAATCTAAACAAAAAAAGTTTCCTTATAAATTGCCAAAACTTCCCTTGCGCAGGTTTCCCAGCTGAATTTTTGGATATAGTTTTGACAATCGGCTAAATCTAATTTAGTTTCTGATTGATTCATGAATTGCGACATTTTTGCGGCGATGTCGTTTTCGTCTTTCGGGTCAACGCCAATTAAGAAACCATTTCCTATTTCTGCAATCGCGCCGTAGTTTGTGCCGATAATTGGTTTTCCAAACGACAATGATTCCAACACTGGGAAGCCGAAACCTTCGATGAATGAAGGGAAAACGAATGCTTTTGAATGATAATACAATCCTTTCAATTCATTTTCTGAAACGATAGACAAATAGCGAACGTTTTTCGGATATTTTGAAAAATCGATTTTCATGTAATTGTGTCCGACCAAAATAAATTCCCAATCCGAGTTGGTTTTCAAGAAAGATTGAACCATTCGTCGTATGTTTTTGTGACTTCTTATTTGTCCAACGTACAATAAAAAAGGTTTTTCTAAATGAAATTTGCTTTTTACATCGATGATTGTTTGTTCGCTAATTTCTCCAAATTTGCTATCGAAACCATTGTAAACCAATTTGAATTTTGGGTTTTTTGCGTCAGCATAATTACTTAAGATTTCATTTTTCGCAGCATTTGAAATGAAAATCACCGAAGCTGCTTTTTTCAATGTGTTTGCCAAGGTTTTCTTGAAATACCAAGTTTTGATTCCGAGAGGATCATCAAATTTTTTAATATTTCCTGACAAATTCGAATCGTGAATCGTTGAAATCGTTTTGATTCCTTTGACAATCGGCGCATCCAAATGTGGATAATGGTAAATGTCGGGATTCAATTCGCGAATGATGGCTGGCATTTTGGTGTAATTCACAATTCCCATGTGATGTAACGCATTTTTTTTGAAAGTAACGTTCGAATATTTTTGGAGTAAAAACAATTCATCGCTTTCCGGTAATTGCGCATTTACGAGAATAATGTACTGATTTTCATTGTCGATAGCCAACAAATGATTCAATAAGTTTACGATATAGCGCGACATTCCAGAAACTACTGGAAAATGTAATCTAGCATCAAAAACGATTCTCATGAAGGGCTAAAGGTAAGGTATTTACTTGTTTAAATTGCGCTTTCGACTTCTAAAATGTGCTTTTTTGAAACTAAAATATTGTTTTTTAAGCTTTTGAAATCAATTCAGCATATTTCAAAAATTGACTTTTTGCAGCATGTTCGATTTCACATTTTAGGCGTGCATTTTTGCCAAGTTGTTTCAGTAAATCTGGTTTTTGCAACATTTTTTCAATTTTGGAAACCAAGTCTACTGCATTTTTTGTTTCAAATAAAATTCCAGTTTCTTGATTGACAATCAATTCTCTATTTCCTGGAATATCGGTCGCGAGAATAGGCAATCCAACAGCCATTGCTTGCAAGATTGCGGTACTCTGCGTTTCGGCCAAACTACAGTGAATATAAAGTTGCAAAGATTGATAAAAAGTAAGCATCTCGATTTGGTTCAAATTTCCGTGCAATTTGATTTTTTCTTTGACTTTTGATTGATCGACAAGATGTTGTAAACTGACAAAACCCTCGCCAGCTCCTGCGATATGTAATTCGAAATTTTGCGTTTCATGGTTCAACTTTTCAAAAGCTTGAATCAATGTTTGGTGATCGCGCAAGGAATTGATTCTACTAGCCATTCCGATTTTGAAAGTAGATTTTTCTTTCGTCTCGATTACTGGTTTGAAAAAATCAGTATTGATACCATTCCCAATGACAGTCGCCTTTTTGGAATATCGCCATATTCCGATATTGCGTTTTACTTCGGCTTGATAATTTTCAGTCAAATAAACAATTCTACTGCAAAAAATCACCGCCAAAAACGACCAGATCCATTCACTTTTGCGTTTGGCTTGATTACTTTGATGCTCCACGGCAATGCATTTTGCCTTGTGAAACCAACAATACCAAATCGTGGGCAAAATCAAAGTCATCGAATGGAGAAAAATGAAATCAGGTTTTTGCTGCTTCAAGCTTTTTAAGTACAACCTCCAACTTGAAAAATGTTTTCCTTGTTGCTTTAAAATGGTTTCGAATGGAATTTGACTGTTTTCGCAAAATTCTCTGTAATCGGAATCCAATGATTCTATTCCAATATAAATGAATTGATATTGAAATTGTTTTTCAGTATCACCTTCGACCAAAGATTGCACAACGCTTCCATGTCCGCCTTTTCCAGAGTAAAGTACTTGCGTGATTTTGGGTTTATTTTGAGATTCCATGGCGAATGTTTTTTTGAAAATGTTTCCATAGGAAGTAAACCAAAACCAAGGAAATCAATATTTTGAAAACCAAAAGCATGTAAAAATCTACTTTGATGTACGCTATCAAACTGACGAATCCGATGATGCTGGTCAAAGCCAATAAATAAAAAGCAATCGTTGAAAAGGAGATAAATTTATAAAATCGCGTACTGAAAAAGAACAACAAAATGACATTGAGTGAAATCGCAATCAAAGTTGAAATCGCTGCGCCTAAAATGCCGTAGATTGGAACAAGCCAAAGATTGAGTAGTAAATTTAAAACCGCTGCAAGTGTATTGATAATGGCTTGTATGTAAGTTTTATTGCGCAAGAAAATGCCTAAGGTAAACATAGAAATTCCATTGATGAACGCGATCATATATAACAAAGGCATGATTTTGTGTGCTTCGAAATAATTTGAGTTGGTAAAAATAAGTATCGTTTCCTGAGAAAAAAGTGCAAGAATGAGCACTAAGACTCCTCCAATGAAAAAGTAGTTTTGAATGAGTTTTTTGAGCTTTAGTTTGGTGGATTCCAATTTGTAGTTTTCAATCACAATAGGTGCCAAAGCCATGCTAAAACTGGCAATCAACAATGTTAAAATCGACGGAAATTTGGCGCCTACGCTGTAGATTCCAAGTTCATTCAATGACATTTTTTGAGCAATGACAAATCTGTCTGTAATATCCAAAGCCAACATCGCCAATGCTGCAGGAATCAAAGGAATCGAAAATTTCAAAATCATTTTTAGCTCTTTCCAACCGAGGTAAAAAAGATATTCTTTGCGCAATAAATACAACTGAAATCCTACTATAAATGGCGCAATAATCGTCGAAGCCCAATAAATCGCTTCAATTCCCATCTGGCCGTAAATTACCACAGTCAAGATCAATGCAATATTTGCCAAAGATTGAATGAAACTCAACCAAGCAAAAGCGACCGTTTTTCGTCTGAAGCGCAAGTGAATGCCCAATTGAAAGAAAAGCGCGTTGATGCAAGTATTGATAATCATCAATTGAAAAATGCTATCAGTGAATTCGTTACTTGATGTTTCGCTTATTGATTTCCAAAAGTGTTGGGTCAATAAAAGGAAAACCACTGTCAAGGTGTACACAATAAAAATGGCATTGATACCCGTCGCACCCAATTGTCGTTTTTCCAATTCAGAAAGTGAGTCATCACCCAAATAGCGCGAAACTCCTTGTGCAATTTGCAAACTAAAAATAGCATTAATCACACCAGACAAAACCGATAAATAATCCAAAATTCCATAATCAGTCGGAGAGAAGTAGGTGGTATAAAAAGGAATCAGCAAAAGTGAAATGCCCTTTGTCGCGAAATTGGACAAAGTGTAGATACTTCCTTCTTTTAAAAACTGCTGAATCATGCGTAAAAATACGAATTATTCAATATCTGTTTTTTTTTGTTCTATTGGAATGCCGTAATGATTTTCTGTTTACTTTTGACACACAATTGAAGAATTTGATGAAATCCTTTTTTTCCATAGTATTGATGCTGTTGATTTTTTTACAAATCTCCATCAAACCTATTACTTATTTCAATTGGAAAATCAATCAAGAAATCATTACCCAAAAGTATTGTGTAAATAAGGACAAACCGATGCTTCATTGTGATGGGAAATGTTACTTGATGAAAAAAATGAATCAATTGGATTTAGAAGAAAAGCAAGAACGCCAAAAATTTCCTTTTCCTACGCAAAAATTAGAACAGGTCGAAACGCCATTCATTTCTGCAGAATTTGGATTGGATATTTTTTCAACCAAAGTAGCTTCTTCCAAATTAAAAATTTCATTTGCGTATTGGTCTAATCTATATCATTTTGATTTCAATGAAAATTGTTTTCAACCACCCCAAAAAGAATTGATTGTTTGATTCGATTTGTAATTTTGTATTACAAATCCTTTATTTCACTTGTCTTTCATTAATATAATTGCATTAAGTAGATTAAATTTATTTGCTTGAAATGTAGTTTTGTGAATAATAAGTGTGTTATTTTACAAATGATTAATTTTAAAAAAAAATGAAAACTTTTTCTCAATATAAAAAATTCTCAATGATTGCTTTAGCAGTCGCAGGTTTAACTTTTACATCTTGCAAAAAAGAAGATCCTATTGTGGATGCTCCTGCAACAACTGGAAGTGTTAGTGTAAATTTTGAGCACAAATGGGTAGATGAAACTGCAAATTTCACTTTGAATGCAGAATATATTCATCCAGTAACAAATGATACTTTGAATTTCACAACTATGAAATACTACATTTCAAACTTGAAATTGAAAAAATCTGACGGAACATGGTGGTCACATCCAGAAAGCTACTTTTTAGTTGATTTGGAAAATGAAAGTTCAACTAAATTATTGATGTCAAATGTACCAGTTGGAACATACACTGAATTGTCATATACTTTCGGTGTTGACAGTACAAGAAATGTTTCTGGAGCTCAAACTGGAGCTTTATCAATTTCAAACAACATGTTTTGGAGTTGGAATTCAGGTTACATTTTCTTGAAAGCAGAAGGTACTTCAGTGAATTCAGCTTCAGGATCATATTCATTTCATTTAGGTGGTTTTACTGGAGCAAACAGTGCGCTTTCTACAAAAAATGTTGTTTTTCAAAGCAATTCAACTGATGTTATTGTATCAGGAAATCACGAAAGTGAAATTCACATGATTAGTTTTCCTGATAAATTATGGGAAATGTCTGGAAGTGTTAGTACAACCAATACGATTCACATGCCAGGAGCGATGGCTAAAATGATGGCAAACGATTTTTCAAATGGAATCGTTTTTGAGCACGTTCACAATTAATATTTAAGAATTCAAGTAACCACAAAGATTTAGGAATAGGTCTTTGTGGTTTTTTTACTAATTTCGACGCCTCTTAAACTTTTCAATTAATGAAATTGTTTTGCGATATGAAGTTGATATTTTCTTTTTTTTTAGTTTTTGTTCTTTTTTCTTGTAAAAAAGAAAATGAAATTGTTCCAGTGGATGATTTTGCATTTAGAAAACCTTCTTATTTTCCAGAACCAC
>JBIKJE010000129.1:0-6507 GCA_044361165.1 Crocinitomicaceae bacterium | reverse complement strand
ATACCTAACAGTTTCGTTTTTTGCATTGAAAGTTGTAAAAATCAATCTCACATCGTGAAAAGGTGTGATGATTTTAAAATTACCCGCTAGTTTGACTAGTAAATCTTCATTTCGAATTGAATCTAAAATTTTTAATTCCAACAAGTTGATATATTCATCATTGGAAGTAATTCTGCCAATTTTACTAGATCTAATTTTAATTTTTTGCAAAGGTTTTGTCCGTTTATAGGCGACAAATCCACTTGGTAAATCTTTACACAGCAATTGATAATCTTTTAAATCTCGAACATTAAGTTCTGAAGATTTATTGATAATCACATCATACAATGGGGAAAATTCATTCAAAATATTCGGTTGAATTTTTACCACATCTTTCGTTTGGCGTTCAAGTAAATCCCAATTCAAGGCCATTGTATGATAAACTGAAACAGTTGTGGATGTATCAATTGTTTTCTTGACTTGCTTATAAAAAGAAGCGTCAAAACGTTCGTCAGGTGTGAAAATAGATGTATTCAAATTCAATTGGAAAATGGCGGTAATTGGAAAAAACAATAAGATCAATTGAATGTATCGCCATTTATGAAATTCATGGCTAAAAAATCCAACTAATAATATAATTAAAGGAATGAAATACATCCCTGCTCTATCCTCAGGGTAATTGACTTTCATGAAAATGGCAAGCACAAAAATGGCAATTATATTTCCAAATAAAAACCAAGATAAAATCGTTGTTTCTTGCGCTGCCTGCTTCCAAAATCCTCTTTTGAAAAGCAAATAAATAAGCAATCCCAAAAACAAAATGAAAAGCAAAATAAAAAACCATTTCAACCAATCTGCATCATAGTAAAGTACATATTTAGAAAGTGTTTTTCCCGTAACAATCCAAAATCCATCCAAACTTCCGTAGTATAAAGCACCGTGTTCTTTCAATAATTGTCCGAAGGAAATAATGGGCAATAAGCTATAAATGAAAGCAATGTGAACAACCAACAAAAACACATTTTTTACAACAGCAAAATTTCGAATATTCTTTAGATGAATAATCAATGCTAAAACGAGCGCCAAACAGGCGGAAACCAAAAAAACCAAATTCGAAAAAACCGCCAAAAAGCTGAAAACATAAAGTAGAATCAGACTTATAGTTCTTGATTCTTTGACAAATCTTTGCGCGTACACCAACATCCATATAAAAAATGAAATTGCCATGGCATATCCGCGTGAATAGGAGAAATAATCATTCATATAGACCACCGTGACAGCCGCTGTAAGCAAGATTATTTGTGTAAACCTATTGTCGATGGACTTCAAAAAAGTATAAATTCCCCAAAAATAAATTGGAAAACAAAGCAAGCTAGGCAAACGAAAAAGGAAAAATTCATTTCCAAAAAAAGAATGAAGTAAACTTCCTAAAAATGAATTAAATAAATGATTATTTGCGTCGAGCATTACAGATTCACCAAACCATATTTCTGGTTCGATAAAGTGCAAAAAGGTAGCTGATTCATCGTGTAAAGGCTCCAAAAATAAAGCGCGCAAAACAAAATAAACCATCAAAAATGAAAAAAGCATCCAACTGTAATTTTTAAAGCTGAATACTTTTTTATCTAATTTCATAGAAATGTTTTTATGCTTTTTGACGAACTGTTCTTTGCTCAATTCGCTTCTCAAATTTTTCACCTTTGAAAATGCGTTGAACAAAAATTCCTGGCGTATGAATTTGATTTGGATCTAATTCACCTGCAGGAACCAATTCTTCTACCTCAGCAATCGTGATTTTTCCAGCCATGGCCATCATTGGATTGAAATTTCGAGCAGTTGCCTTGTAAACCAAATTTCCTTCCGTGTCGCCTTTCCAAGCTTTCACAATTGCAAAATCTGCAGTCAATGCTGATTCTAAAATGTGTGGTTTTCCGTTGTAAATTCTTACTTCCTTTCCTTCTGCAACTTCAGTTCCGTATCCAGCAGGTGTGAAAAAAGCAGGAATACCAGCACCACCAGCGCGGCATCTTTCAGCCAATGAACCTTGTGGAATCAAATCAACTTCTAATTCTCCAGACAACATTTGTCTTTCAAATTCATCGTTTTCACCCACATACGAACTAATCATTTTTTTGACTTGCTTGTTTTGCAAAAGCAAACCCAAACCAAAATCATCCACACCGGCATTATTTGAAATACAAGTTAGATTTTTGACACCTTTTTTGACCAATTCTGCAATAGAATTTTCAGGAATTCCACACAATCCAAAACCACCAACCATCAAAGTCATATTGTCTTCAATACCTTGACAAGCTTCAGAAACGTTTTTTACTACTTTATTCATTTTAATAATATTGTTATTCGTCTAGAATTCAAATTACATAGAAATAATTGGATCACCATTTTCATCTAACTCAGGTGTTTCCTCATCTTCTGCTGGTGGCAGTATATTGTCTGAACCAACGCAAGAAAACTGACTATCATCGTATCCTTTCGGTTTTTCAAAATCAGTAGTTGAAATTGCAATATTGGCATCCTTGTATACTTTCTGCATGAAATACCCATAAATTGGTGCAGCAGTTCTTCCTCCTTGCCCTTCTCTGGTTGAACGGAAATGAACTCCTCTGTCTTCAGCTCCAACCCAAACTCCCGTTGCCAAATCTGGCGTCAATCCAACGAACCAACCATCAGAGTTATTTTGAGTTGTTCCCGTTTTTCCAGCAGTTGGATAAATCAAATTACCCCACGAAGCGCCACTTCTAAGCGTGCTCGCTGTTCCACCTTGAACAACTGCTTCCATCATTTTCAGCACAGAATAAGCGACTTGCTCATTGATTGCTTCACGCATCGTTGGTTTAGCATTGTAAATCACGTGTCCATTTCTGTCTTCGATGCGTAAAATAGTTGTAGGTTTATTAAAAATTCCTTTGTTTACAAAAGTTGCTTGAGCACCAACCAACTCATATAATGACAAATCCATTGAACCCAAACACATTGCCGGAACAATATCATTTGGAAGCAATTCAATATCCAAGCTTTTCATCAGTTTGGCAACCGTTTGCGGTCCTGCTTGCGCTCCCATCTTCGCCATAATTGCAACAGTAATGTTGTTTTTTGACATTTGTAAACCACGTCTTACGGAACACATTCCACCAGAAATTTCACCATCTGAATTTTTTGGACACCATTGTCCATCAGGATTTCCACTAGGATCAAAAAGATCCACACAATGTCTGATATCAGGGATTTGTGTGCATGGCTTTACCACATTCATCGCAATTCCTGAAGCGTAAATAAAAGGTTTGATGGTTGATCCCACTTGACGCTTTCCTAGGCGAACATGGTCAAAAGCAAAATGGTCAATATTTGTACCTCCCACCCAAGCCTTTACAAATCCTGTCTCTGGTTCTATTGAAATCAATCCTGCTTGCAAATAAGATTTGTAATACAACATTGAATCATAAGGGGACATAAGAGTATCGATATCACCATCCCATGAAAAAACACGCATTTGTACTTTTTCTTTGAAGCTTTTCTCAATTTGTGCTTCTGCAATTCCTTGAGAAGCCATATTGATGTACCTATTTGAGCGCTTCATTGAAGTTCTCATGATTTTGTCAACTTCTTCTTTCGTTAAATTATTTGAGAATGGGAAATTCTTTAGTCCTCTGTTATTTCTATCAAAAGCAGGTTGTAAATTTTCTTTCAGATGACGCTCTACTGCTTCTTCTGCATATTCTTGCATATCAGCATTCAATGTGGTGTAGATTTTTAATCCATCACTATAAATATTCCACGGAACACCATCTTCGCGTTTATATTTCAAAGATCCATCAGGATTTTTTTCATTCAAAATGGAAGTAACTTCTGCCCTAACTGATTCACGGAAATAAGGCGCTATACCTTTCTTGTGATCAACTACTTGATAATCTGTAACCAAAGGTTTAACTTTCAATTGATCGTATTCTGCTTGAGTTAATTTCACGCGCAAACTTTCATTCCCATCATTAGAATTTTTCAACCATTGAAACAATACCTGATTTCTTCTTTCTAGTGCACGAATACTATCAGCAGCTCGAGCCTCAGCAATTTCAGCCAATGTAATTTGACTTGGTGGAACTTCTTTTTTGTTAGCCAATCTTTGTCTGTAGTTGCGAATTTTAAAAGTGTAAGGATTATACAAATCTGGATTTTTACACATTCCAATCAACATCGCAGCTTCGTCTTTGGTAAGTTGAATTGGTTTTTTATTGAAATATACTTTCGACGCATTGGCAATTCCAACCGCGTTGTATAAGAAATCAAATTGATTCAAATACATCGTGATGATTTCTTCTTTCGTGTAACGTTCTTCCAAACGAGTTGCGATGATATTTTCGCGCGCTTTTTCGTTCAAACGACTGAAAATTCGGCCGATTTTCCCAGTGCTTTCGCTTCCTACATCTTCCCCATTTGCGCGTGCAATTGCTTCTCTATCGCGCATTTGTAATGTAAACAAAAGTTTTGCCAATTGTTGAGAAATCGTCGACGCACCTCCTGCACCACCTACACTTACCACAGCACGACCAATTGCTTTGATATCTACACCTGAATGTTCGTGAAAACGCTCATCTTCAGTTGCAATCAACGCATCAGTTACAAAAGGTGAAATTGCTTTGTATTCAACACTTGAACGGTTTATTTTCCAATATTTTCCTAATTCTGTTTCGCCATCGTCAGCATAAATCACAGAAGCCAACAATTCTGGTGGATTGTCAAGCATTGCTACTGGCGGCAAGTCATCTTCCGATTGAAAAAGCAATAAGCAAGCAATAAATAAAAGTGGAAATAAAGCGCCACCCCAAAAAACAATTGTCATTTTTTTCTTTCCCTGATCGGAAAAAAAGGGTGATGAATTGGATACTTTTTTACTCATGAAACAAAAGATTTGGTGTAAAAATAAGGAAAATCGCGACTTGATATAAAATTCGTTTCACAAAAGAATTAAAAAGGAGTTTTTGATAAAGTCTAAGGAAAATATTTATTCGAAATAAATATTTTTTAGCACTCAATAGAATATAATTATTAAAACAAATTTTCCGCAATACTAGGGTTAACTTGTGCACACAACAAAACAATTCTGCCTCTCATTCCTTATAAAATTATACAATCACATTAAAATGGCGAAAACATTTCTATCCGCTCGTTGGGAAAACTTAGTGATGGCAAATTATGAAGTGAATCCAGAAGTGTTGATTCCCTATTTGCCGAAAGGTGTTGAACTTGATTTTCATGAGGGAAAAGCGATGGTCAGTTTGGTAGGCTTTATGTTCAAAAAAACATGTTTGTTTCGCGTTCCGATTCCCTTATTGGGCACCTTTGAAGAAGTAAATTTGCGGTTTTATGTGAAAAGAATTGATGGAAATGAAATCAAGCGCGGCGTTGTTTTTATCAATGAAACTGTACCTTACAAAGCTGTTGCATGGATGGCCAATAAACTTTACAAGGAACATTACATCACCATTCCAACTAAAAATGAAATTCAAGTATATGCTGAAAATCAATTGATTCATTATGGATGGAAAATTAACCAAAAATGGAATGAAATCAATGTAAACACCTCCATTGAAAGCGTTGAAATGACTCCAGAAAGCATTGAAGAATTCATCTTTGAACATTATTATGGTTACACAAAAATCAATGCTGAAATTTCGCAAGAATACCGCGTAAATCACCCTCGATGGAAAGTAAACAAAATATTGGATTATTCAATCACTTGCGATTTTCAAGCCATGTATGGCAGTGATTTTTCTATGTTAAGTAATCAAGAACCTCATTCTGTTATTTTTGCTTCAGGTTCCGCCGTCTCTGTTGATTGGAAAAGAAAAAAGTTTTAGTTCCAAACATGAAAAAGCGCGACTTACCAACAAAAATTTGTGTTGCATGCAAACGTCCTTTCACTTGGCGCAAAAAATGGGAAAAAGTATGGCTAGAAGTGAAATATTGCAGTGATAAATGCAGGATAAATCGCACTAAAGATTGAATCTGTCTTCAAATCAAAACTTATAATTATACAACATTCTTTACAAATTGTGTAACGATCTTTCTCTCAAAAGGAAACACCTTTAAACTTTGATTTATTTCCAAGCTGATTAACTTAATTTTTCAGCATAAAATTCACTTAATCAAACTTTAAAACACAATTTATGAAAAAATATCTTCCCATTTATCTGTATGGAATAAGTATTATTTTGGCAGGAATTTTCTTGTTTAGTTCGGCTTACAGTTCATTCAAAGAGGTAAATGTAATCATCGGTTACATGGTAACCATTGGAGCTGGATTTGCATTTACTGCCGCCATGATTAACCAAAGAAAGCAAGTTCAATTTGCTTACCACAATCTACATGCAATGGTAATGGTGGTCTTTGGCATTTTTATTCTTTTGTTTTGCGATACAATGGATAAATTACTTTCAGCTACATCCTATCTCTTTATTTTTTATGCGGTTTCAGAAATCACTTTTTGCAGTTGGATTTTTAATTTACGCC
>JBIKJE010000128.1:0-6691 GCA_044361165.1 Crocinitomicaceae bacterium | reverse complement strand
GAAGCCAATGGATTATATGAGTGGGCCGCGGCTCAAGCAGGAATTAGAGGTTTCTCCAATGCAGTTTCTACTCTATCAGCACAAGGTGTGTCTCCAGGTCCTTTTGAGCAAGCGAAGCATTATGAAAAAGTTGAAAACGCAAGAAAATTAACTGATCAAGAATATTCATACAACGCACTTTTGGGTTTCATTTCACTGAATTTACCTTTGAATAATGATGAGGTACTTGCGGTCGCTTATGAATATACTTATAGGGGAGAGACTTATCAAGTAGGTGAATTTTCAGTAGACGGAGTTTCAGGTCAGGATGCTTTGATTTTGAAGTTATTGAAACCAACATTGACAAATCCTAAAAATAGAATTTGGGATTTGATGATGAAAAATGTTTATTCAATTGGTGCTTATCAATTGGATAAAACGGGATTCCGACTAGATGTTTTGTATAATAATCCCGAAAACAGTTTGCTTGTGCCATTTTTTCCAGCAGAGGGAATCAAGGACAAACAATTAGTTACAGTCCTGGAAATGGACAGAATCAATATGAATGAACAACCTTTTTCCGATGGTTTATTCGATTTTGCCCCAATGACTTTTACAGGAAATCGATCAGAAAGAGGAGGAACTGTAAATCCAAGAAATGGTCGTGTTTATTTTTCTACTGTTGAACCTTTTGGTCAGGTCTTGAAGCAAAAATTGTTGGATGCAAATATTCCTGAAGCAATCGTAGATAAGACTGCTTACACAGAATTATATGACTCTACTAAAACCGCAGCACAGCAAATACCGCTAAAAAACAGATTCGTATTAAAGGGACAATATCAATCTTCTGTCACTTCTGATATTCCTTTAAATTCATTGAATGTTCCTCAAGGTGCGGTTACAATTACCGCGGGAGGAATCAAATTAGTAGAAGGTCAAGATTTTACCGTTGATTATAATTTAGGTCGTGTCAAAATTTTGAATACAGGTATTTTAGAATCAAATACTCCTTTAAAGATTTCAATCGAAAGTAACTCCGTTTTCGGTTTTCAAGCCAAATCTTTGATAGGAACGCACATGAATTATCGCTTTTCTGAAGATTTCAACATTGGTGGAACTTGGATGAGAATGATGGAAAGACCGGTTACTCAAAAAGTAGACATAGGAAGTGAACCATTCAAAAACAATGTATTAGGTCTAGATATTGCTTTTAGAAAAGATTTGCCATTTTTGACCAAATTGGTTGATTTATTGCCGGTAATTTCAACCAAAGCGAAATCTAGTATTTCATTCACAGGAGAAGTTGCGCATTTAATCCCAGGTGTTCCAAAAGCAATTACCAAAGACGGAATGTCTTATATCGATGATTTTGAAGGCAGCCAAACTACCATTGATTTGAAAAGTGTCAGTGCTTGGAAAATGGCTTCAATTCCACAGGGCCAACCATCTTTGTTTCCTGAAGCAAGTTCTAAAAATTTAGCAGCAGGTTACAAAAGAGCAAAAGTAGCGTGGTACCAAATAGATCAATTGTTTTATTCTGATAACGCATTGAGACCAAAGCACATCAATGATGATCCGTCAATGTTGTCAGACAGTAGAATGCGTTTGGTGAAACAAACTGATATTTTTACCAATTCTCAGTTGGCTTATGGAACAGTTCCAATTGTTCAGTTTTTGGATTTAGCATATTATCCTAGTGAGCGTGGAATGTATAATTATGACACAACTGCGACCACAATAGATGCCGATGGAAACTTTACGAACCCTGAAAATCGATGGGGTGGAATCATGCGCGCTCTAACAACCAATGATTTTGAGCAAACAAACATTGAATTTATACAATTTTGGATTCTAGATCCTTTCAATCAAGATGCTGAAAGTGTAAATCCAAACACCCAACATAATGGAGGAGATTTGTATTTCAACCTTGGAAATATTTCAGAAGATGTTTTGCCAGATTCTCGTAAAAGTTTTGAAAATGGATTGCCGCCAACAGCTGGTGACACCACCAATCTTGATTCAACGCCTTGGGCAAACGTTTCAACCCAACAAGTTGTTGTAAATGCGTTTAATACAGATCCTGAATCAAGAGCGAGTCAAGATGTAGGTTTGGATGGAAGAGGAGATGCAGCAGAAAAGTTAGCCTATACTAATTATGTAAATTGGGTTCAAACAAATCCAAATTTAACAGCAGCAGCGAAAGCCAAAATGATTGCCGATCCATCAAGTGATAATTATAGATTTTACCGTGATGATACCTATGACAATCAAAAAGCAAACATCTTAGAGCGCTACAAAAGATATAATTCTACTGAAGGAAATTCATATACGACAGAAATGTCGGACACAGCCAATGCTGATGGATATCCAACGCAAGCAACCAATCTTCCTGATTTAGAAGATTTAAACTTGGATAATAATATTTCTGAAACAGAAAGTTATTTTCAATACAAAGTATCGCTTAGACCAGGAGATACCATTGTTGGGCAAAACTTTGTAACGAGTGTTCAAACATTCATTCCTGAGGGAAGTAATAAAAGAGAAAGATGGATTCAGTACAAAATCCCGGTTAGTCAACCTGAAAAAATTGTGAATGGAATCACTGATTTCCGTTCAATTAGGTTCATGCGCATGTTCCTGAAAGAATTTGATGAGGAGGTTGTTATCCGTTTTGCAAAATTGGAGTTTATTCGTGGCGAATGGAGAAGATTTTTAGAGGATTTAGTTACTCCTGGTGAAGGCATTGTAACTGATCCAAATTTGACAACTTTCAATATCGCAGCTGTAAACTTTGAAGAGAATGCGGAAAGAAATCCAATCAACTATAAGCTTCCTCCTTCAATTATCCGTGAGGTAGATCCATCTCAAGTGCAACAACGTCAGTTGAATGAGCAATCTTTGACATTAGAAGTTTGCAACTTAAAAGATGGTGATGCCAGAGCCGCTTACAGAAATGTTCAGTTCGATGTAAGAACATACAAGAAATTGAAAATGTTTGTGCACGCGGAGGAAATCACAACAACAAAACCATTGAATAATGAAGATTTGACTTTGTTTATTCGTCTGGGAACTGATTTCACAGAAAATTACTACGAATACGAAATGCCTTTGACAGAGAGTATTTGGTATGATAACAATGATTTATCTATCTGGCCCGAGGCAAATAATGTTGAAATTATATTTGATGATTTATTGGATGCGAAGAAAAAACGAAATGCAATCACAGGTACATCCAATTCAACCTTGACCAACAATGTTGAATGGGTGATGATTGATCCCCGAAATCCGAAAAGATTAATCAAAGTAAAAGGAAGTCCGAACTTGCAAGGTGTACGATCGATTATGATTGGGATTCGTAATCCTGGCAAACAAGCAGAAAATCCATGGACAGATGATGGTGAGGCTAAATGCGCGATGATTTGGGTGAATGAGTTGCGTTTGACAGATTTCCAAAATGAAGGTGGATCTGCAGCAGTAGCTAGAATGCAAATTCAAGCGGCAGACTTTGCAACAGTTTCTATGTCTGGAAATTATAGTGGCGTAAACTGGGGTTCAATCGAAAGTCGTGTGCAAGAAAGACAAAGAAACCAACAACTTGGATTTGACTTTAATACCAATGTGCAATTAGGTCAATTCCTTGGTAAAAGAGTGAAATTAGCATTGCCATTCTTTTATGGATATTCAGTGGGAATTATTAATCCTGAGTATGATCCATACAATCCAGATATTCGTTTGGCTGATTATGATCCTGCTACAAGAAAAGAAAGAGAACGTTCAGGTCAAGATTATACAGAAAGAAGATCATATAATTTCACCAATGTAAGGAAAGAATTAAGCGCCAATGCGAAGCCTCATTTTTGGAATATTTCAAATTTCGCACTTAGCTATGCTTATAGTGAGAATTTGCATAGAGATTTCAATTTGGAATACGACAGAACTAAAATTTGGAGAGGTGGTTTAACATATAATTATTCATTCGCTGCCAAACCAGTAGAGCCGTTCAAGAAAATCAAGTTCATGCAAAAATCTAAATGGTGGTCAATCATTAGAGATGCTAATTTCTTCTTGACACCTAAAAATATTGGAATAAATAACGATTTGATTCGTAGCTACAATGAACGACAAGTAAGAAACAATCTAACTCCAGGGTATGAATTTGCTCCAGTTTTTGTTAAGTCCTTCACTTGGAATAGATCTTACAATTTAGGATATGACATTACTAAAAATTTGAAATTTAGTTTCAATGCAAATAACCGATCTCTTTTTGACGAAAATCAAGGAAGGATAGACAAAAAATTAGATCCAGATAATTACCGTGAATTCAAAGATACAATCCGTACTCAAATGAAAACATTGGGTCAAAGTATTGATTATACACATGATTATGGTTTGCAATATAATATTCCATTCGACAAAATCCCAGCGTTGGATTGGGTAACTGGAAATGCGAAATATAGCGGAACATTTAACTGGCAACGAGCACCGCTTGGTCAAAGCGAATATGGAAACATCATTCAAAATAGCCGTGTTTTCAATACAACAGCTCAAATGAATTTTACGACTTTGTACAGTAAGTCTAAATTCTTGCAAAAGATTATTACAGATGGCAAGCCCCAAAGAGCGAAAGCAAATGGTGTAAAAAACATGGATGATGGTCCTTCTAAGAACACAGAGAAACCTGCTGTGGATGCCAAAGAGGTTCTAGAAGAGTTGGTTCCCGACAAGCCAGAAAAAGACATGACGCCTAAAGAGCTTCGCAAATGGGAGCGCAAGAAACGTCAATTCGAGCGTAAAAAGCGCCGATTAAAACGCCAAAAAGAACGCGAAGAAAAACAAAAAGATAAAGTCAACCCTGTTTCAGGATTCCTTGGAAGACTTTTAATGACTGTAAGATCAGTTTCAGGAACATATGCTTTGACAGATGGTACATTACTTCCAGGTTACAATCAAGGTTCAAGTGTACTTGGTTTTAGCAATGGAAATCAAAGTGGAATGGCAGGTTTTGTTTTTGGACAGCAACGTTATAATTTGGCTGGAAAAGAAACAGGTTACGATATTGCGAGGGTAGCTGAATCTAATAATTGGTTGGTTCAAAATAGTGCTTTGAATCGTCAGTATACAGTTACCCATACCCAAAATATTTCGACTCGTGCATCGTTGGAACCATTGAAAGATTTGAGTATTGAATTGACAGCCAATAGAAATTATGGCATTAGTTCAGGTGAATTCTTCAGATGGAATGATGAAAATTTAGCCTATGAAAGTCAAAGTAGAATGGAAACAGCAACTTTGACCTATTCGACCATTTCTTTTGGTTCAGCATTTACTAAATTGGGTAAAAACTTTGAATCCACACTTTTTGATAATATGCGTGCCAAACGAACAGAAATTTCGAATTTATTAGGAGATAAAAATCCAAATTCAACGGGCGTTGTCAATGGTTATGCCACTGGTTATGGAGGAACTCAGCAAGAAGTGGTCATAGGGGCCTTTTTGACAAGTTACACAGATAAAAAAGTTAATTCGTCAAATATAAATCCAGTCAAAAACATGCCATTGCCAAACTGGAATATAAACTACAATGGATTGACAAAATTCCCATTCATGAAAAAAATAGTGAAGAATTTTGTGTTGCGACATGGATACAGTTCTTCTGTTACTGTAGGTGGTTTGCAAACCAATTTGAAAGCTACGCAAGATGTGAATGGAAACGCAACTGGATTTGACCAAAATGATAATTTTTATGTAGCTCGAAATGTTTCCAATATTACAGTTTCCGAAAGATTTTCTCCATTGATTGGTGTAGATGCAACTTGGAATGTGAACGGACAAGGTTTGTTGACGAAATTTGAATTGAAGAAAGACCGAAGCGCAAATTTGGCCTTAACGAATAATCAAATTACTGAGATTTTAGGCACAGAATGGGTAATTGGAGTAGGTTATAAATTTGCAAAAGTGAAATTGCCAATCAAGTATAAATCTAAGAACTTAGAAGAACCTTTGAATGTGCGTTTTGATTTTTCTTTCCGTGACAATTTAACTGTGATTCGTAAAATTGAGGAAAATACCAACCAAGGTACGGCAGGTCAACGAGTGATTTCTATTAAGTCATCAGCAGATTACAACATTGGACAAAACTTGACAATTCAGCTTTATTATGATCAAGTAATCAATACACCAAAAATTGCTTCAAGTTATCCAACAGGAAATACAAGTGCGGGAATTCGTTTCAGATTAAATTTGGCTGGATTGTAATGGAAATTAGGGCTGCACAGAAGGGTGATGAATTTGGAATTATGCTTTTGATTCAAGCTTTGGCGGAATATGAAAAAGCACCCAATGAAGTTAGCAATACTGCCGAAGCGTTGGGAATCCATTTATTTGAAGAGCAAATTTGCGAAGCGATAGTCGCAGAAGAAATTTCAATCATTGATGGAATTGAGTCGCGACAAATTGTTGGATTTGCTTTGTGGTACACATCTTATTCAACCTGGAAAGGAAAATGCTTGTACTTGGAAGATTTCTTTGTTTTGCCCGAATTTAGAACTTCTGGAATTGGCGGAAAATTGTTTGATAAAGTAGTCTCAATTGCCCAAGAATCTGGTGTGAAACGCATGGATTGGCAAGTACTAGAATGGAATCAATTGGCCATCGATTTTTATCAAAAACGAAATGCGATTTTAGATCCTGAATGGTTGAATGGGAGATTGTT
>JBIKJE010000127.1:0-6720 GCA_044361165.1 Crocinitomicaceae bacterium | reverse complement strand
CCTAAGAATTGTAATCTATCAACAGTCAATACATTTGGATTTTCTTTTGGAATCACCGCTTCGTAATTTGGATATTTACCATCAATCAATCGACAAGATAAAACCAAATCATTGAAAGTAAAAATCGCACTTGAATCAGAATACTCAATCAAAACTTCCTCGTCACCTCTCAAGTTGGATTTCAACATGTTCAGAGGTTTCTTAGGCAAAATGAAAGATGAACTTCCTGTTGCTTGTGAATCTGTTCTTTTGTATCTTACTAATTTGTGTGCATCTGTTGCTACAAAAATAATTTCTGCTGGAGAAAACTGGCAAAAAACACCGCTCATTACTGGGCGCAAATCGTCATTTCCTGTGGCAAAAAGTGTTTTGCTGATTGCTTTCGAAATGATATCACCAGAAACACGAATTTTGTCGCTGTTTTCAATCATTGGAGATTTTGGAAAATCGTCACCATTAAATCCAATCATTCTTGATTTACCATTGTCGTAAGAAATTTCAACACTAAAATTTGAACGATCTACTAAAAAGGTACAAGGTTGATCTGGAAGGTTTTTCAAAATATCCAATAATATTTTAGCCGGAATTGCGATTTTACCTGATTCATTGGCTTCAACCTCTAATTTTGTACGCATGGTTGTTTCTAAATCTGAGGCAGAAATAGTCAGTTCACCATCAACAATATCGAAAAGGAAATTGTCCAAAATTGGCAATGTATTGCTAGTACTTAGTACACCACTGATACTTTGTAGGTGTCTCAATAACGTGGTACTCGAAACGATAAAGTTCATCTTCTTTTATTCTTTTGATAACAAATATACATTTTTAGTTTTTGTTGGCAGATTTTTTCTTCAAAAGCTTTTCATCATTTACCAACGCTTGTGGCGCTTGACCAAAATAAATGTGTCCCATCATCAAAGGAGAAAACACAAAATACTGACATTTTACTAAATCTCCTGACGGTAAAATACACCAAAATCTATTTACATCGTAAGTAGTAGAATCTCCGAAATCATTCACCTCTTTGACTCCTTGTCCTTTCATTCGATACATTTTCAATTTATTCAACTTCCCACTCACCTCTTTCACAGAAAGTTCACAAAATGGAGTAGATTTTTTCAAGCTGTCAATTTGTTTTTGGCTGAATTCATAATTCACCAATTCGAAGTGGATTTTTTTGTAATTATTCAAATAACGAACGGCCATATTGGTGTCGATATTTGGTATTACTTTGCCGACGTGCTTTACTGTATACTTCGTACCACTTTTTTCAACCGAAAAACTTCTATTTGGTACATCGTTGAATCTTACATCCACTTTGGCAATTTCATCTCTTTCAAGTGCAAAAATATTGGTACATTTCCATCTTCTTGGATCTGCAAAAAATCTTGGTTCAATGATTCCGCTCAAGCCTTTTACTTTCATGATTACAGGCAAATCACTTTTTTCATCTGGTGTTTCCAACAACATGTAAGTTCCATAGTGATCTTGCGTTGAAAATCCGATATACCAAGTTTTCGACCATTCACCATGTTGAAAAATTTCCACTTTGATGTTATTTGCAGACATTCGATTCGTGATGTTTTTACGCGCTTGTTCTGGAACATAGCCTTTGAATTCTATGTTTCTGAAAGTTTCCAACATCATGTAAACAGGCTCTTGAATAATGCAATCTCCGTTGGCATCTGTCCATTCACCTCCTGCTGCGCGTTTCAACTCAAATTTATTGTTGTAAGCATCTGTCAAAATGATTTTGTCAATGCTAGTGGTGTCTTCGATCGAAAACTCTAACAATTCAGTGTCAGACTTTCCGCTATTTCTAACCAAATTAGTAGCTAAAAAAGCCAAAAAACCTAGAATTGCGATGGCAACAACTAAAACTATATTTTTTTTCATTGAACTATTTTTTCTTTATTGAATTTTAGAATCTTGAATCTTCAAAATTAATTTCTAGTATATTTTCGTTTACGCAAATAAAGCATCAATCCTGCAAAAACCAGAATGATTCCGCTGGGCAATAACATATTGATAAATTTATAAAATCCAGCATCTAATTGAACTTTCTCTTTATCAATAGCATGAATGTCAATTTGTTTACTTCTCAAATCCAACACTGAATTGTCGCCCATCATGTAATCCACCATGTTTTGGAAAAATTCTTGATTTCCATAAATCAATGGCGGAACACCTTGCATTTGTGCGACAGTTTCGTCAAATTTCAATTCATTAAAAGCGTTGGGAATGTAATTGTATGTTCCAGTCATTTTATCTGGCACAGAATCATATCTATTTTGTAAAAATGTTCCATTTCCGACCACCAACACTTTCCCTTCAGCTGTGCTTGATTCTTTGTATTTGGACAATTTATTTTTCGCGTAAGCATCTACAATTCTATTTTTGTAATGAGAAGTAAATTTCCCTTCTACTAAACCGGCCAAACAAAGTTTGTTGTTTTCATCTTCTGGATCTGGCGCTAACATTGGATTTTTTCCATAACTCGCAGGAATTGACAAACTGATCATCGGCGCTAAACCAGTCATGGATGAATTGGTTGAAGATGTCAAAATTGGAGAAGCAACATTGGAGCTGTTTCCAACAAACTGAATTTCAGAAGCGTATTTCAACAAAACTGGATCAATGTTTCTCGCAATCGGATGCTTTGTTTGTGTTGCACGAATGAAGAAAAACCATGGAATAAATCCTTGCTCAGAAGCCGGAATCGCTTTTGGTGCGCAACGAACATCAAAAACATAATTGTCATTGACTTTGATTCCATAATCATACAACATTTTGTCTAATTCAATATTCGTTCTTGTTGTATGAGCCACGCCAGTTCGAAGTAAAGTATCTTCTTCAAACGACAATTTATCTACAAAACACATCAATCTTCCGCCGTTCATTACAAATTGATCGATGATGTATTTGTCTTTTTCAGAAAACGCAGAACGTGGTCGCGCGATGACCAAACCTCTTACGCCATTCAATGCATCGATTGAATCATTCAATGTAATATCTTCAACGGTGTAATAAGGCGAAATCAAAGTTCTTGCACGCTGTGTTTGCGCCAAAGTCAATTCTCCATGACCTTGTAAAAATGCGATTCGTGGTTTATTTGATTGTGTCGCACGACGAATTCCGCTGATAATCATGTATTCCAAATTGTTGATGGAATTTTGAATTTGATCATCGAAAGATTCATTCAAGGTGTAAAACTTTCCTTGAGGTGTTCCTGGTAGAAATTGGATGTGATTGACAGTACTTCCACCGTAATCAATTTCAGCACCGGGCCACAACAACAATTGATTTTGCGTACCATCTTTCATGTACATCAAACCCATTGGAACAATTCCTTTTCCTTTGTTGTAGATTGTTTCTTGCACATACATCCTGTCTTCTTCAGAACCAGCTAAAGGATCAACGAAAGTGTACTCAATGCGCGAACCTGCGTATTCTTTGAATTCTTTCAGTTTATCTTCTATTGCATTTTTGAAACGTTGCACTTCCGCAGGCAAATTTCCCGCCAAATAGATTTTGATGGAAACTCTATCAGCGAAATTTTTAGTATCTGAAAGGTACTCAATTGTCCCATCGGCCAAGGAATACCTTTTATCTTCAGTGACGTCAAATCGTGCATAGATATATGAACCAATGATGTTTATTAAAACAACAGAAGCAATTAGAATCATTAAAAATGTCCAATTGTAAACTCCTTTAAAAAGTTTCTTTTTTTCCATTTTGTTATTTCTTTAATGATTTAATAACTGTAAGTGCTGAAGCCATGAAAATGGTGATTACACCCAAAAAATAAACGATGTCGCTCGTGTCAATTACCCCACGCTTGATAGAATCGTAGTGAAAACTGATTCCACAATATTTGATGATAGAATCAAAACCGCCCATCAAACTGAAAGAACCGAGTAAAGTCAGCCCATCATAAAAAATCCAGCACAAGAACATCGCTAAAATAAAAGCAACGATTTGACTAGAAGTGATAGACGAAGCGAAAATTCCGATGGCAACAAATGTTGAACCCAACAAAATCAATCCAATGTAAGAAGTGAATGTTGCACCATCATCAATGATACCAACTGGATTTCCCAAATAATGCATTGAGATGTAGAAAATCAATGTTGGAATCAAGGTAATGACAACCAAGGTTACTCCCGCAAAATATTTCGCCAATAAGATTTTCAAATCAGAAATTGGTCTGGTGAACAACAATTCAATCGTTCCTGTTCTTCTTTCCTCAGCGATTGAACGCATGGTTATCGCAGGAATGAGGATTAAGAAAATCAGCGGCGACAAATTAAAAAATGGAATTAAATCAGATTCTGACCCTTCTAACAAATTGGTATTGTAGGAGATAATCCAATGAAATAATCCTGAAGTAATCAAGAAAATCAAAATAAAAATGTACCCAATGATTGAACTCAGGAAACTCCGAATTTCTTTAAAATATAAAGCTTTCATCTAAAATTTTAAATAACGCCCAAAATTAGGATTAATGTTGGAATTATTCAACACTATCTTTTGAATAGTATCAAGGGTCTATTGTTCGGAACTTTTTTTTGGAGAAATTTAGGGATTGGGGATTAGGAATTCGGCAACAGGGGTGTGAGTGCTTACGATTGAATTACGTATTGACTACTTTCTTTCTTGAAAAATCACGATGAAATGAAGAATGAAGAGCGATTAACTTAAATCGACAACTGATAAAAGTATCAACAAATTTGAAGATTCTCGAAACGGTGTAATACATTATTGATATTTTTGTTTAATTGAATTCAAAATCGATGGTCAAAATTATCCGCCTTTTTGCTTTTTTAAACATCATGCTTTGCAGTAAGCTGTTTGGACAAAATTTGATCTTAAATCATAGTTTTGAAGATTTTTCATCTACTGCTTGGAAGCCGGTTTTAACAGTCGATTATTTGAATCCCGGTCCAAATCAAGAGGGAAATGTCACTGTAACAGATGGGACAACTTGCCTTGGTTTGCGATTTTGGAGCCCAATTGCTGACGACTGGCAAGAATACATTGCGCAAATCGTCGCAGGGAAATTTGTGGCTGGAAAAACATATAAAATTTCATTCAATTATAAATTGGCAGATCGCTGTGTTTTCTCGACCGACGATTTAGGAGTTGGATTCATTCACGATTGGCTTGGAAATCCTGCAATATTGGATGGTTTCATTGACCAAATCGATGCTTCTTTAAAAAATCCTGAAAATGATATTCTTACCAATTACAATCAATACCAACAATTTTCACAATATTATACTGCTACTGGAACGGAAACCTATTTAGTAATTGGTTGTTTCAAAAAGGATGCGAATTTGACTTACGAGCCGATAAGTAATCCAACAATAAATCCAATGCCCGACATCTATTTTTTAATTGATGAAGTGGAAGTGTTTGCTTGTCCAACAATGCCTCAAAGTCTCTTGGAAAATTCTTATATTTCTTGCAATCAACTGCCGGTTGAATTAAATACAAATATTTCAGCTGACTCATATCTTTGGAACAATGGTTCCGTCGGAAGTTCAACTCAAGTTTTACCCGACGAAGACCTTGTTTGGTTGGAAGCAACATTCGGAGAATGTAAAATGCGCGATACTATTTCTATTCAACGATTTTCTGGTCCAAGTGATTTGGGCTCAGACATACTTCTTTGTGGAACAAATGATTTTCCTGTTGAACTAAAAGTCAATGCATTTCCAAATGAAACAGTAAGCTGGAATACGGGCCAAACTGGGGCTAGCTTACTTGTGAATACTCCCGGAAATTACAGCGTTACCAAATCTTTGGGTACATGCACGTGGACTGATGAAATCAAAGTAATAGATTTGTTCGAGGAAATAGTTCTTTATCCAAACCCTTCTTCAGACGAAATTCATTTTAAAAACGAAAATTCTATTTCTATCCTAAATGTCACGAGTGAAGATGGCAAAAAATTAATTCTTTCTCCTATCACAGTTCAAGAGTTAAATCAATTGAACAAAGAACTTAAACCTGCGATTTACTTTCTCGATGTGGAGCTTAATTCTTGTTTTAAAAGATTAAAAATGTGCTTGATAAATTAAAAAATGTAATCTTGTAAACTCAAAAAAAGCATGAAAATCAAAGTCATTTGTATTGGTAAAACGGGAAAAGGATTCTTAGAAGAAGGAGAAATGACTTATTTGAATCGATTGAAACATTATGTTCCGATTGAGCGCATCGAAATTCCTGATTTGAAAAACGCGAAAAGTTTGACCGTCGACCAAATTAAAAAACAAGAAGGCGATTTGATTCTTTCGAAAGTGAACAGCGGCGAGCAATTGTATTTATTAGATGAACACGGGAAAACTTTCACTTCGGAGAAATTCGCCGACTTTTTGCAGCAACGATTCAATCAAGGCGGACATGCGCTGACTTTGGTTATCGGAGGTCCTTATGGATTTTCGGAGGAAGTTTACAAAGCCGCTACTGGCAAAATATCGCTTTCAGAATTGACTTTTTCGCATCAAATGGTGCGCATGATTTTGTTTGAGCAATTGTATCGCGGCATGACCATTTTAAGAGGAGAACCTTATCACCATAGTTGAAAATTCACACATCGAAAAATCTCCGACATGTGAACCTTTTCAAATTATTGCGCGCAAAATCCACCATCAATGATTTGCGTCGTACCTGTTATAAATTGACTTTCATCGCTGGCTAAAAACAACACCAACTTTG
>JBIKJE010000126.1:0-6760 GCA_044361165.1 Crocinitomicaceae bacterium | reverse complement strand
ATTACAAATTGAGACAGGCGTTCAAATCGAAGCAGAAAACACGCTTATCATTTTAGACGAAATCCAGGAAGTACCAAGAGGAATTACAGCACTTAAATACTTTTACGAAAACGCACCGCAATACCACATAGTTACCGCGGGATCGCTTTTAGGAGTAACATTGCACCCAAACACATCATTCCCTGTGGGAAAAGTTGACTTTTTAGATTTATATCCATTGAGTTTTTTAGAATATTTAGAAAATTCAAATCAGTCATCGCTCGCACAAATTTTGATACAAAAAGATACCGTTTTAATCAATACATTTCACAATAAACTTGTGTCACAATTGAGGTTATACTACTATTTAGGAGGAATGCCAGAGGTAATATCCAACTATTTGGAAAATGGAAATTTGGATACAGTCAGAGAAATACAGAACAGAATATTAGCAGGCTATGAGCAAGATTTTTCAAAACATGCACCCAATGAAATAGTGCCTAGAATCCGATTAGTCTGGAATTCCATATTGAATCAACTTTCAAAAGAAAACAAAAAATTTATCTACAGTTTCCTTAGACAAGGCTCGAGAGCCAAAGACTTTGAATTGGCAATCAATTGGCTGGTGGACGCAGGATTAGTCTATAAAGTCCAAAGAGTAACAACACCCAAATATCCGCTTGCAGCATACGCAGATTTTGATATTTTTAAATTATTCATACTTGACGTAGGACTACTTGGAGCAATGGGAGATCTTTCACCCAAAACACTTTTAGACAAAAACAAAACACTAACAGAATTTAAAGGAGCATTAACAGAACAATTTGTAAAACAAGAACTTAATGTAAATATCAAAAATAAAACCTATTATTGGTCGGCAGAAAATGGAACATCTGAAATCGATTTTGTCATTCAGCTTGAAGATCAAATTGTACCAATAGAAGTCAAAGCGGAAGAAAATTTACAAGCCAAAAGTCTCAAAGTGTTCGTTGAAAAATTCAAGCCAACAACCTCAATCAGAACATCTATGAGTGCATACAGAGATGACAATTGGTTGAAAAACATTCCTTTGTACGCAACAAATCTGATTGAAATTACCGAAAGTAACCAAGTTTTTGAAAACAGAAGTAACCAAGAAGAACAAAAAGTAACTAAGATTGAAAGTGACATTAAAACTGCAAATGAATCAGAAATCTTTCTAGAATATGCCAATAGTAGCAATAGAACAAAACTAACATTAGAGCAAATCAAAATTCTTCAATTTATTGAAAATAAACCAAAAAGCAGAAAAGACATATTTGAAATAAGTTTAAAAATATCTAATCAAACCAAGAATTTCAGGTCTCATTTAGAGCCACTTATTAAATCAGGATTGATTGAATATACAATCAAAGACAAACCGAAAAGTCAGTTTCAACAATATGAAATTACTGAATTAGGTAAATTCAAATTAGAAAACAGTTTAGCTTAGTTATTAAAGTAACTAAGCTAAATCTTAACTAAACAAAATTTCAACATCAGATTGATTTAACTTTTTGACAAAGTTTTCTTGTGCTTGAATCAAATCATCTGAAAGCATCTTTTTCTTTTCCTGCAGTTTGATAATTTTCTCTTCGATTGAATTCTCACAAATCAATTTGTAGGCAAAAACATGGTTTTTCTGACCAATTCTATGTGTTCTATCAATGGCTTGTGCTTCTGCCGCTGGATTCCACCAAGGATCAATTAAAAACACATAATCTGCAGAAGTGAGATTCAAACCTGTTCCGCCTGCTTTTAAGCTGATTAAAAATACCCGATTAGATTTATTTTCATTGAACTCATTCACCAATTCCAAACGTTTGTTCGTTTTTCCGTCTAAGTAACTAAAAGCAATTTTTTCAGATTCTAGTCTCGCTTGAATCAATGCCAACATCGACGTGAACTGTGAAAAAACCAATACTTTATTCGTCTTTATCAATGGAATCAATTTTTCCATCAATAAATCAATTTTAGCAGATTCTTTACAATCAAACTCACTGTCTTTTATCAATTCAGGACTATTGCAAATCTGACGCAACTTCATCATTCCCTGTAAAATATACATTTTGGAATTTTCTAATCCATCTTTTGCGATTACACCTAAAATTTGACTTCTGATTTCCTTTAAATAATGATTGTAAACCTTTCTTTGTTCCAAATCCATTTCAACTGTCAAAATCTGTTCGGTTTTTTCAGGCAAATCATTGGCAACTTGTTTCTTTGTCCTTCTCAATAAAAAAGGATGAATCATTTTTTTCAATTCTTCCGCCCTAGCGATGTCATTTTTACCATCAATTTCATTGGCGTATTTGTCTTTGAAATCTTTCTGAGATCCGAAAAATCCAGGATTTAGAAAATTAAACTGTGCGTATAAGTCAAAAGTATTATTTTCAATGGGCGTACCCGTAACAACAAGCCTATTTCGCGCTTGCAACATACAAACACTTTTATATCGCTTGGATGTTGGATTTTTGATGGCTTGAGACTCATCCAACACGATGTAGTTGAAAGTAAATTCTTTCAATTCTACCAAATCTAAAGCAACGGTATTGTATGTTGTGATTACCAAATCAACATTTTCAAAATCTTGCTTGTTTAATCTTCTATCACTTCCATGATAGTGCAAATACGTCAAACTTGGACAAAATTTATCCAACTCCGCGCTCCAATTATACAACAAAGATTTTGGTACAACAACCAAAGAAGTTCCATTTTTTAATTCTTTTTGTCGGGCTAAAAAAGCAATTAGTTGAATCGTTTTACCGAGTCCCATATCATCAGCCAAGCAACCACCAAAACCAAAATTATCTAAAAAATTCAGCCAATAAAATCCCTCTTTTTGATAATCTCTCAACGTTGCTTTGATACTTTTTGGAATAGCGACCTTTTCAACCTTATTGAAATTCTTTAGCAGGCATTTCTTTTCTGCCAATTCATTGATCAACTGGAAATCATTTATTTCCTCAAAAAGTTCATCTATCAAATTGAACTTCAATTTCTGAATTTTCAATTTTTGTTCATCGACATATCCTACCCTTAAAATCGATTCCAATTTCTTGATCCATTTTTCGGGCAAAACACCTTTGGTGCCATCACCTAATTTGATGAAATTCTCTTTGCGTTCAAGCGCATCTATCCATTTTTTCATGGGGATTAATTCATCGCCAAAGCGAATATCAACATGCGGTTCAAACCAATCAATGTTTGATGAGATTCCAATGCTAATGTTTGCAGGAAATGGACTGAATTTTAAACTTTTCAAATTCTTCAAACCAAAAACTTCTATTTGATTGTCACGACAAAAAGCAAAAAAGTGCATCAACCAATTTTGCGCTTGAACCTCATCAAAAGACTTGAAAAAGTAGGTAAAATTGGTGTCCAAATTAAATGTGTAATCAAAATCTTGAAGCGCATTTTTAAAATCATTCTCAGCGTCTGTATTTCTCACAAATGATTGGGCAACATTTTCATCTTCGTCAAAATGAAAACCATTGTCTGTAGTCAACAACGTAAATCGTTCACCCGTTTCATACATGACTTCAGGTTTCAAAATTAAGAAACCATCTTGCTCGTATAAATAAATTTCAAAGGCAGGTTTTGAAAGAAAAACTTCAGCAATTTTGAAGCATTTATTCAAATCAACTTCATGATATTTGGAAAATTCTTGAATAATTTCGACCAATTCATGTTTCTCACTTTGATGTAAAATCAACTTTTCAGTTTCTACCAACATGGAAACGGCGCTGAACGAAACATAATTTGGAATAACAAATAGTATGTCGTCGTGAACAAAAAAGTGACCGCTTAGAATGGTGTTTTTTTTAGAAAATGGAATCCAATTTTCTTCCAATTTAAAATAGGAAACTAAGTGAAAATTATCTTTTTTCTTTTGGACTTGAAAACGAATTTCAAGCGGAAATTGATTGATTTTTATGGGTTTTAAAGTAGATCTAGAAACAGAATAGGAAGAATCATTTTCGTAACAAAGATGTGATGCAAACAAAAGCGTGTTTTTGGCCAAGAATCCACTAATTTGATTGTATTTGGATTCGGGGTGGTCAGTGTAACCAAACATCCCTTTCAAATAATCAAAATCATTGATGAAAAGTCGTAAATCTTCTGGAATAAAGGTTGTACCTCTATAATAATCAATTGAATTAATTAATTTAGAATTGTCTTTGCTTAACTTTCCTTCAATCAGGTTGATTTTAAATTCAAATAATTTTCGGGAATTTTTCTCAAAGTTAAAAGCGATTCCATACCCAAAACCATTCTCTTGATTGTGCGAGAAAGGAATCGCAATTTTGGTGTGTATTTTATTGATTTCTTGAAAGCTTTGAATCAAATGCTGCGCGTCTTTTTTGCTAAAATACGACCCGTTTTTAGGTACAAAAATGAAATCTGAATGCTCGTTCACGGTCAATTGAAAGAAAAAATCAAACGCAATATCTTCGCCAACGTGGTATTCAATTCTAGCTTCTTCTTTCAAACGGTTTAGATTACTCAACTTTTCAAAAAACTCAAAGCCTTTGTAATACTTTTTAATTAGGTGAATCGCGGCTTGTTGGTGTTTGCAAACTGACAGTAAACTATTGTTACAGCAATTTTCTAACAACCAATTGTCCTGATTTCTCGCAAATGAAACAACTGTTTTCTTTTCATTCCAAAAAAAATCTGAAGGTTCGACCAAAACATCTACCTTGACTTCACTCACTGCACTTAAATTGCTAATCATCCCATTGATTTGGGCCGACTTATGAAAATCTTTGAAGAATTTTTCAGTAAGAATTAAATTCCCTTTTTCGGTTTTATCCGGTTTCTCAAATGTCCGTTGATTGTCAAAGTTTTCCTCAAAAGCATACAAAGCAGCGACTTGGTGCTTGCAAACCGAATCCCAATCATAAGGACAGGAGCAGTAGCTTTCAATTTCACTGGCTTGATCCAACAAAAAATGAACAGAAACATTGTAAATTTTTGAACCAAAAACGGATGCTTTTCCTTCATCTAATTCTGGATCGTAATGTAATTCAGAAACCGCAGCGTTTTTAAATAAAACTTGCCCGCGCTTCAGAATTTCTTTGCTACAGTTTTCTCTTAAATATTTGTCAATTTTTGCTTTCACGGCGGTAATATTGTTTAGTTTGAAAAAGATATACAACTAAAGATACAAAAAAAATGAAATCAATATAATATCTCCCACAAAAAAAGTGCATGTCCAGGAACAGACATTTTTGCAGCTTGTCTATCCTTTTTCAAAAGAATTTTTTCCACTTCGGAAGGCTGAATTTTTCCTGTTCCGACTTCCAACAATGTTCCAACAGTTGCTCGTACCATGTTTCGCAAAAAGCGATCCGCGGTAATTTCAAAGTATGCTTGATTTTCATTTGAATTTGTCCACCTGGCAAAAGAAACATCACAAATATTGGTTTTCACATCTGTATGTAATTTGGAAAGGGATGTAAAATCTTTTTTTCCAATCAAAAATTGAGCGGCTGCATTCATCGCTTCAAAATCTAATTGAGCTGAATGAAATAGGCTAAAATCGACGTTAAAAGGATCTTTAGATTGATGCAAAAAATAACGATATGTGCGAGATTTTGCATCAAATCTGGCATGAAAATCAGGTGAAACAGCTTCAATCTTTTGAATTGAAATACTATCAGGCAACATGCGATTTAACTTGAATTGTAAATCGACATTGTAAAAACCATCTTCAAAATCTACATGCAAAACGTAGTGTTTCGCGTGAACGCCTGTATCTGTTCGTCCGCATCCAACCACAGGAATCGCTTGGTTGTGATTCAATTTAAATAACGCAGTTTCAATTTCTTCCTGAACAGAAATTTGATTGGGCTGTCGTTGCCAACCAAAATACGGTTTTCCATTATAGGAAAGTTCGAACTTGTAACGCGTCATGAAACAAAAGTAAGGACTATTTAAGGAACAAAAAAGCGGTTGCCTATTCAAATGAACAAACAACCGCTAGAATATTAAGATTTCAATTTTTACTCGAGATACAAAACATATCCTTTTTGATAATCCACTGAGTAATCAAACTTCAAGACTTTGTTTTGAGAAGCATCAAGCATAAAATTCCAAGTGATAATTCCTGATTTTTCAGCAATTTTACCTTCAGAAAATTCTCCTCTTTTCACTTTGATATCTTCCACAACTGAAATTGGGAATTGATCTTTGATGAAAATTGGAATATTAGCGCCACCATTATTTTTCAACTTGATTTCCCAAGCGACATCTACTTTTTGACGCGTTCCTATCGTTCTAGTTTTGCTGTTTTCTTTCACTTTGGTTCGTTCCATTTGGATTTTATTGTCTTTACCCAATGAGAATGAAAGCGTGTCTTTCGTTGAATTAACATCGATGTACGTTTTACCGATGTAAGTTCCATCAAAATATAAATTCGATTCACCATTCAATAAATTCAACTTCTCCC
The DNA here is from genome assembly GCA_044361165.1 of Crocinitomicaceae bacterium. Classification (GTDB taxonomy): domain Bacteria; phylum Bacteroidota; class Bacteroidia; order Flavobacteriales_D; family Crocinitomicaceae; genus JAQVCM01. The sequence continues at coordinate 309 of JBIKJE010000126.1, read as the reverse complement.
AACCTGAAACTTGCGCAACCAAATAAACCGAAGGATCTAATTTTGGTGCGGCGTGGTATTCATAATTTGCTGGCAATTCATAGGTTGAAATTTGAACTCTTTGGTCTTGTCCATCAGAAGGAATTGTCATTTTGGTCTGAATTGCATATTCAACACGCAATTCTTTTTTAGAAATGACAGTTTGTACATTTTTGGCTTCTTCCAATTTTTCAGTTTCACCAGCCATATCTCCGCGGTATTCCCAACCAGCGCTTACTGATCTTTCTCGGTTGCTTGAAAAGTTTAATTTTCTACGCTTTGACAATTTAA
>JBIKJE010000125.1:0-6801 GCA_044361165.1 Crocinitomicaceae bacterium | reverse complement strand
TTATAGGGGTTATAGGTTTGTTTTCTTCTATATCTGGTACATTTTCAAAAATAGATCGTAATGTATTCTGAACTATTTCAAATGTTTTTTTGTCATTTTTTCTTTTTAAATCTTCAATCCAAGATCCTATATCTTTTTTTAGTGCAGAAAGTTCATAAATGTGTGCATTTAAAATTTTTACTCCCTCATTTGATTTTTTTACAGCTACAAATAGGTCTTTTGCTTCTTCAAGGTAGTCAGGGTGTTTTCTTAGATATAGTTCATTTTGGCAAAGCTGCATGATGGCAATACTTTTGTAAAATTTTGGTACCTGCGAATAATCAAATTCAGGATTATCTAAAATTCTATTGGCTTTTTTAAGCACTAGGGAGTAGTGTCCTTGTGCATAGAGCATTTCTAATTTATCAAACTCCTTAATTTGAGATATACCATTAAAGCTAAAGAGTAGATTTAGAAGAATTATTAGAATAATATTGTTTTTCATGAATTGTAAATTAATCATTTACTAAGTAATGAATTTTTTAAGTCTATTTTACTCCAGATGTAATATTTTGATGAACACTTTATTGTTTATTAGAAGTTTATTTAAAATCAGATATTTTTAATAAAAATTTGATGTTTACCTGCATTTTGATGTGTTTGTTTAGAATATTAGTTTAATTTCGGTGTTTATATTTTTTGCGTTTATGACGAAGTGTTTTTTTAGTTTGGCAGCCCTTTTTACGGTTATTAATTGTTTTACTCAAGTAACTCCTAAACCCGAAATTCAAAAGTTTGATGAAGTTTTAACATACATAAGTAATTTATATGTGGATGATGTTAATTCTCAAAAGCTTACTGAATCTGCGATTGAAGGAATGCTAGAGAAACTTGATCCTCATTCTGTATATATTTCTAAAGAGGAAGTTCAAGGAGCCAATGAAAGGATAAATGGAAGCTTTGTAGGCATTGGGATCAGGTTTCAGATTTTAAAAGATACTTTGATGGTTATTGCAACTATTCCTGGTGGTCCATCTGAGCGACTTGGAATAATGGCGGGTGATAAAATTGTTAAAATTGAAGGGAAATCTGTTGCTGGTATCGGTTTAAAAACGAGTGATGTACGTGAAAAACTAATGGGTGAATTAGGGTCAAAGGTGAAAGTTGAAATTAAGCGAAAATCAAGTAAGAAAATTTTAGATTACATAATCACTCGAGATAATATTCCTGTTAATTCAGTAGATTGTGCTTACATGGTTACTTCACAAACTGGTTACATAAAGTTAACTAGTTTTTCTAGAAATACAACTGAGGAGATTAGGACAAGTTTAAAAATGTTAAAATCCAAGGGAATGGTTAACTTGATATTAGATTTACAAGATAATGGCGGAGGTTTGTTATACACAGCAAAGGATGTTTGCGATGAATTTCTTTCTTCAAATAAGTTAATTGTTTATTCTGAAGGTAAACATCAACCAAGGACTGATTTAAATGCAGGTTTAAAAGGGATGTGGGAAAATGGTAAATTGATTATTTTGACTAATGAAAATTCTGCATCAGCAAGTGAAATTGTTTCCGGAGCGATACAAGATTGGGACAGAGGATTGATTGTTGGAAGAAGGACTTTTGGTAAAGGATTGGTTCAAAAACCAATTTCCCTTACTGATGGTTCGGAAATTCGTTTGACTATTGCCAGATATTTCACTCCGAGTGGTAGATTTATTCAAAAACCTTATGATGATCTAGAATCCTATAAGAATGACTATATGGATCGCTATTTGCGCGGTGAATTTACCAACAAAGACAGTATTAAAAAATTTCCAGATTCATTAAAATTTAAAACCAAAATTAAACACAGGGTTGTATACGGTGGAGGTGGTATAATGCCAGATGTATTTGTTCCTCTTGATACGACTGAGATTACTGAATATTATAAAGCGTTAGCCAGAGGAGGTCATTTTAATAGCTTCACTTTGAGTTTTGTTGATAAGCATAGAGATGATGTTTTACAGAGATATCCTGATTTTGAATTATTTAAAATGAATTTCGTCTGTGATGAGAAATTTATGGGTGAGTTTTTTGATTTTGTTAAAAAGGAACAAGAAGATTTAAAATTTGAGCAAGATCAATATAAAATCAGTGAAAAATTGATAAAACTTCGTCTGAAAGCCATGGTTGCACAAGATTTATGGGGTACTACAGAGTTTTATCAGATTTATAATGAAACAAATGAAATTTTGCAGTCGGCCATCAAGACGATTGAAAGTTCAACTTACGATGAAATGGGACTGGAAAAATATTGAATTTTTATAATTTTGAAAAAATGAATTTTATGAAAAAAGAACTTTTGTATGCGGCTATCCTATTTCTGAGTTTTGCCTGCAGTGATTCTAAAAGTAATGAAGGCAAGGGTGATGGAAGATCTTTGATTGCAGCCGGTGGACAATCGGAAGAGGAACTGAAAGCAAGTTTGGAGGAATTTAATAAACAAGAAGAAAAAAGACTTGCCGAAGAATCGTCAAATATTACGACTTTAGAATTTGATAAATTATTACATGATTTTGGTGATATAAAGCCTGATACGGACAATAATTGTAAGTTTAAAGTTACTAATACTGGTAAAAAACCATTGATAATAAGTGATGTAAAAGCAAGTTGTGGATGCACTACACCACACAAACCTGAAAAACCAATTTTGCCTGGAAAGTCTGACTACATTGAGGTGGGCTTCCATCCAAATCCCGGACAAATAAATGAGATTATTAAAACAATTACCGTTACTGCAAATATTCCTGAAATAACTACAGAAATAAAAATTAGATCATTTGTAAAGTAATTCACCTGACTTAATACGCTTATTTATAGCTATTTGGAATCTATTTTAAATAAAAGACATCTTGTCTTAGTTTTTGTACTAGTCGCTAATTTCGTGTCTAAAACATTCGTTTTTTCACAATTAAGCGAACCTCAACCAAAATTTCATTCCTATACTGTGGAGGATGGTTTACCTAGTTCTGAAACCTATTTTATTCATCAAGATCGAAAGGGTTTTATTTGGATTTGTACAGACAGAGGAGTTGTTAAATTTGATGGCTATAATTTCAAACTTTTTACCAAAGCCCAAGGATTAACTGACAATGTTGTTTTTAAAATATATGAAGATTTTAAAGGTAGAATTTGGTTTCTTACATATAACTCTAAATTGTGTTATTTTGAGAACAATAGGATTGTTCAATATAAATACAATTATTTGATTGAAAAAAATGGATTAGGTTTTATTTCTGTGAATAAAAATCTGTTTGTCGATTCAAATGAAACTGTCTTTTTTTCAGAATTATCTAACGGATTGATTATTATAGATAAAAAGGGGAATCCTCTGCAAGAGCAATTAAAAGAGGGAATGACCATCACTAAAAGGAGCAATCAAATTTTTTGGACTTTTAAACAGAGCTATAAGGGGTTAAAAAAAAGTGATTTGATTAATGTTTACAATGACATTGATAATCGACGGGTTCAACTTTCATCGACATTTTCAAATAGTAGAATTTTAATTTCTAGCACTAAATCCGGAGATTTAATTTTGTTAGATGGCAAGTTGTTTAATTTGAGAACCAACCAACTTCTAACTAATATTGAGGATGCCATTTCAATTAATATTATTGATAAATCACTGTGGATTGGTAGATTAAAAGGAGGTGTCTACCATTTTCCTGATATCAATGATCTTTCTGTTTATTCAAATTATTTAAAGAAATATTCTGTTACTTCAGTAGCGAAAGATAAGGAAGGTGGATATTGGTTTTCAACACTTGAAAAAGGTATATTTTATTCACCCTCAATGGCTATTAAAAACTTCAGTTTAGAGGAAGGATTGATTGAAGATGAAATAAGCAGTATTGGAGGAATTAGGGATAATATCTATATTGGTTATTTAATTGGTAAATGGCAAAATATCTATTACCCAGCGTACTCTAATTATTTAAAAACAACTAATTTCCGTACAGTTTTAGGTAATTCAAAAAATGAAATTTACATCTCGACAAAAAATACTCAAAAATTAATTTCTGGGAAACTATCAAAAAATATTTTAGGAGTATGGTCTGCGGATTTTTTTTACCAAGCACCAAATATGTATTTTGGAAATGAAGGGGTTTATAAGGTTGATTTAAAGGGAGATTTAACGGAGTTATATAATAGTAGTCTAGATCTTACCAAGGATAGAAAGAACTTGATCCAGGCTATAATGGTTGATCCCTCACAAAAAGTTTGGGTTGGTACATTGAAAGGTTTGTATTTTTTAGATGGAAAAAGATTGTCGAAAAAAGGTTTGATGGATTTACTTTTTCGCGTTAGGGTTTCTGATTTGACTTATCATGTGCAATTTAAAAATGTGGTTGCAACTAGAGGGGAAGGTATCTTTTTTTTTGAAAATGAAAAGATTTTAAAAACCATTACAGACAAGGATGGGTTGTTAAGTAACATCATCAATGTTTTATATCTTGACAATGATAATGGAATCTGGGTTGGTACAAGTAAAGGGTTGAATTATATTTTTTTAGATAAGAAAGGAAAAATAAAAATTGAATCATTTACTACCTTTCATGGACTGTGCTCAAATGAAATAACTTCAGTTTATAGGTATAAACAATTGGTTTATGTGGCGACTAAAAATGGGTTATCTATTATAGACTTATCTAAATTTGAGCGAAATTACCGTTTTAATAAGCTTGAAGTTTCAAGTTTTGAGACAAGAGATGGTGTTCTTAATCCTTTTAAATTTAATATTTTAAGCACCAATCAATCGGTCGTAAAAATTTCTTTTCGAAATGATAATTATAGGACGCTACAATCAGGATTGTATAAATATCGATTGAATAAAAATAGTAAATGGATATTGACTTCAATTCCTGAAATTACTTTAATCAATCCGTTGCCAGGGTTTTACGATCTAGAAGTAAAATATCAAAATGAAGATGGAGCTTGGTCTAATTCTAGGCATATTTTGTACTTTGCAATTGATGAAATTTTTTACAAAAAGCCTTTATTTTTGATTTTATCTTTTACTTTTTTAAGTCTGCTGTTATTCCTGATTTTCAGAATCAGAATTAAACAAATTAAAAATAGACACCTTTTGAATGTTAAAGTTAATCAGTTGGAGCAAAAAGCTTTACAAGCACAAATGAATCCACACTTTATTTTCAATGCCTTGAATTCAATACAAAGTTTTTTGGTTTTTGAAGAAAATAAAAAAGCAGAAAAATATTTATTAACTTTTTCTCAATTGATTAGAGAAACCTTGACAAATTCTCGTGAACCCAATATTTCAATTCAAAAAGAGATTGAAATTTTAGAGAAATATTTGGATCTAGAAAGAATGCGATTTAGAAATAAATTCGAGTATAAAATCCATGTCAATTTAACAACGGTTGAATTAACGAAAAAGATTCCTAATATGTTGATCCAACCTTTTGTCGAGAATGCGGTAATTCACGGTTTTTCAACTTTAGAGTCAGGAGGAAAAATTGATATTAGCATAGATTCAAAAGATGAGCACCAGGTTCTTTGCACTATTGAAGATAATGGAATAGGAAGAGAAAAGGCGATGCAGCAAACTAAGTTCAATCATGTTTCTATTGCTACAACAATAACAGAAGAACGATTAAAAGCATTTGAGCAAAAACATAGGGTACATTTCAAAATTGAAACAATCGACATTGTTAATTCAGATGGAACAACTGGAACCAAGGTAATTATTAACCTACCATTATTATAATTTTATGAAAACAGCAATAATTATTGACGACGAGTTTGACGCTAGGAGAATATTAAAGAAATACTTGGAAAGATATTTCCCAAATATTCGACTAATAGCTGATGTCGATTCAGTTGTCGAAGGAGTTAAAGTGATTAATCAATTCAAGCCAGAATTTCTATTTTTAGATATCAAATTGGGAGATGGGACAGGTTTTGATTTAATTGATCAATTGACAGAATATGTTCCAAAAATTATTTTCACCACCGCTTATGACGAATTTGCAGTAAAAGCATTTCGTTATCATGCAATTGATTACCTATTGAAGCCAATTGATCCAGATCTTTTTGTTGTTTCAATTAAAAAATTAACGGAACAAAAAAGTTCATTCAAAAAAGAAGCATGGGAGATTTTATTAAATCAAGTGAATAGTGGTGAGCGAAAAATTGGAATACCTACTGTGGAAGGGGTAAAGTTTGTTTTGGTTGAGGATATAATCTATTTTGAAGCTGATGGATCATATTGTACTTTAAACTTCAAAGACTCAAAACCAATGCTAATTTCAAAGCCTTTGCGTTATTTTGAAGAAAAATTAGAAAATGAAAAATCATTCATTAGGTCGCATAAATCATTTTTGATTAATCTCAAATATGTCGAGGAATATCAAAAAAGTGATGGAGGATTTTTGAAGTTAAATTCTGGAATAGTTGTGCCAATTTCTAGAAATAAAAAAGAGGAAATTCTTCAAAGTTTAGATGATTATTTTATGTGATAATTTTAATTTTTTGATTAAAAGTGACACTTTAGAAACTAGAACTTGCTTTTTAAAAGATTTTTTGGAACAAATAGTAGGGAATTGTGATCTTTAACGTGTACAAGAGATTACACCTGCCCAAAAAGTATAATTTTATTGATATGAAAATATACTCAGTAATTTCAACCACCTATATTTGTTGATATCAATAAATGTGATTAAAAAGACTGTTTATTTCAGACAGTCTTTTTTTATTCGTTTAATTGTCTAGTCCTGAAATAGCGATACACAATTTTATCGTTATGGAAAAAGGAGA
>JBIKJE010000124.1:0-6816 GCA_044361165.1 Crocinitomicaceae bacterium | reverse complement strand
CCAATGGAGGTTCAGGTGTTTACTCTTATCAGTGGACAGCTGGAACTACACAACTGGGTACAAGTGCAACGCAAGATGTTTTGCCTTCAGCAACAACCATTTACAATGTATTAATTACAGATCAGTGCGGAAATACGACTACAGAACAAGTTATTTATACGATTACAAGTCCGCCATTAGTGTTAGAAATGTCGCCTGCACAATTGATTTGTCCCGGTGATTCAGCATATATAACAGTTACTGCAACGGGAGGTTATGGACAACATTATATTGAGTGGTTGGTCAATGGTGCAACAACAGATGGGATTTGGGTAAAACCATCTGAAACAACCTCCTATGAAGTTTCTGTTTCTGATGAATGTCAAACTTTTTCCGTTGAGGGAATAGCAATTGTTGAAGTTATTCGACCGAATGCTGATTTTGCAATTTCTAGTCAAACTTTGTTTGAAGCATTACCAATTACATTTCAAAATCTAACAAGTGGTGGAGTTACTTATGTTTGGACTTTTGGAGATGGAAATGGGTCAACAATGGTTCATCCAAATAACACCTATGCTGTACCAGGAACTTATACAGTTACCTTGATTGCCACAAATCAATTGGGATGTAAAGACACCGTTAGCAAGCCAATTACCATACTTCCAGAGTATTATATTTACGTGCCAAATGCATTTACACCAGATGGAAATCGTTCAAATAATTATTTTTCAGCAAGTACTGTAAATATCGCTCAATTAAATGTGAAGATTTACAACCGTTGGGGTGAATTGATTTTCGAATCTGATGAATTGGATTTTGAATGGGATGGCACCTATAAGGGTTTGAAAATCCAAGATGGGATATTTGTCTACAAAATTGAATACATAACCACAGGAGCCATTGAGGACACCATTGTTGGACATGTAGTTCTGATAAAATAAAAAGATTAAATTTTTTTGACTTTTAAATCAGTTAGAATTCCGAAATTTGCCTATAATCATTGGTAAAATAAAATCACAAATATGTTTACAGGAATTATCGAACAACTTGGAGAAGTTCGTCAAATTATCAAAGAACAAGATAATATACATTTTACTTTGTTTTCACCATTTACTGCTGAGTTAAAAATTGATCAAAGTGTAGCACATAATGGAACTTGTTTGACAGTTGTTGATATTCAAGGCGATTTATATACAGTTACAGCAATTCAAGAAACGCTGAACAAAACCAATTTGGGTTCATGGAAAGTAGGAACAAAAGTAAATCTTGAAAGATGTATGCAAATGAATGGTCGTTTGGATGGACATATAGTTCAGGGCCATGTGGATACAGTCGCAAAATGCATCGCTATTGAAGACCAAAATGGTAGTTGGAAATTTACTTTTGAATACCTTACAGATCAAGTGACGGTTGAAAAAGGTTCAATCACCATCAATGGAGTGAGTTTGACTGTCGTTGATTCAATGTCAAAATCCTTTTCTGTTTGTATTATTCCATTCACATATGAACACACCAACTTTCATCAATTACAAGTGAACGATATTGTCAACTTAGAGTTTGATATTATTGGAAAATATGTTGCAAAATTGATGTTGCAAAACCAAAGATGATTACCTTGGCATATTGCATTTTCTTGGACCACCAAGTCTGATGCTGAACATTGCACCATAAAAAACATACCAATCTTTGGTTGTTGCATTTCCTCTTTTTCCGTAAGCAGAACCATCTAAACTTCTATTTGACAGCTCTGCAGAAAGTGGACCATTTATTGCTGCCAAATCATCTGCATTGACATATCTGTTGGCATGAACATCGTCCAAATAGTCTGTAAATGTTTTGCGAATTCCATATTCCAAACTCAAAGTTACTCTTCCGCCGATTGCAAATTTGCAACCAACCCCCAAAGGAATGGTCAATTGCGTTTTCTTGTAAGGAGCTTCAGAGGAAAGACTTGTACCTTGACCTTCAGTCCCTAAAGATTGTAAATCAATCTTATCTCCATTAAAATCAGCTGTTGGATTCATTTGAAATATCCCAATTTCAGTGAGCAAATAAGCTGTTCCAAAATACCTTGAATTCCCAATTTGAAAAGGCAAATAACTAAACTCAACACCAGCGGCAAATTCGTAAATTGTAGACGAAAAGGATAAATTTCGATTGACAATTACTGCATTTGAGGCTTGATTGTCATTGGCTTCTATTGAGCCAAACATCGCGTTTGCACGAAAAGCCAAACGTGTATTAACATTATACTTATAAACAAGACCTATTCCTAAATTTGAATTTTGGAAGTGATTGTATTGATTTAAATCACCTATATAATATGAACCACCACCCATTACACCAATTTCAGACTTAGATCTAAAATTTTGTTTTTGTGCTACAAGTTGTTGTAACGACAAAAGTGTTAAAATGAATAATTTAATTTTCATGTTTGATTGATTCTCAAAAAGAACGGAAAATTACAAAGAAAATTACAATTTTCAGGAAAAAATTATCTAGCCAAACTTTAAAATTCAGGAAATGCGTGGATATATTTTTTGCTATTCTTGATTTAGAATGTTACATTTACAACAGACAGTTTTAAATCAACCGTTTGTATATGAAATCACTGAAAAAAAACAAGACCATGCTTGCATTGTTTTTGCTCGCAATTGGAATTCTTCCTGCGTGCAAAAAATTAGAGTTTGATAAACTTGCACAGAATGCATGGAATCCAAATTTGGCCATCCCTTTGGCGCATGCGAATTTTGGGGTTTATGACATTTTAGCCAGACAGGATTCTACTGATATTGTGGTAATTGATAATACTACTGGTGCGATTGCGTTGGTTTACAAAGGAGAAGTTGTATCATACGATGCCCAATCAATAGTTCAATTAAATAATCAAACAGCTCAAAGTTCACTCTCCCTTCTTGATTTGAATTTGGTTACGTTGCCTACATTAAATGGAACAATTAGTACCAATAATTCTGAGAATATTGCTTTCAATACAAATGCAGGAGTTGAAATACATACAGTTGATTTTAGTAGCGGAACGTTGAGTTTGGCGTTGTCAACTACTTTACAACATGATGTTACGGTCGTTTTGACTTTTCCTGATTTGAGACTGAACAATGTGCCTATTTCACGAACCATCAATTTGACTTATACTGGAGGAATTCCTCAAACAGGTTCAACTTCAGTTGATTTAGCAAATGTTATTGGAGATTTTACTTTAGGAAATACAACTGTCAATACTTTTAAAGTGAATTGTCAAACAACCATTACAGGTACTGGCCAACCTGTTATTGGAAATGAAAATCTTCAAATTGATTTTAATCTTTCCAATTTAGGCTTTGAAAACGTGCGCGGTTATTTTGGCCAACAAAACTTGGGAATTTCAAGTGATACCATTTTGATGAGAATTTTTGAAACTGCATCTACAGGTTATTTTGAATTAATAGATCCTAAAGTTAAATTCATTGTCGAAAATTCATTTGGATTTCCCTCAAGAATCAATTTTTCAGAGATAAAAACAATCAATATTGCTACTGGTCAAGAATTTCCTTTGTCGGGTTTCCCTCCTGTTTTTGATGTCAATGCACCTTCAGTAATGGGGCAAACGGCGACTTCAACCTTGGAGTTGAATACTACAAACACTCCCAATTTAGCGACAGTAATTACGCCAGTTCCAAAGTATTTTTATTTCGCGGCTACTGCACAATCAAATCCGGGCGGACAAACAGCCAATCTTAATTTCATTGAAGCCGATTCTAAATTTAGGGTAAGAACAGAAGTTGAATTGCCGTTGGAAGGTTTGGCTTATGGTTTTGAATTACAAGATACTGTTCCTTTCAATTTTAATGAAGATGTTTCAGTGATTGAATCTGTCATGTTTAGAATCAATGTTGACAACGGATTTCCTGTTGATTTTAAAACCCAACTCATTTTTCTAGATCAAAATTACAGTCCGCTGTTTACGATTTTCAACACGCCTGAAGCCGTTGTGCAATCCGCATTGGTTGATAATGGCGGAAAAGTGAATCAAAACACAGTAAAAATTACGGATGCAACCTTAAATCTCGCACAAATTGCTCAATTGAATCAAGTAAAATATGTGCTACTAAATGGTGTTGCACAATCCCTTGATGGCACCACTGGTCAAATCGTAAAATTCTATGATTCCTATAGAATGGGATTGAAATTGGGAATGCAGATTCAAGGTAAAGTTGGATTGTAGTTTTATTAACAGTGAACGTATTAACTTTTTGACAGTTTTCGAATGAAATATAAATATATAATTTTAGTAGTTATTTTGTTGTTTTTCAATAAGATTGAAGCGCAGAAAAATTTCACACTTTATGGATTGAATGAAACCGCTCAAGCACATTATTTGAATCCAGCATTTAAAACAAAGGCCAAGTTTTATTTGAGTTTACCGATTGCCTATCAGAGTTTTGGAATTTCAAATAGTGGTTTTAAATTGAATGACTTGTTACAATCAAGAGCTTCAGATGATTCTTTAGTGTTGAATCCAAACAATGCGCTGAATAAAATGGCGGATCTTAATTTTTTAACTGCTGAAATGCACAATGAATTAATCGCTTTTGGATTTAAGGCAAAAGACAACTATTTCAGTTTTTCATTGACCAATCATTTGGTTTCCAATTTTACTTATCCTAGCGATTTGTTCAGATTTGCAATTGAAGGAAATGGAAAATCCTTGCTTGGAGAAAGAGCTTCTTTAGATGGTTTGGGGTTTAATTTGAATTCATACATTGAATATGCCTTTGGTTACAATAGAAAGGTAAACAGCAAATTAACAATAGGAGGAAGGCTTAAATTGTTATCGGGCATTGCCAATGTAGATACGCGAAAAAGCAAATTGGGAATCACAACAGATGCAACTACTTTTGATTTGACAATAGATGGTGCAGCAGAAGTGAATACTTCCGGAGTAAAGCCATTTTATGAAACAAGCACTGCGACATATAATCCATTTAAAAGCATTTTAAATTTTAAAAATTTTGGAATGGCAGTTGACTTAGGTGCTACTTATGAATTGAATGAAAAATTTGCTTTTAATGCAAGTGTACTTGATTTGGGAGCTATTAAATGGGACACAGAAAATGCCAATTTTGTGTCAAACGAAGTAAATTTTAAATTTGAAGGAGTTGATTTAAATCAGTATTTGAATGATAGCACTTACTCTTTTGTAGATGCTATTTCTGATACCTTGACAAAGGTTTTTGATGGTTATGAAAACTCAAAGTCATACACTTCAGGGCTTTACACAAGGTTTTATTTAGGTTCTACTTATAAGGTTTCAAAAAGATTCGACATTGGCGCCACTTTATACAATGAATTCATTAAAAAACAATATCGCGCAGGTTTGATTCTTTCAGGAAATTTGAAAGTAAATAATTGGTTTGCAGCTACTATTAATTATTCTGCATATGCCCGATCATTTGCCAATATTGGTTTGGGATTTTCTATCAAAGGAGGACCGATTCAATGGTACGTTATTTCAGATAATATTTTGGCTTTCATGGCACCACAAGGAGCAAAAAATGCTCATTTAAGTACTGGACTAAATATCTTAATAGGCCCTAATAAAGACAAAGAAGACAAAGCGAAATTTGAGTGATGATTATTTGAAATCTGAAAAAATCACATCTACACGTCGATTCAATTGACGCATTTCCTCGTTGAATTCAGGTGAAATTGGCAGTGTATTTCCAAATCCTTGATACGAAATTCTAGATGCATCAATGCCTTCTAGAAGCAAATCATTGTATACTGCAAAAGCCCTTTGAATAGATAACTCGATATCGTTTGCACAACAAACATGACCACGAATAAATGCTTTTTTATTGGGATTTTTTTTCAGAAATTCAAGCAAAGTAACGACTTCAAGAATCGACGATTCATTTAGATAGACTGATTGATCTCCGACAAATTGAATATTTAAGTTAATTGGAATTTCAGGTGTTGCTGCTGCAAATATTTCCATTCTTCCCTGAAACTCGGGATTGATAATTTCATCGTTATCAAATTCAACAACAACAACAACTTTTCTATATTTTTTATGTTTGTATTCGTAGAATTGGGGATAATCTTCCCCTAAAATAAATCGTTTTTCTATCTTGATAGCGTTCGTGTTTAGCAAATTTTCGATAGAATTCAATCTGTTTTTTGCTAATTCGTAATTATATTTAGTCGAACCAATCGTATCAGTGTAAGCAACTAAACTCAGAACAAAATTCTTTTTACCAGTATATTTTGTGAGCCAATTTTGTAGATTTTGAATCGAATCAACTGCTAAATTCTTACTGTTGTAATCAAAGTAACAGGTAAAACTGACTAAATTGTCTTTTAATTTTATTGGGACTTGATTTCTCTTATAGTATTGTATTTCATACTCTTGATTCGATAGTTTAATGATAGAATCATCATAAGGAGGAATTTTACTTCGCATCGGAGTAAATGTTTCAACTTGAGCAAGGCTCCAATATTGTTGAAGGATTACGAAGGAAAATAAAAGAAATATTCGCATCTTTGTTTTAGTTGATATAATGGGAAATGCAATTTTTGTTACGCCTAGTTTCTTTTATCGATTCCCCAAAGCATTTTATTTCTGATTGTATCCAAGAAATTATTGTCTTCGAATTTCATCACATTAATCATAAATTCCGCTTTTTTGATAATAAGCTCGGAACCTTGTGGGATATTTTTCGAATTTGCATCTAAACTAATGAGGTATTTTCGCTCGCGCCCTTCAATTTTCAATTTGATTGGCATATGATCTGGAACAACTACTGGACGCACATTGAGGTTGTGTGGTGCAATAGGAGT